>JAGBVS010000077.1 GCA_017630195.1 Bacteroidales bacterium | reverse complement strand
CCGCTATATCTTTTTCCGCTCCGCTCCAAAAGGATGCCGCTTCAATCCCTAACGCTTAGCGACGATAAATAAAAACAGGCGGTTGCGAGCTTCACACTTCAACCGCCTGCCTGAAAACTTTAGCCTCTAAACGAGACTTGTAGTAAATTTTGACAATATTATCATTTTTATCTTACGACAACTTTCTTGATGATATTGTTGTCGTTGTTTCTGATATTGACGAAATAAACTCCTGACTTTAATCCTTTAACAACATAATTGTCGGCGTTTGTTTCAATGTCTTTTACTAAAGAACCAATAACGTTATAAATCAAAATATGTGTCATATTATCACATTTGACGGTGAACTCGCCATTGCTTGGATTTGGGAAAATAGAAGCGTTGATGAACTCATTTTCTACCACCGACTCAGTGCTGAATATAACTTCTGTTGTTGATAATAATCCTTTGCAGTCATCATCGTAATTGGCTTGTACATTATACAAATAAGTTCCGTCTTTCAACTTGTAGTCATCTGTGAAAGATGTCTCGTTTGTGGTTCCCATGAATCTTGTTCCACGATATATGTCGTATGATATAGCATTCTCTGCATTGTCCCAGCTTAATTCTATGATGTTTTGATTTTGTTCGCCTACGAGGTTTTCAACGGCATCACACATTGTGAAATAATCGTTTAAGCATGAACATTCGTTAACCCATGAAAAGAGGAACTCGCCTTTATCGAATCCAGTGCTGGAGTATATGTTTTTTCCGTTGCTGTTCTTGATGCTGAAGCTGCACTCTGAGTCGTATTCGCCTTTCTCCCATTCAAGTGTTACTTCAACATTAGCCTTGACGTTGATGGTAAATGTATCAGAATATCCGTTTTGAATTGTAAGAGATTGGTCTGCTGTGCCGTCATCGAATTTCACCGTCAAAGAAGCACCGTTCCAACCGTCGCCGTATGCGTCTTTGAGTTCAAAGATGACATCGCATGCGTTGGCAAAATTCAATTCAAGTTCTTTTGTGTTGTCGTATAAATCTGTCGTGCTGAGAATTAAAGGGATATTGTAAATATCTTCGACATTTTCTGACAATGTGACGTTGAAATAAGCCGTTGAAGAATAGTCATTAGTTAATGAATTGAACGATGCTGCGTTGTTGTTGATGGTAATCAAATCGCTGCTGCTCGATAAAGCGCCGTTAATTTCCAAAGCTATTTCATTTCCGAAATTGTTTATTATGATGCCTAAATCGGCAGTCTCTCCGGCTTCGAGAATGCCGTTGTCGTTATCGTCGTTTTCTATTGTAAAAGCAGAGAATTCCAAGTCGTAGCCATGAACATTAAGCTTGAAGCTGAATGAAGAAATTTTTTCGTTGTTTTCGTTATAAAAATCGATGTCGAATTTGAGTTCAGTCTTGCAAGATGTACCTTCTTCTACAGAGAATGAGAATTCGTCGGTGATGTTGTATTCTCCATTAGCTCCGATATTACTGATGAAAGCCTCGTTATCAATAATATTAACGAAGTCGTCTTTAGAAGATAAGACAGCTTTGATATTGTTATATTCATTCTCAGATTCGTTGGTGATATTGATGTTAATTTTGACATTTTCACCGGTGTTGATATTTCCGTTGTCGTTTCCTTCTTCATCGTTGATAAGGATTTCAGAATAATAGAGGTCGCCTTTTTTTACGTTCATTATGGCGTTGAAAGCGTCGATGAGACCGGAACCGGTGAGGTTGCTTTTTGTCTCGGTGAGTTTCTTGGCTGTTGTCTCTATTGTCATGCATAATTCTGCTGGGCTGAGTTCGTTTTGTTTTTCGAGGAGGAGAGCCATCACGCCTGCCACGCAAGGTGTCGCCATCGAAGTGCCGGTTTTGAGGTTATAGCCGTCGTTGCTGTCGTGGTCTAATGATTTTATTCCTACGCCAGGGGCACAAATGTCGGGACGTATCAAGCCGATGTTAGGGTTGTAAGGATAATCGTTGAACGGTGTGTCGGTCCAGGTGACAGGGCCTTTAGAACCGTTTTCATACATGTTTTCATTATAGTCGATAGCTCCTACTGCTACTACGCATGAGAGCGCTCCTGCATTGACTTCTTGGTCAGGATGAAGCCATGGAGGAGGACAGTTGCCAGGAGTTCTGACGTTGTTAGGCACAGGAACCATTGCCATCTGTCCGTCGTTGCCTACTGCTACAGCGGCTACAACACCGAGTTGCAAAGTGTTGACACAAGAATTGCGCAACATGGTCTTGTCGCTGACGCTGGCACTCATGAGACCGAGCGACATGCTGATGATGTCGGCTTGATTTTCAACGGCAAATTCCATTCCTGTGTTGAAATCACTGGCATAGCCGTATCCGTAGTCGTCGAGGACTCTGATGCACATGAGTGTGGCATCGGGAGCCATGCCTGTTCTGATTCCTGAGGTGCCATCACCACAGATAGTGCCTGCACAGTGCGTGCCGTGACCTAAAATGTCCATTGGGTCGTCGTTGTTGCCGATGATGTTATATCCATGATGAGGATATTGTGAACCTCCGTCCCATAAATGATCTGCCAAGTCAAGGTGATTGTAGTTGACACCAGAGTCGAGGACAGCGACGAGAACGCCCTTGCCAGTGTAACCCATATCCCAAACTTTGTCGGCATTGACCATAAGGATATTGTCGGTCAAATCCATGTCTTTGCTGTCGTCAACGACATCTTCTGTGATGCAGTCGTATGTCATATATCTCATCTCATCATAACCTATAAGCTCTATGTCGTTATGTTTAGAAAGAAGATAAATGACATCGCGAGATACTTTACAGCTGATGGCGTTTGAGAGCCAATGACTCTTGATGTCGCTTACTTTGTTGTTTCTTTTCTCCGCTTCAAGAATAGACATGACGTCTCTTTGTTCCTTCTCTGAAAAATGTTTAAGCTCATCGACAAGAATATTGCGTCTCGTTTCTTTGTCAGAGATTTTCATCGCTCTTTGTTGAAGCGTTTTCGGATTTATCTGCGACTTGAAAATGATGTTGACATCAATCATTTCATCGCCCTTTTGATTTAAAACTTCTTGTAACACAGGGTCGATAGTGTTTTGTGAAAAACCTATGTTACACAAAAATAAAATTGCTGTTAAGGTTAGTACTAATTTTCTCATATATGTTTATTTTATGCTTTTTTCTCAATATCTAATTTTTTTGTTAATAATTCAATGAATTTAAACTCGCTTAACATTTGTTTTGCCACTATTCTTATAAGTGTGTAAGATGGAATAGCTATTATCATTCCGACAACACCGCCTATATTGCCAGCCATCAATATTACCAAAAATATTTCTATCGGATGAGCGAAAACGCTTTTTGAATAAATTGTCGGCTGTAAGACAAAATTGTCGATAAGGTTGGCGATAACGAAAACACTGATGATTTCTAATGAGTTAGATAGAATCAAGTCGTAAGTGCCGATGCCAAGGTTTGATATTATTCCAATTGTGACTCCTAATGCTCCACCCATCAAAGGTCCAAGATACGGAATTATGTTCATAAGTCCGCCCATGACAGCGATGATAAAGGCGTTTTCTATGCCAAATATCGATAGTCCAATGAATATCAATATCATCATGCAAAGCACTTCTGAAATCAAACCGAACATATATCTTGTAAGCATGATTCTTGAATCGTGGAGTATGTTTTTCATGCTGTTTGTCTTGTTGTCAGGAGTGATGGCCATGAAAATGTTATGGACGATGTTGGGGTCGCACAAAAGGAAAAATGTTAAAAATATTGTGGAGAATATTCCAACAACTAATGAACTAGTCATTGAAACTATGATGTTTAAAACGCTGCTGAAGTTATCCCAGCTGACTATTGAATATAGTTTGCCTTCTATCGTTTTAAGGATGTCTTCTTCTGGACGAATGATATTGTATTGAATGAGAAGATTGTATATTTTCTCCAAAGGCTGCTCAAAATATTCAACGATGGCATTAGTGTCTATTTGGGATAAAATCAGAATTTCCTTATTAACTAACGGAATAATTATGAAGAAAATAAGTGAAAAAATAAAAAACATAGCTAACATTGTGATGACAGCAGATGCTGCGTCGCCAAGATGAAATTTCTTGATGTGAAATTTCTTGATACGCTCGCACAACGGGCGTCCCAACATTGACAAAATAATGGCTATTGCGAAATACAAAAATATATCTGGAAAGAAATATATCAATGCACATGCGGCCAAAATGCCAGCGATAGGTTTTATGAAAGCCTTTATTTTATTCATAAAAGTCAATAAGTTAAATCCTAACTTCTATTCTAATTCATTACAAAATGTTCTCGAGCGTCATGCCGAAGAGCTTGCCTAATGAGATTCCCATTTCAGCGGCTTGTTTTGGCATTATGCTTGCCTCCGACATTCCCGGAACGATGTTCACTTCGATGAAGAACAAGCCTTCTTCGTTGAGAATATAGTCGAAACGAGCAAATCCTTTGCAGCCGAATTTTTCATAAAGCATAGCTGATGTTGCTTTTACCTCTATTTCTTCCAACTCTTCCAAATCGGCTGGTGTTATCTCGTCAGATTTTCCTGCTGTATATTTTGCTTCGTAATCGAAAAATTCGTTTTTGCTAACTATCTCTGTCAGAGGAAGAACCATCATTTTGCCTTTGTGCTCTATCACGCTGCATGCAAGTTCGCGACCTTTAACGAATTTCTCGAACATAATCTGATTGCCGGCATTGAAAGCAGTCTCAACTGCTTTGTCGAAATCGTCGGCGGTATTGACTTTGCTTACACCAACACTTGAACCGTTACATGTTGGTTTAACAAACAAAGGAAGGCCAAGTTCGTCGATAATTTCATTTTTTTCAATGACATCGCCCTTGTTGATTGTTATTGAAGGTGATACTGTCGCTCCATGAGCAGATGCAACTACTTTCGTTAAATCTTTGTTAAAAGTCAATGCGCATGTGGTGAAATTAGAAGAAGTGTAAGGAATATTTAACATTTCAAAATATCCTAATATCTCACCGTTTTCACCAGGAATGCCGTGAACAGCATTGAAAACAGCATCGAAAGTGATTTTTTTGCCGTCAATATTTATTGAAAAATCATTCTTATCGACGGGAATCTGTGTGTCGTCGTCGGTAAGACAATACCAGTCGCCTCGTTTAATTACGATAAGATATGAGTCGTAAATATTTGAATCTAAATGACTTTTAACAACTTTAGCGCTTTTTATTGAAATTTCGTACTCGCCGGAGTAACCTCCACAAATAATTGCAATCTTTCTCATATTAATACTTCTATAAAAAAATTAAAATAGTTATCTTTGTGGCATCAAAATTAGTAAAAACGTCGTTATTTTTGTAATTTAAAATTAAAAATAAATGAAAGCCTTCAATTTTCTGACCCAAAGGGCATTTTATATAAATATGCTGATAATAATCGCATTGATTATCATTATAATAGAAGCAGTATTTGTCTCTCTTGACTCATATACTCGTCATGGAGATGAGATTGTAGTCCCTGATTTTGTTGGTCAAAACTGCGACTCGATTCTTGAACAATATGCCGACGTCTTCCATTTCGTGATGTTAGACAGCGTTTATGCTAAAAATCTTCCGGAAGGCTCTTTCTTTCAGCAGGATCCATTGCCAAATTCTAATGTTAAAAAAGGTCGTAACTTGTATTATATCAAAGTCTCTGAAGCTCCAGAAAAAGTTAGCATGCCTAACCTTAGAAACCTTTCCTTGCGTCAAGCGATGGTTTTGTTGAAGTCTAATGGATTGAAAGTGAGTGAACTTGAATATGTTGACCATTTTGCAAAAAATGCTGTGGTTGAACAAAAATTTAATGGTGAAATTATTGAGCCGGGTAATGAAATAGTCAAAGGCAGTGCCGTGAAACTTCTTGTAGGTTACGGCAGAGACGATAAAAAAACTCATCTTCCTAATTTGCTGACCGTCAAAAAAGATAATGTTAAAAATCTTTTGCATGAAGCGTCCCTTAATATCGGAAAAGAAATATTCATGGATTTTGAAGAAGATGAAAGCAAATTGAAAGTTTATAAGATGGAACCTGCCTACGATATACAAACTCTTATAACATTAGGTTCAACGGTTGACGTTTGGTATCGTTCTGAAAATCAATTTGATTTTTATTCATACGGAAGAGAATTGTTCAAAAAAGATTCTATTCTCTCTGTCATGAAAAAGAAAAAACTTTCCGACGATACAATTAAATATGTAACAGATAGTTTTGATTATATAATAACACATCGATTGTTTAAATACGATTCTATAAGTCGTGAATATGACAAGAATATAGTTTTGGAAAAAGATTTCTTCGAATATATTCATCGCGATGATACTTTAAACATCGATTCGTTGTATAATGAAATGTTTGAAAATGAATTAGAAAACGATTATTTTTATGAATAAGAAAATCATAATTTTTGCAATAATATTTCTTGTTGGATTGAGCGCCAATGCTCAAGAATATCTCAGCGGCTTTTCATATTCGTTGAAGCCTCATAAAAACGCTGAGAAGAGAATGTTGGAATCGTCGTTGAGATTACCTTTTTTCGATGATTTTACAGAGACTCAGACATATCCTGACGCTGCCAAATGGCAAAACAGAAGCGTTTTGGTTAATTCCGGTTTTCCTTTGTTCCCAACAAATTTTAACGCAGCGACATTAGACGCCGTCGATGAGACCGGAAAAGTTTATTCTCATGCGAGCAGCTCTCCTTTCGTGGCTGATTCGTTGATTTCTAAACCAATAAGTCTTGTTGCCGAAAACGGAGAGAAATTAAGTCCTGCCGATTCTCTTTATTTCAGTTTTTATTATCAGCCTCAAGGCAATGGCGACGCTCCTGAGTTGAACGATTCTTTAGTTTTAATGTTCGGTTACGCAATCGACACGTTCAGAATAGAATACGATTCGATTTTAATTGCTGATATGCTTGATTATATGCAAGTCGATACTATTCATATCGGCGATATTTTATATCACGACATCAATACTTCTTGTAATCAGGATATGTATGCAATTTCGGCAAGTCAATACACTATGGCAGATTCCTTGAAAAAAGTTGCACTTCCTTGTGATACCGTTTTTTATACAGAAATGATATGGAATCATATCTGGAGCTCGCCTGGAATGTCACTCGATTCATTTATGTTGGATAATGATAATCAATATTTTAAACAAGTGATGATACCTGTCAAGGACGAGGTTTATTTTAAAAATGATATTGTAGTTTTGTTCTATAATTATGCAACGATGCCTTCTTCAATGTATCCTAACGACAGAAGCAATGTTGATAATTGGAACATTGACTTTATTTATTTTGACAAAAATCGTTCATACAAAGAGACAACTTTCCCTTTGGTGACATTTTCTGAGAAATCACCTTCTTTGTTAAAACGTTACCAATCAATGCCTTATCGACAATATAAAAGTAATCCTACAGTGGCAATGGCAACTGATTTTCAAATGTTTATTGCTAATTTGGATTCTGTTGGCTACGATACGCAATATTCATGTCACATAGAAAATATGTCTAATGACTGGACTTTCGATTATACAAGTGATGAATGTTATCTGTCGCCTTATGCAAATAACGGATTCCAAGATTGCAATGGCAGCAATGCAACACAGGCTTGTCCTCATCTTAAAAATTTTCTTTTTGAAATGGATAACTCAGTTGATACAGCATCATTTCTTATCACTCACATTATCAATGTAGAAACAAATCTGCCTGATGTAAAAGGCGATACTATGAGAGGTGTTCAACGTTTCTCGGATTATTACGCTTACGATGACGGCACTCCGGAAAGAGGTTATGGCGTTGTTCCTGATGATTCATATTTTGCAACACAATTCTCTGTCTCAATGCCAGATACATTGTGCGGAGTACAGCTCCTTTTCAACAGAACTCACAACGATGCCAACTATGATTTCTTCGATATCGTTGTGTGGAATGACAATAACGGAAAACCAGGAAATGAATATTATAGACTTAAAAATCAAAGACCGATTTGGGACGAAGAAGAAATTTACAAATTCGCTTATTATCCGTTCGATAAAGTCTTGAAAGTTAATGGAATCATTTATGTTGGAATAATGCAACATTCAAGAGAAAGCATCAATATCGGTTTTGATACATCAACAGACAATCAGCAATATAATTTCTTCGAGACAGGCGACGGTTGGGAAAACAGTGTCATGAAAGGTTCTTTGATGATTCGTCCTGTACTTGGCAACGACTACATTATAGATGAAGAACCAAAGAGCGTCAATAGATTAGGACTTTATCCTGTTCCTTCAAAAGACGTAATCAATATTAGCGAGTTGCCAGCTCAGTCGTGTGAAGAAGTTTTGATTTTCGATATGACAGGCCGATTGATGAAACAATTTAGAAATGATGTCAATTTAGACATAAATGATTTGTCGAACGGACTTTATATGATAAGAGTTATTACAGATGAAGGAAAATCATATACAGAAAAATTTGTGATTTCTAAATGATTATGACAGAAAGATTTGAAGATATAGAAGAAAGTGCAAAGAAACAAGATTTTGTTGGTCACTATCAAGATGAAGCGGAAGAAAATACAGAGCTATTTGAACATTTTCGTATAGTAGCCGATCCTGGACAATCGTTAGTGCGAATAGATAAGTTCTTGCAGAATCGTATGGAGAACGTATCTCGCAACAGGATTCAGAATGCAGCTAAGGCAGGAAGCATACTCGTGAACGGCAATTCCGTGAAACAGAATTATAAAATTAAACCTAATGATGTTGTTACTATAGTGCTTTCATATCCTCCTCGTGAAGTCGTAATAACTCCTGAAAATATTCCTCTTGAAATAGTTTATGAAGATGATGATGTCATCATTATTAATAAACAAGCCGGACTCGTGGTGCATCCTGGTCATGGCAATTTTGACGGAACATTATTGAATGCCTTGGCTTATCATTTTAAGAATACAAATCAAAATGTGGAGAATGGCTTCGGCTATTTGGTGCATCGTATCGATAAAGATACCACAGGCCTGATGATTGTTGCTAAGAACGAAACAGCGCAGACGGTGTTGGCGAAACAATTCTTTGAACACAGCATAACACGTCGCTATCAGGCTCTCGTCTGGGGCGATTTCACAGAAGAAGAAGGAACTATCGAAGGTCATATCGGCCGCAGCACTAAAGACAGAGTTGCGATGGCTGTTTATCCCGACGGCTCTCAAGGAAAGTCGGCAGTGACACATTATAAAGTGCTCGAACATTTCAATTACGTCACTTTGGTGGAATGTCGCCTCGAGACAGGAAGAACACACCAGATTCGTGTGCATTTCCAACATATTGGTCATCCGCTTTTCAACGATTATCTCTACGGCGGCGACACTATAATAAAAGGTACTACATTCTCCAAATATCGTCAGTTTATAGAAAACTGTTTTAGAGAAATTCCTCGTCATTGTCTGCATGCCAAGATTCTTGGTTTCATTCATCCAACAACAGGAAAAGAAATGTACTTCGATTCTGAACTGCCAAAAGATATGGTGGCTGTATTGGACAAATGGCGTAATTATATTAAGACACGAAATGAATAATCTAGTAAAGACGCGTCAACAACACCATAAATAGAATATGGGTTGTTGACACGTCTCTACAATTAAAATTATATTATGATAGTCATAACAGGTGCAGCGGGTTTCATTGGCAGCATTGTTGCTTCGGAACTTAACAATAAAGGATATAACGATTTGATTCTCGTCGATGACTTTTCTAAGAAAGAAAAAGAGAGAAATTATATCGACTTAAATTATAAGGCTTTGGTTGATAGAAATGTCTTCTTTGACTGGTTTAAAGAAAATCATGAAGATGTGGATTTCGTCGTTCATCTTGGAGCGCGTACCGACACCACAGAATTCGACTGGAATGTGTTCTTGAAGTTGAATGTCGATTATACACAGACGATGTTCGCTTTATGTTCAGAATATCAGATTCCTTTGGTTTATGCTTCTTCTGCTGCGACTTACGGAAATGGCGAATTAGGTTATGACGACAGTCATGATGTTGTTGAGAAATTGCAGCCGTTAAATCCTTACGGACGCTCTAAAAACGAAGTCGATAAATGGATCTTGAAACAGGAAAAACAACCTCCATTCTGGGCAGGCTTGAAGTTTTTCAATGTTTATGGCCCAAACGAATATCACAAAGGAAGAATGGCGTCGGTCATTTTCCATTCTTTCAACCAGATAAATGCTACGGGAAAGGTGAAACTCTTCCGTTCACATCGTCCAGATTTTGCCGACGGACAGCAATTGCGCGATTTTATTTATGTGAAAGATATTGCTTCTGTCATTATTTTTATGATAGCCAGCAGCCAACAGCCAACAGCCAACAGCCTAAAAAGTGGTATTTATAACTTAGGAACAGGCAAAGCTCGTAGTTTCTATGACTTGGCGGCTAACACTTTCAAGGCGATGGGAAAAGACGTCAATATCGAGTTTATCGACATTCCTGAAGATATAAGAGACAAATACCAATACTTCACAGAAGCGAATATGGATAAACTGAGAAACGCTGGTTACGACAAAGAATTCACTTCTTTGGAAGACGGAGTGATGGATTATGTGAAGAATTATTTGATGAAGAGTTAACTTAAAAAATCCAAGGTCTTCAAAATAAAATTTGTCTTGTTGTTCAAATAGTTTCTTGCCTTTGATGTCGTAACGTTTTACTTTATCTATCATATATGTAGCACAAAGTATGTCCATATATTCGGCTATCGTATTAGAAGATACAACATTGTCTTCTTTTCATATTTAAAACTTTCTGCAAAAAAATAAAAGTTTTAGATATAAAGAGAATTTTTTATTTATAAAAATATAATGAAGAACTCTGAACTCTAATAGCGCCGTAGGCACGACAGAAATTAAGGTCTTCTCTCGCAGAGGCGCAGAGGAACGCAGAGTTTTATCGATGCATACCCAAAGTCCGTAGTCCGTTCTCTTTTGTGATATTTTTGGCAACATTACCCTTTTTTTAGTAAGAGTAATATTCGGATAAAATCTTGTCAAATAGTTTTCTGTATTTTTCAGGTGTAAGAGGACTATGGAGAAAATTGTAAATTATCTCGATATATTCTTCATCAGAAAGAATTCCAACAACATGAGGGTTTTCAAATGATTTTAGTATTTTTTCTTGAGTGTTTTCTATAAAACAATAGTCAAAAGGAATAGTTGTCTCTAATGGGAAACTAAAAGTTTCGTCACTTAGATATTTCTTACCAATAGGTTTGTTTGCTTCAAAAACGTATGAAGTTATTATACCGTTTCTTTTATTTCCGCCATGTTTTGGTGATGGTGTTCCAGAACGTTTTTTAGATGTTGTAAAAACAGCTACGATGTTCAAATCTTCACTTCGATATAGGGAAATAAGATATTTTGGTTTCTTTGGTGTCGTATATGAGCAAAAGCCGTATACGATGTTTTTGGTTCTTAACATTTTATTTATATTGTATTGCAAAATTGCATATATTCTAATGCTTCATTATAGGTTTCTTCTTTTTCAGTATTTCCTTCGATAAGCTTGGTTAAAGGTATTGGTATATCCGATTTGCCGTCAATAAAAATGACATTGCTTTCTCTTATGATAGTAGACCATAGTGAATTTTCTTCGTGAGTTATTTCTGAAAGTTCGTCGGCGGTCTTATCTTTGTATTTTGATATAATATCATCAATAATACTCATTTCAAATTGACTGAAAATATCTGTTTTTTTGAGATTTTGATGTTTGTTTTGAATAGATGCCCTTACGATATTCTTTTCATTTTCGTTTTTGAAGCATTCTACATAATCAGAAAAAACTCCGTTTTTAATCTCATATATCTCAGGAGCGACTGGTCCTTTCTCCCAAGCGTAATAATCAAACCAAGTGAGTGGAAAACCTCTTGATTCCATAAATTTTTCATCAATAAGATAAACCAATTTTAATAATTTGCGGAGATTTATATTGGAAATAGAATTGGTGATATACGCTAAAAGTACACCATTTTTTTCCTTATTTATTGTAAATCCAAGGCTCATATAGTTTCATAATTTTCTGCAAAAATACAATAAACCAAGCTTTTTGTCAAGATAAAAAAATATAATAATTATTAACAAAAAATAAAACTTTTACTCTGAACTTTGAAATCTGACACTGACTTATAGACTTAGCAACTCAGTAACTTGCCGCACCCCATGTAGAATGCGTGTCAATGCGTTTAATAGCATGTTGCATTGACGCATCTCTACAGGTTTCTTTGCGTTTTTGCGAGTGAAAAAATGATATTCCTATCTTGTTGTCTTGTTGTCTTGTGGACTTGTAGTCTTTTTCTCCAACTCTTTATCGAGTTCCAACAAAAATTCCTTGGTTTTTTCCAATGTCATCAAGACTGTAGTCTTTCTTTCTAATTGGTCGAAGTCTTTCTTGAGAGCGTCTTTGGCTCCTTGTAATGTGTAACCCTGAACCTTCACGAGCTGGTAAATCATGCGTAGATAACGAAGGTCACGTTGAGTGAACATTCTGTTGCCTTTGGTGCTTTTGCGAGGTCTTAATACGGAAAATTCGCTTTCCCAATAACGAATCAAAGAAGCGTTTACGTTAAACATCTCGGCGACTTCGCCAATGCGGTAATATAATTTTTCGTCACTCATAATCAATCCATGGTTTGTGAAGGAAGTTGTGACAATTCAAGAATCTTGTCATATTCTTCCGGAGTCAAGTCGTTGTAGAAGAAATTAATAGGGTTGACAGTCTTATTGTTTTTAATGACTTCGTAGTGTAGGTGAGGTGCTGTCGATTTTCCGGTATTGCCCAACAGACCTATTTCTTGTCCTCTTTTTACTTTTTCACCTTTTTTTACTTTGATAGTATTGAGGTGAGCGTAACGTGTTTTGTAACCATAACCGTGGTCGATAACCACGTTGTTGCCGTAGCCGCTTTTGCTTTTTTCAACTTTTACTACAACGCCGTCGCCTGTAGCGTAGATTCCCAAGCCGACAGGACCGCTGAAGTCGATGCCGCCATGAAATTTAGTTACCTTATAAAACGGGTCGGTACGTTGTCCGTAATGTGATGATATTCTGTAGATGTCAGTTCCTTTTACAGGCATGATGGCCGGAATGCATGACAACATTTCAGATTTGTTTTTCGCCAACTCGTAAATCTCATCGAAAGATTTTGACTGAACATAAATCTGACTTGAAAGGACATCTATTCTCTTAGCTGTGTTGACGACCATATCTGAATTGACATAACCGTCTAAAGCGACGTAGCGGTTAGAACCGCCGTAGCCTGCTTTTCTCACTGACGAAGGTATTGGGTCGGCTTCAAAAATCATTCGGTAAATGTTGTCGTCGCGGTCTTGCATCTCGCTCATCAACAAGTCAAGATTGTCAATCTTGTCGTTTATGATTTCATATTGCAATTTAAGATATTCTATCTCGCGACTTTGCATTCTCTCTGTTGGCGAGTCGAAAAAATTCATAACCAAGACAACAAAAATTAATGCAGTGACACTCGTTGATAAAAGATACAATATAACATTACGGAACCTCTTCTTTCCCGAAATCTTATATTCTTCATATTCAAGAGTTTGAGGGTTGAATATATATTTCTTTTTAGCCATTGTGTTAATTTTGGAAATAAATGAAAAATATTCCATTTGTTGTGCAAAAATAATATATTTTTAAACTAAATTTGCAAAAATTTTTTTTGATTAAAATTTAACACATTATTATATATGAAAGCAAGTGAAATTCGCAGCAGTTTCTTAAATTTTTTTGAATCAAAACAACATCTCGTAGTAGCTTCAGCTCCTATCGTTGTCAAGAACGACCCTACATTGATGTTCACCAATGCAGGCATGAATCAGTTTAAAGATGTTTTCTTGGGCAATGCTCAATATAAGTCAAACAGAGTAGCCGACATTCAAAAATGTCTTCGCGTATCAGGAAAACACAACGACCTTGAAGAAGTAGGTCGCGACACTTACCATCACACCATGTTCGAGATGATGGGCAACTGGTCATTCGGCGATTATTTCAAGAAAGAAGCTATCGCTTGGGCTTGGGAATTTCTCACAGAAGTTTTAAAGATAGACAAAAATAAATTAT
Source organism: Bacteroidales bacterium (assembly GCA_017630195.1). Classification (GTDB taxonomy): domain Bacteria; phylum Bacteroidota; class Bacteroidia; order Bacteroidales; family F082; genus Limimorpha. The sequence goes on along the minus strand of JAGBVS010000077.1, from coordinate 12,635 downwards.
ATGTCACTGTATTTGGCGGTGATGCTAAAGATAATTTAGAACCAGATAACGAAGCTTTTGAATTTTGGAAAGAACATATCGACGAGTCAAGAATCATATACGGAAGCAAAAAAGACAACTTCTGGGAAATGGGTGACCAAGGTCCTTGTGGTCCATGTTCAGAAATCCACATCGACATCCGCGACGAAGAACAACGCAAACTTGTCGATGGTAAAGAACTCGTCAATAAAGATAATCCGGAAGTCATTGAGATATGGAACCTCGTGTTCATGCAGTTCAACCGCATGGCTAACGGCAGCCTCGTGAACCTCGCAGCGAAACACATCGACACAGGTATGGGATTTGAACGTCTCGTCCGCGTCATCCAAAATAAAAAGTCAAACTACGACACCGACGTCTTCACTCCTTTAATCGATAAAGTTGCTGAACTTTCTGGCAAAGAATACGGCAAAGAAGAAATGGTTGACATCGCAATGCGTGTTATCTCCGACCACTTACGTGCAGTCAGCTTCGCTGTCGCCGATGGCCAGCTTCCTTCAAACAACGGCGCCGGTTATGTCATCCGTCGCGTCTTGCGTCGTGCCGTACGTTATGGCTACACATTCTTAGGATTCACAGAACCATTTGTATATAGAATCTTACCTGTTCTCGTACAAGAAATGGGCGAACAATATCCAGAATTGAAGTCACAACAAGAACTCGTTGCTAAGGTTATCAAAGAAGAAGAAGCTTCTTTCTTGAGAACATTGTCACAAGGTATCCGTCGTTTCGAGTCTTACGTTGAACAAAATCCTGACTCAAAAGTCATCGACGGCGCTTTCGCTTTCGAATTGTTTGATACTTATGGTTTCCCTGTTGACTTGACAAACCTTATGGCAGAAGAAAAAGGTCTCACTGTCGATATGGATGGATTTAAGAAAAACTTGGAAGAACAAAAGAACCGCTCACGTAAGGCAGCTGAGAAATCATCAGGCGACTGGATCGTTGTCGTTGAAGATGACAAAGCAACTGAATTTAAAGGCTATAACGAATTGACAACGACTTCTAAAATCATGCGTTACAGAGAAGTCGTCGCTAAGAACAAGAAACATTACGAAATCGTTTTAGATCAAACTCCTTTCTACGCTGAAATGGGTGGTCAAGTTGGCGACATCGGTACTCTTACATCAGAAAACGAAGTGGTTAAGGTCTTGAATACTGTTAAAGAAAACGACCTTATCATCCATATCACCGATATGATTCCTCAAGAACCAGAGGCTGACTTCGTTGCAACAATCGATGTTAAGAGAAGAAGAAAAATCGAAGCTAACCACACAACAACACACTTGATGCACGCTGCATTACGTCAAGTCTTGGGTAACCATGTTGAGCAAAAAGGTTCTTTGGTAAATGACGAAAGACTTCGTTTCGACTTCAGCCATTTCTCAAAGATGACAGACGAAGAAATAAAACAAGTTGAAAAGATTGTCAACGAAAAGATTAGAGAAGATGTCTTGAACAATACATTTGAAAACGTTCCTATCGAAGAAGCTAAGAACATGGGTGCTATGGCATTGTTCGGTGAAAAATACGGCGACCATGTGAGAGTCGTTGCTTTCGATAAGGAATATTCTGTCGAGCTTTGCGGCGGTACTCACATCGCTTCAACAGGTCGCATCGGTTCATTCAAGATTTTGTCTGAAGGCGCTATCGCAGCAGGCGTACGTCGTATCGAAGCTGTCACAGGCGACGATGTGATGTGCTATCTCGACAATCAATTGGAACAAATCGCTAAGATTAAGGAAATCGTCAAGACATCAGGCGACTTGATTAAGGCTATCGAAAACCTCAGCGCACAAAATCAGATGTTACAAAAGAAAGTAGAACAGATGATGCAAGAAAAAGCTGTTGCTGAAGCACGTAACATCTACAATGCTGCTGTCGATTTTGAAGGTCGTAAGTTAGTCGTTGCTCGCGTTGAAGCTGACGTTAACCAAATGAGAACTATCGCTACATCAGTGAAGGAACTCGATGCAGAAGCTATCCTTCTCATGGGCGGTATCTTCGAAGCAAAGCCAGCATTATGTGTCATGATTCCACAGTCACTCGTTGACGAACGCAAATGGGATGCTGGCGCGATGATTAGAGAAGCCGCTAAGGAAATCCAAGGCGGTGGCGGTGGTCAGAAGACACTTGCTACAGCAGGCGGCAAGAACGTCGATGGCATCGACAAGGCAATGGAAATCTTGAAATCTAAAATTAACAATTGATAATTAACAATGTAGAGACGCGTCAACGTTACCATAAAATAAACCACGTTGACACGTCTTAATACTCAGAACCTCAGAACCTCAGAAAATTTTCTGAGGTTCTGAGGTTCTTAAATTCTGAGATTTAACAAAGTTATTTGACAACATTAACACGTTTGACTGTAGTTCCGTTTTCTGAAGTAATGTTAATCATATAAACTCCATCATTAAATTGTGACATATCGATGATAACATTGTCAGAATCTACATCTTTGCTGAATATTGTCTGACCAAAAGCGTTAATGACGCTGATTTGTTTCATCGCTTCAGCAGTGATATTCAATTCTCCCTTTGTAGGGTTAGGATATATTTTAGTTTCAAAATCTGAGTTTTCGCTAATACTTTCTATTACATTTACTGTGAACTCTGTTGTTCCTTCACATCCGTTTGTTGTGCCTACGACAGAATATATCGTTGTTTCTGTAGGCGCTACTGTTATGGAGGCTGATGTTTCGCCGTTTGACCATTCGTATGAATCGGCGCCGTTTGCAGTCAATGTCACGCTTTCACCTAAATTGATTTGTTCGTTGCCTTCGATTGTAACAACAGGATTTGCATTAACGATGAGTGTCAAGTCGTAAATGACGCCGTTATAAGTGTTTTGTTCGTGGTAAGTGCCTGCTTCAGCATCTACGAAATCAAATCCGTATTCAGTGTAGCTTTCGCCTTCACATATTTCAACTTCTATATTTTCAATTACTAATTCGTCTGATACGACAGATAATATATGTTCTGCTTTAGGTCCTATATCGCCGTTTCTGTCTAAAACAACATCGCCATTGGCATTGAGTATCCTGTAATAACCATCACCGTAAGTGCTGCAGAAACCATCGCCATAGCTGTCTGTAATAACAAATTTTATACATTCGCCGGCATTAACATTGACTTTATGTTCATGTAACAATGTGCCATTGCTATTTAATTTGTTATATGGGCCGCCAGATGTTATTACAGTGTTGTCGGATGCATAAAGCTCCCATGAGATTTCATCGCCATATTTATCTTGTGCAACCTCGATTGTAATCTCTTCTTCTAAGCCGTTTATTTCTATATCAATCCAGCCATCATTTGAGATAGTTTCTGTGACGGATTCATCAAAGTTTTCATTGTTGACTTTCGCTATTTTAACCATAACGTCATTGTCTCCTTCAGAGAGTTCTATGTCAATGTCGATGTTCATTTCTTGTCCTGTTGTGATATTGCCAGTCCATGAGTGTTGTGTTGGAGTTTCGCCATTCACTGTTGACTCGAATTGCAGTGAAGATATAGCATTGGTGCCTACGTTTTCCACTGTTAAAGTAATAGCTTTTTCATTTGAACAAGAGAATTTTTCTGATTTTATAATTTTCTTGATTCTGGCATAGTTTGCATCAGAAGTTCCTTCTATCACGCATTCCAATTCAGTGACATTAAGGATAGGACGTGATGCTTTGTTTTGTCCGATGGAATTACCTGTAACAAAAACCAAGAAATGAATGTTGTTCAAGTCAACGTCAACGCCATTCGGGCTTCCTATTACGTCAGGAATCTGATAGGTGAATTCTATCGGGATGTATGAACCTGCTGTAGTTGGTGAGAGGTCGGTGCCATGAGAAGGTGTGATGGCATCGCGGAAGCTGTGCATGTGGCAGTATTGTCCGTTGACATATTGAGAAGGGTTTGAGCTGCCGCCAGATTGTGAACCCCAGATGCTATCTTGCAGCATGATTACGTTATACTGATTGACGTTCCACTCGCTGGTTGAAGTGTAATAGAATTCAATTTCGAAGCTTGCTGTACGTGTGGCGCGGTTGATTACCACTTTGCCTCCTATATTACATTCGGATGTTTCTGCGAGTTGTTCGTTTGTATAACTTTCCCATACAGCTCTTGAGACACCATTGTCGGTAGTACGGTTTATAAGGCCTGCAGGATAACCTGAAATTTCGAAGCTATCATGTATTTCATTACCATCGTTAGTGTTGAAGTTAGGATAAGAAGTAGGGGCATAGCCGCCTGCATGTATGCTGGAGACCCAGACTTTTCCAGGATTTGCAGCTGCAATTTCATTTGCTATTCTATGTCCGTCGGGACAATAGCCGCAATGTATTCCTCCAAAATGTTCGATAAGTACGCCTCTTGTTTGAGGTTGCGTTGAGACGTATGTCTGAGCGTTTATATTAACGCTCAAGAATAAAAATGCTATAGCTGTAAATAATTTTTTCATTGTATGAGGCTTTTAATATTATTTTATTTTGTTGTCATAGAGTTTAAAAACTCTACGAGTTTTTGTGTTGCTCTGCCTCTGTGTGAAATTTTGTTTTTCACATCCATTGGCATTTCTGCGAATGTTTGATCGAAGCCGTCAGGGAGGAAGATAGGGTCGTAGCCGAAACCTTTTTCGCCATGTTGTTCTTTGGTGATGATGCCTTCCACTTTGCCTTCGAAGAAATGTTGTTCTCCGTTTATGTTAAGAGCTATGACAGTTCTGAATCTTGCTTTGCGGTTTTCGATGCCTTTAAGAGCTTCTAAAAGTTTATTTACATTATCTTGGTAGCTGCATCCTTCGCCGGCATAACGGGCCGAATAAACGCCAGGAGCGCCGTCAAGAGCATCTACTTCCAAACCTGTATCATCAGCAAAGCAGTCTATATGGAAATTGTTTGTGACAAAATCAGCCTTGATTTTTGCGTTGCCTTCTAATGTGTCAGCATCTTCAACAATTTCTTCATTACAATTGATGTCGGTAAGACCAACAATATTAAAATGTTTTATAATAGCACGAAGCTCTTCTAACTTATGTGCGTTATGAGTTGCAAATACTAATTTCTTCATATTATATATTTTTTACTTGTTGTCTTGTTGTCTTGTTGTCTTCTCAAAGACTCCAGTCTATTGGTTTAATATTATTTTGGATTAAATATTCGTTGGTTTTTGAGAAATGGCGGCATCCGAAGAATCCTCGTGAAGCCGATAGGGGAGAAGGGTGAACTGTTTTCAGTATAAGATGTTTTTCGTGGTCGATTAGGTTTTCTTTAGCTATTGCATAATTTCCCCATAGAATGAACACGAGATTTTGTCTGTTATCAGATAATGCTTTGATGGCGGCATCAGTGAAGCGCTGCCATCCTATTTTGGCGTGTGATGCCGCCATGTGCGCTCTTACTGTCAGTGTTGAATTGAGTAGTAAAACACCTTCTTTAGCCCATTTTTCTAAATTGCCGTTCATCGGAATAGGAATGCCTAAATCCTGATTTAATTCTTTAAATATATTAATTAAACTTGGTGGTTTCTGTATGCCATCTGGTACAGAAAAGGCGAGACCGTGAGCTTGTCCAACATTATGATAAGGATCTTGTCCTAAAATCACAACCTTAACATTGTCAAATGCTGTTAGATTAAAAGCATTGAAGATATACGTTGACGGTGGATATACCACATGTTGTTTTTTTTCTTCTATGAGAAAGCTTTTAATATCAGCGAAATATGAGGACTCAAACTCATTTTTTAAGGCCTCATACCATTTATTTTCAATATCGGGTTTCTTTATAATAACCATTAAAATTATTTTTGATTATAATTATACAAATATCGATAAAAAATCGTTATTTTGCATAATGAAATTTAAAATAATTTTAATATTAAATCTAATGAAAAAAGTATTGTATTTATTGCTTATCGCATTCTTTTTAGGTATAGTTATGACTTCATGTCATCAAAGTAGTTTATGTCCAGCTTATAATAATTATAGATATTACCAGAAGGAAAAAGCGTTTTAATAAGTTGTATGATTTTTAACAGAAATCATTTGATTTTTTAAAATAAAAAAAAGAGCATCGACAGATGCTCTTTTTTCATTATGTGTTACTATTCTTAGTAAACTAAAACCTTTGTTGTGTTTGATGCATTTCCAGCTTGAACTTTAATGATGTATGTACCAGCTGAAAGAGCTTCTACGTTCAAGTTAGCTTTGTGTGAACCTTGTGCGTAGTTGCCTAAAACATTGTTCATAACCATGCGACCTGATAAGTCATATACTTGATATGTAACTTGTGCAGATTCTTCGATATTGAAGTTGATAGTTGCTTCGCTAACGATTGGGTTAGGATAGATGTTTAATTCGATATTGTTAGCAACGTTTTCGTTGATATTTACTTCACTGCCGCTATTGTCAACTTTGTATGTTTCGCATTTGTATAAACCTCTACCGTATGTAGCAGCGTAGATAATACCTTCATTAGAAATACCTGCGTATTCTGTTGTTGTTACTGCACCGACTTCGTCAACAAGGTGAGTGTATTTTGCATCATGGTTCTTGATAACTTGTTGTTTGAGATCCATTACAGGAACATTTGAAAGACCATCTTGATTCCATGTTGACATATTTTCTGATGAATAGATACCGTTTTCAGTTCCGAGGATAACTTTGCCTGTTGTTTTTTCGATTAAGCTTGAATAAACTGGCATTGATGGTAAGTTACCTTGTTTTGCTGTGAAAGATGAACCGCCGTTATTTGAGTAGAATACATAATCTGTATTGCCATAGTTACCCAAAGTAACGATTACGTTATCTGAGTTTTGTGGGTCGATAGCGATGCTTGTGATAGCTTGGCCGTTGAATGCTGTAGCATCTAATGTATCCAATGTGATTACGTTTGAAACAGCTTCTTCTGATACTGCATCTGAGATACCAGCTATTTTGTATAAGTCGCCGCTTAATGTACCAACGTATGCAACATCACCGTCTGCTGAGATAGAAAGAGCACTTGGAATACCTGTTATTGATGCGATTTCCCACCAATTTGCAACTTTGTTAAATTGCAATGCGTCTCTTGTCATTAAAACTTTCTTTTCAATAGCAACGATGAATGTTGAAGAGATAATGTCTATTACTTCGATAGAGTCGCCTGCAACTAAGTTTTCTGTAAGGATATATTCAAATGGATAGCTTCCATTTAAACTATGAATCATTACAGTATCACCTGCGTTAAGGTCTTCTTTTGCGAAATATTTTACTGTATCTACTGATTTTGTATCGTTGTAGTTTTCGAATAATGCTATTGGAGTTCTGAAAGCGTTTGTATTTTTAATGTATGCTGAACTTTCTGTTGCTGAGTATGAGAAGTTTTCTTTGTCATAGTCAACGCCAGCTGTTTGTGTTCTGAAGAGTGGAGTTCCGATGCCGTAGCCACCTGTTACTGTAACAAACATTGCTTGAGGATTGATTGTTGAAATAGCACATGGACCAGCAGCTTTTGTGTAATCGAATGCACCGTATGTTTCAGCAGCATTTGTTGTTGCGATGTCGTTAGGGAAGATTGCGCTACCAGCTTGAACTTCTTCGCTTACAGATTTGTCACCGTTGATGTAGATTGTACCGTGATCGAGGCTGCCGCCTAATGCTTGATTGTTGTCTTCACCTGAGAAACCAACGCTGAACATTCTTGCTACAGATGTGTGGTTTTCTGCATCAATCATATAGCGGTTCATTCCTTCAAATTGATAACCGTCAGCTGCGCTGCAAGTGCCTTTAAATATACCACCTTCACTACCAATGAAGAATTCGTTTATGTTTTTAGGGTTGAAAACGATGTTTTGGATGCCAGAGTGAATATATGTGTAGTTATAGTAGAATAAACCACCAGTTTGTGCGATTTGGAATCCGCTACCGCTTGACAAGCATTCTAATCTGTAAATACCATTATTTAATTCGTCTCTCATAACCCAAAGGTTAATACCACCGATTAAAACTTTTCTTGGGTCGTTTGGATATACAGTCATTGCATTGTCTAATAAGCCACGTGAACCGAAGATGTCGTACATTGATGTTGCAGTGTAAGCTACTTGCCATGTTGCGCCGTGGTCGCTTGTCACATAAATGTTGCCTGTACCGTTTGATGATGTTAAATAAGCTACATACATGTAGTTGTGATCTGATGGAGCTGTTGCAACAATTTTGTATGTTTCAGATGCTGGTAACATGTTTTCTTCGCCTGTTGTAATGACTTGTGGTCCGTTTTCTGTTGAAGTATAAACATCATAACCAACTACAGCAATGTAATCTCCGTTTGCACATACATCAACACCGTAAGCTTCGCCTTCGATCAATGTTGTCCATGCATCATTTTCATAGACTTTAAGACCTTCGTTTGTTGCTGCATAAACTTTGTTGCCGTATGCTGCTAAATCGTTTACGAATGCTGATGTGCTTTCAATTTGTGTTAATGTTTCGCCTTCTAATTTGTAGATGCCGTCACCAATGAAACTGTTTTCATAGTTGAGGTCTGAGAGACCATTTTGGTTGTGTGCACCGCGACCGTCACCTGTACCGACATAGATAGTACCGTTTTCTGTTTGTACCATGCAGCTAACCATTAAGTTTGTGCTGACAGTTTTCCATGTAATACCACCATTCTCTGATTTGAAGATGCCGCCACCCATTGTTCCGATGTAAAGAGTTTTGTTTGTAGCATCTTGATTGTCATAGATAATGCCTCTTGTTAATGAACCGTAGTTGTCTGGTCCTAATGATGCCCAGTTTAATTCACCATCTTTTGATTGTGAGCCTTTTGTTGCCTCAAGTATCCATGCTGGGTCAATTAAACCTGTTTCTTGGTTGGCGCGAATGCTCTTCATAAATGATTGTGCAGTTGGTTGCATTGTAGTTCTCGGATTGTATTTTCCGGAATCTCCGTTTGCATTAACTACAAAACTTGTTTGCGCTAAGATAATGATTGTCAAAAGCAAACTAATTGGTAAAAATCTTTTTTTCATATCACTTAATTTAGATATTTATTACTAATATATAATTCACCTTTTAAGGGTGCTAAATTACTATAATTTTTGAATACACGCAAGTTATTTTTGTAAAAAAACATTATTTTTTTTCTTGAAAAATAAAATGCTCTTAATATATTCTCTAATATTCAAAATATCAAATACTTATCTTAATATCTGATTATAGTTGATGATGGTAACCAGCCAACACTTCCATTTGCGATTTTAATCTTGTCCCAATTATCAGTAGTGTCAAGTATTTTTACTTTAGAGCCTTCGTGTAATACGAATAAGTCAACGCTTGTTGATGATGGTGAGCTCTTCACTGTAATCGTTGGTGTGATTATAATTCCCTCGTTATGACTTTTAATGTAATTATACTTCTTTGTTGAAATGCAAAAACTACTTATTGTTAAGATTATCATCAGTAAGCTTGCAAAAAACATGCTTTTTTTAACAATTCTCGTTCTTGTTGTGAAATAGAAGAACAGACATATTAACAAAATTCCAAAAACAACTAATGTTATTATTGACCATGTTCCGATGCTGAATGTGTTGCTGATGTTTTTTAGCCATGTCTTGACGAAAAATTCAGGAACACTTTCTATTTTGTCGCTGATAAATACTTTCGCTATTTCTATGTTGTGTTTTGTGTCCTCGTTTTTTGGATCAAGTTTTAGCGATTTTTCATAATAATATATAGCTAACGGATAATTTCTTAATTTATAATATGTGTTACCTAAATTATAATATAGAGTAGCTGAAGAATAACCTTTGTTAATAATGCTTTCATATATAACTGCTGCGGAGTCGTATGCGCTTTCATTATATAAGGTGTTAGCTTTTGCTAATAATTCTTCTGGTTTTTGTGCTTTGACTTCTGTTGTCATGAGTAATGCCGTGACAAACATTATCGCTAATCTTATGATGTGAGTTGTTCTTTTCATGTCTTTTATTTTAAAAGTTTCTCGGCTTTTGTTATCGATTCTATTCCTTTATGATATAATTCGTCCATTCTTTTGTTTGGATCGCCAGGTGCAAATCTTGCAAATTCACAGCTGTTTAATAAATCAACAAATTCATTAACAATATCTTCACTGACATTTTTATTTAACATCATTTCTTTAACAGTATCCATCGATAATTGTGAACGAGAAATATTTAATTTGTCAGATATATATCCCCATAATGCTTGTGAAAATTCTTCGTAAAAACCATTTTGGTTGTTGTCTTTCAAGTAATTATATGCACTTAAAAGTCGTTTTTTTGCAACTTTTGTTGCTTGTTTGTTTTTTACTAAAACTTGATTTTTGTTGAATTTGTTCTTTCTGTTGTTGATAATAATAGCTGTAATAAAGATTACTACCATCAATATTAGAATGATAATATATGTTGGCGACAAGAAAAACATAACACCTATGATATTTAGTTTGTTGTCGTTAGTGTTGATGTGTTGGATGTCTTTGCCTAAGTATTTTATATCAGCTTGACCAGGAGTGTAGATAGCTCCGTTTTCTGTTGTTGCCTCACCTTTATTAACTTGTATTTTATGAACTTCAGAACTTAATGTTTCATATCTTCCCAATGATGGATTGAAATATGAGAATTTTGTTTGTTCAATATTGAAATCTCCTGACACTCTTGGGATTATAATGTATTCGGCTTTTTTGCTTCCATTTATTCCGAGTGCATTGTCTTTTACAGATGATGTTATTTTGGGGTCATATACTTCAAAGTCAGGAGGGAAAACAGGTTTTGGTAATTCCAATAACTCAATATTTCCTTTTCCAGATACTGTTAATGTTAATGTAAAGGCTTCGTTGACTTTAAGTTCGCTTTTGTCTATTTTTGAAGTGAATGTGAATTGACCTACAGCACCGTTGAAACTTTCTGGTTTGTTAGCTGTTGGTAGAGGTTCAACTTCAATAGTAATAGGTTGGGATTTAATGTCTTTTCTTACATTTGTATAAGATGTTCCTAATACATCGCCGAAAAAATCTTCAAAAGGATCATATCCTTGGCTTCTGTTTCTTTGTTGTCGTATTTGAGCAATGCAATTAATATCCAAAGGGTCAATGGTTAATTTTCCTGTCTTTTGTGGGAATAAAACAATTTCCTGGATTGTTGCAACATTATATTGCTGACCGTCTCTCATGATAGCAGACTGTTGTAATGTTCCATTATTATCGGTAACATCTTTTGTCCAAAATCCTGAATATGAAGGTGATTTGGAAACGGATAATTGTGAGATAGGTATTGTGTAATAAATTTTGTATGTAAGCATTATTTGTTCGCCAAGAAATACTTTCTTTTTATTTGGAATTGCTTCAAGAAATACTTCTCTGCTTACGTCTCGGATTTGCGTAGTGTTATTTGAATTTCCTCCTGAATATGTGCTGCCATTACGTGAAGCGACAACATTTATTTCGCATGGTTCGCTTGTGATTTTCTTTTTATCAACGGTTATTGAAGCTTGTGGAATCATGAAGGTTCCTTCTTTTATTGCACGCAAATGAAATGAATATGTTTGAGTGTTTGTTTTTGAAACAGAACCGTTTATTATTTGAACGCTTGAACTAGTTGATTTAAAAGGACCGCCAATTACTTCAAAATTGTTGAAGTTGGGAGATTTGAAATCTTTACCGTCTCCGTTTAATTCGTAAGAAACTTGGAATTGTTCGCCTACGCTGACTTGTTTTTTACAAATAGTATTGAAAGTGACATCTGTCTGTGCTTCAATTGAATATGCTGAGGCGAATATAAAAGCTATTATATATAGGAGTTTTCTTTTCATTTTTTAATATTTAATTTGCAAAAATAAAACCTTATTTAATATTACCAATCTTTTTGTGATTTTCTTTTTTGCATCTGAGATGCTTTCTTCTCATTCATTTCTTCCATTGTTTCTTTCTCTTGATTTTCAAGAGCTTTTAACATTCTTTCTGCATCTTCTTTTGACATTTGCTGTTGCTGTTGTTCTTGATTTTGTTCCGGCTTTCTTGTTTGTGTTGATGTAGTTGATGTCAGCAGTGTGAAGGTATGCAGGTGCGATGTCAGGATTACCTGCGCGGACGTTGCTTGAACTGCTGCGGTCCACTATATCCTGTATCATGTAGTTTGAAGGGTTCTGTGTCCTGCTTTTTGCTTCAATCCGAAGTGTGTTGGATTTGTTGAAAGGCAGATTTGCGATCAACATGTATATGGGATGGTGGTATGTCTTTCTGTTTGTCCCTTCTGCCGGAAGTCTGGATATGGCGTCAAAAATAGTGTTCTGGTATGTTGCAGATGCTGTTATTGAAATTTTCTTGAAGCCATAGTTGTACCTCAGTCCAAGACGGTTGTGGTGGAAGTTAGTTGTGCTGACTGATGAAGATCTGGTTTTGGGTTCTGTGGCGTAGGCTCCGTCAGTGAATGGGAAGATAAGGTTGTCTTCCTGTGTGTTTATTGTGTAGAATGTGTATTCTGCAGAAATCAGCGAGCGCTTTGTAATGGGCTCGGTGAATGTTATCTTGCCTGTGCCTTGCTGCTGGAGCGACACTCTGTCCTTGCGTTGTATATACTGATAATTTGTAGTGGTGGAATCGTTTGTGT
>JAGBVS010000076.1 GCA_017630195.1 Bacteroidales bacterium | reverse complement strand
TGAGAGAAGCTCTGTCTGTCTCGATGCGGTCTTGAAGCAATTGTATCGGTTGATGGTTTTCGTAAATCTCCACCGACGCCACCGACTGATGCGGCAGGTTCTTACTGATGGTAGCATATTGCCCGTCCATCAAGTCCATGCCTTCCACATAGAATTTCTGTATCGGCAGTCCTTGATATAAAATCTGGCCGTTGCCTTCCACTTCTATTCCCGGCATTTTCCTCAGCACATCTTCAATGCTTTTATCTTCAAGACCTACAAAAGAATCAACGAAATATTCTATTGTGTCGTTGGTCTTTTCTATAGGTCGTGCCATCACGGTGACGCCTTTCAACACATAGACTTCTTCTTTCAAAACGAAGTCGATTGTTTGAGAAGTGTTTGTAATACGTTTTGTTATTTTTTCATAAAAAGAAGAATTAGTCTTTATGTCTAAGCTGTCGGAAGGCGAGTTAAAATTTATTTCATAATTACCGTCGATGTCGGAAAAACCGTAGGCTATTATCAAGTTACTGCCCGCATTATACACCAAGACGCTGACATTAAACAAAGGCTCGCCGGAAGTATCAGTAATATTACCTTTGATGACTGTCTGCGACTGAACTTTCATACTGACTAAAATCAATATGAGGAATAATATCAACGTTGATTGTTTCATGTTTTCTATGTCTAAGGACTAAAGACTAAAGGCTTTGTCCAAGATTATTTTTATTCCTAATTCAGACGTGTCAATGTTTGTTTATTTTATAGGAATCATTGACGCGTCTCTACATTTATTTCCTATCCAATTCTATCGGATTATTTTTGGACTTTTCATATTCGATAGCTTTTTGAACAGCTTTGTCGTTGGCTGTCATATTGCTAATACCATGAGATACGTTGCTTCTGGTTTGTAGTTTAAAAAAATCTATCTTAGTGGTTTTTGTCCTATCTTTATCGGCTCTTTCAATATTTATAATTTCTGATGGCTTCTCTATTGAAAGGAATTTCCATGAATAATGAGCTTGCGTGTCTGCAATATTTAAAATGAGACCAGGCAGTCCGCAAAATTTATAAGGACCGTCGCTGATTGGAATTTCCATAGTGAACCAGGCTTCCCAAGTACGACCTCCGAAATCACAGATGGCTTTCTGACAAACATAATCATGAATCGTATCAGTCTCTGAAGTTATCTGCCAATTGAAACTGTCGAAAGATTCTTCGTATTCGTAGAGACCCATTTGAAATATATGATCATTTGTGAGTATGATCCTACTATTATGATTTTTATATATCTCAAATCGGTAGTTTGAAATATAATCAGAAACATTCAGACCTCCCATAAGCCATTCGTCAATGGTACCATCTTTTACCTTTCTCCTCATATCCCTATAATATCTGTAATGATTATAATCTTGATATGAGTTAATACCGTTTTCGCCTATCAACAGAATTTGTTTTGCTTCACTAACATATTCCAGATGTGTAGTATCTTCACGGAAAGATAATTCATACATCACAACAAGATTTGCAGTATCAAAAATCTCTACATTAGCATTAAACAACTGAGCTTTAAGAGGTATGACGGTACTGATAATTACCATTATAGCGTTTATAATATTTTTCATAATTTCTCAAAAATAAAGGCCATAACGGCTCGAGCCATTATGGTCAGTTAGTACTAATTTATAACTTCTATATCTATTTCTATTTTACAGAAAAACGATATTAATACTTCCAAGTCTTCATCTTCACATACTAATCCAGAAGCCTGTGTTCCATCAGGACATGTAACTACCACTGTTTTACATGGATTATCTGGTGTCGCTGCGTTTGATTTTTTTGAAATGGCAATAAACACCATCGCCAATAGCGAAATCAAATATAATAATTTACGTGTTTTCATTGTTGTAAAAGTTTAGTATAAAAAAATATGTTTATTTATCTATAGTTTAACGTCAGTTCAAAAGCAATTATCAGACAACTGCCGGAACTGACATTCGTTTAATGAACTTGTTTTTCCCAATCATCCAAATATTGGTAAAAAATGTATGTATGTATTCTATGTTTGGTTCTAATTAACATATTTTTTCGTTTGGTTTTTTTTGCAAATATAATGATTCAAAAAGCAAAAGTCAAGAGTTTTTTTTATTTTTTCGGGGCAAATTTCATTCTATCTTTTTTTTAATTCTTCACAAAATATTTCTTAAATTTGTCGTTACATTATATATTTAGCGTTGAATATGAAAATGAATAATTTAGGTATTTTTAAGAGAACATTATTAATAGGTGTTATTGGTTTGTCGTTGACATCCTGTCAAGAAAAAGTCGTTCCACAAAAAAAGACAGAAACTATTTACAAGACTTTAACAGTAGAAAAAAGCAATCAGGTTTTAAGAAGCGGTTTTGCTGCTACAATCAACGGTTGCCAGACTGTTGAGGTACGTCCTCAGGTCAGCGGCATGATTACCGACATCCGCATCAACGAAGGCGATTTTGTCCGCAAAGACTCTACTCTTTTCGTCATCGACCAGACACCATACAAAGCTGCTTACGAAATTGCGTCAGCCAACGTGATGAGTGCAGAAGCTAACCTCTCAACGGCTCAGCTCGTTTTAGAAAGCAGCAAGGAACTTTACGAACAAGACGTTGTTTCTGAGTTCGAGCTTATGACAGCCAACAACAACCTCGCCGAGGCAGAAGCCAAGCTTGCACTGGCGAAGGCCGAGATGAACAGCGCATACAACAACCTCTCTTATACGATGGTGAAGTCACCTGTTAACGGCGTCGCTTCCATGATTCCATATCGCGTCGGCGCATTGGTCAACAGCAACATCAGCCAGCCTTTAGTAACAGTTTCCGACGACAGCAAGATTTTCGCCTATTTCTCTATGGCAGAAAACCAAATGCTCGACCTCATTCAGGAATACGGTTCTTTGAAAGCAGCTATCAAAGACATGCCGGAAGTAGAACTGATAATGAGCAACGGCAAGACTTACAAACACAAAGGAAAAATCAACGCTGTGAGTGGTACCATCAGCGCCAGCACAGGTGCCGTCAGTTTCCGCGCCGTATTCCCAAATCCTGAGCGTCTCCTTCGTGACGGTGGCAGCGGTACAGTCATAATCCCTACCGTTCATGAAGACTGCATCATCATTCCTCAGACCGCTACATTTGAATTACAAGAAAAGATTTTCGTTTATAAAGTCATCGATGGCAAAGCACATTCAGCAGCCATCACCGTCATGCCACGTAACAACGGCGTTGAATATATAGTAGAGAGCGGCCTCGATGTGGGCGATGTCATCATCGCTGAAGGCGCTGGCCTCGTCAGAGAAGGAGCTGTTATCAGGACTTCAGGAGTTCAGGAATCTATGGATTCAGGCATTGAGGTTGAGAACGAAAATAGAACAGGAGGCGAATAATGAATATAAGAACTTTCATCGACCGTCCTATTTTCGCGGGTGTCATCTCTGTGATAATAGTGCTCTTAGGACTAATCTGCTTAGGCGGACTTCCTATCGAACAATATCCAGAAATCGCTCCTCCGACAGTGAGCGTTTCTGCCAACTACTCAGGAGCTAATGCCGAGACCGTTCAGAACAGCGTCATCGTGCCTTTAGAAGAAGCCATCAACGGCGTGGAGAATATGATGTATATGACATCATCGGCTAACAACAACGGCTCTGCCAACATACAGATTTATTTCCGTCAAGGAACCAATGCCGACATGGCGATGGTCAACGTACAGAACCGCATCGCTTCAGCACAAGGTCTTCTCCCCGCAGAAGTAACACGAAGCGGCGTCAGCGTAAAGAAAAGACAGACAAGTAGAATCAAAGTACTTGCCGTGTATAGTCCAGATGACTCTTTCGACGAGAGATTTTTAAGTAACTACTTAAAGATTAACATCGAGCCACGTCTCTCTCGTATCGCCGGCGTTGGTGAAGTTGACGTAAGAGGCGCCGACTACTCACTGCGTATCTGGCTCGACCCAGCAAAAATGGCAAAATATTCTTTGGTGCCAAAAGACATCTCTGCGGTATTGGCGGAACAAAACCTTGAAGCAGCTACCGGCACTCTCGGCGCCGACTCCGACAACACTTTCCGTTATACATTGAAATACAGAGGCCGCTACGACAAGGAAGAAGACTACGCCAACATGGTGATTCGTGCCGACAGCGACGGTACTTTATTACGACTCAAAGACGTGGGAACAGTAGAGTTAGGATCCAGAAGCTACGACTATATCGGACAAGTTAACGGCCATCCTGGAACGACATTGATGATTTCACAGACTTCAGGCTCCAACGCCAACGAAATCATCGATGCCATCGACAAAGAGGTTGAAGAAATACGCAAGACATTACCAAAAGGCATTGAAATCATCGACTTGATGAGTACAAAAGACTTCCTTGACGCTTCTATAGAAAACGTCATCGTCACTCTTATCTTGGCTGTCGTCTTGGTTGTTTTGATTGTTTATATCTTCTTACAGAGTTTCCGTTCTACCTTCATCCCTGCTATTGCCATCATAGTGTCACTCGTTGGAACATTTGCATTCTTGAAAGTAGCAGGATTCAGTCTCAATATGATTACCTTGTTTGCCTTAGTGCTTGTTATCGGCACCGTCGTGGATAATGCCATCGTTGTGGTTGAAGCGGTACAAGCCAAATTCGACGCAGGATACGACTCACCATACAAAGCCACCATCGACGCTATGCAAGGTATCTCCAATGCTTTGATTGCAACAACATTCGTATTTATGGCAGTGTTCATCCCAGTATGTTTCATGGGCGGAACAACAGGTACCTTCTACACACAATTCGGTCTTACCATGGCCGTTGCTGTTGGTATCTCACTCATCAACTCCATCACATTAAGTCCGGCATTATGTGCCTTATTGATGCAGCCACACTATACCAACAATGAAGGCAAGCTCTCATTCTCAACACGATTCCACATCGCATTCGACTCAGGATTCCAAGGACTCGTCAACAGATATAAGAGAGGCGTTTTGTTTATGTTCAAGAACAAATGGTTCTCTGTAATTCTCGTCATAGCTGCTGTAGGCGGACTTTTCTATATGTTAGAAAACACCAAAACAGGTCTCGTTCCAAAGGAAGATATGGGTTCAATAAACATTGACGTTCAGACACCTCCGGGCACCAACCTCAACGAGACAGTGAGAGTCATGGAACTTATAGCATCACGATTAGATGCAATAGAACAGATAGAGTCATATTCATACACCACAGGTTATGGCATGATGAGTGGTGCCGGTCCTTCATGCGGCGGCTTCACCATCAGATTAAAAGACTGGGAGTTGCGTACTGAAATAGGCGACGACATCGACTCTGTGATGGAAGATATTTATGCTTCTACAGCCGACATCACATCTGCCAAGATAACAGTCTTCACCCGCGGTATGATTCCTGGCTATGGTGCAAGTAGCGGCTTCGAGCTTCACATCCAAGACCAAAAAGGCGGTAATATCGAAGACTTACAAAGTATCACCAACAATATCATAGCAGCTCTTAACGAAAGACCAGAGGTAGGCAGAGCCAGCACAACATTCGACACCAAATATCCTCAATATCTCTTGGAAGTAGATGCTGCTCGCTGCAAACGTAACGGTGTCTCTCCTGGCGACGTCCTCGACGTGATGGCTGGTTATGTGGGAGGTTCATACGCTTCTAACATGAACCGTTTCTCCAAGCTTTATAGAGTCATGGTACAGGCTTCTGCAGAATACCGTCTCGACACAGAATCGCTCAACAATATGTTCGTCCGTAACAACAAAGGCGAGATGTCTCCTATTGGCCAATATGTCACTTTAACACGTATCTACGGACCACAGTCTATCTCACGATTCAACCTTTTCTCATCAATACAAATCAACGGACAGGCTGCATACGGATATTCATCAGGCGAAGCAATTCAAGCCGTAAGAGAAGTAACAGATGAGTTATTGCCAGCAGGTTACGGCTACGAATTTGGCGGCATGTCGAGAGAAGAGGCTTCCTCAGGAAGTTCAACAGCGATAATATTCGTATTCTGTATCGTTTTCATATACTTGATTCTTTGCGCTTTATACGAAAGCATATTCATCCCTATCGTCGTCATCTTGTCGATACCATTCGGTCTTGCAGGCAGTTTCTTGTTCGCCAATATGTACGGATTGGAAAACAACATTTACTTGCAAATCGGTCTCTTGATGCTGATTGGTCTTTTGGCAAAGACAGCCATCTTAATTACAGAATACGCATCTGCGAGAAGAAGCGAAGGCATGTCGATTCCTATGGCAGCGATGTCGGCAGCGAAAGCCAGATTAAGAGCTATCCTGATGACATCATTGACGATGATTTTCGGTATGTTACCACTTATGTTCTCAACAGGTGTCGGCGCTAACGGCAACATCTCAATTGGCGTGGGAACTGTAGGCGGCATGTTAATAGGAACAATCGCTCTTTTATTTGTCGTCCCCGTCTTATTTATCATATTTAGAAATATAGAAGAGAAAATAATGCCTCAAAGAAATAAAGAAATATAATCATGAAAAAGATATTAATTCCTTTTATAATATTGACTGTTGTCACGATGAACAGTTGCGCCTTGTATAAGCATTACGAGCGTCCCGATATTAGTTTTGTGGATAGTCTGTACAACAAAATACCTACTGCCAACAACTACGAGTCGATAGCATCACTATCATGGAAAGAGTTGTTTGCCGACACACTTCTTCAAAACATGATAGAAATAGGATTGAAAAACAATACCGACCTTGAGATTGCGCGCTTAAAAGTAGAACAAGCTGAAGCCACACTACAGTCATCAAAGTTAGCTTTTTTCCCTAACGCGGCAGTTACTGCTCAAGTCAGCACAAACGGCAGTTACAGCCTTGTTCCTAATGCATCGTGGGAGATTGACGCTTTCGGAAGATTACACAACACCAAGAAAGGTTCTGAAGCTGCATTGGCCGCCACTGAAGCATTCCAACAGGCCGTACAGACTCAACTCATCGCAACAATAGCAAATTCATATTACACACTTCTCATGCTCGATGAGCAATTGGAAATAAGCAAGAGAACACTCAACACTTGGGAAGAAAACATCAGAACATTGTCAGCTTTGAAAAGAGCCGGCAAGACCAACGAAGCTGCCGTCTTACAAGCTAAAGCTAATAAAGTCAACGTTGAAGCATCCATCTTGACATTAAACAAACAAATCTCCGAACAAGAGAATTCATTAGCAGCACTCTTGGGCCTCGTGCCACAAGTGTTTGAACGCAATGATTTGTCGCAGCAAGTGTTTCCTGATACATTATTAATGGGACTTCCTTTGTCGAGTCTTGTCAATCGCCCCGACGTTCGTCAGGCTGAATACAAATTGGTAGAGGCATATTACGCCACCAACGTAGCACGTTCCTACTTCTACCCTAACATCACTTTAAGCGGCAGTGCAGGCTGGTCGGGAGTCATAGGCGACCCTGGCGACTGGATCTTCAACGCAGTAGGCTCTTTGATGCAGCCTATCTTCAATCAAGGAAAGAATAAAGCAAGAGTGAAAATCAGCGAGGCCCAACGTCAAGAAGCGCTGCTCAACTTCAAGCAGACATTGTTAGATGCAGGCACCGAAGCCAACAACGCTTTAGTATCATGGCAGACAGCTCGCAAAAGATTAGACAGCGACAAATTACAGATTATGTATTTAAAAGGCGCTGTATATAACACACAGCTTCTGATGAAGAACGGACAAGCCACTTACATCGAAGTGCTCACAGCGCAAAAAAATCTCTTACAAGCCGAGCTGACAGAGTCTTCAGACAAATACCAGGAAATACAAAGTGTTATAACATTGTATCATGCACTTGGCGGAGGATTGGAGTAAGATAATCATGAACAAGGAATTAGTTCGAACTAATTCCTTGTTGATTTTAATTTTTAAAAAAATTCTTTTATCACTGAAATCTAATTCTTATATTTGTAAAATAATTTTTCACAAAAAAACTAAAGTATTAAAATATGAAAACAAAATTTACATTAAGGGCAATGTCGTTTTTAGCAGTATCGGCATTGCTTTTTTCTTGTCAGGA
This sequence comes from Bacteroidales bacterium, assembly GCA_017630195.1. Classification (GTDB taxonomy): domain Bacteria; phylum Bacteroidota; class Bacteroidia; order Bacteroidales; family F082; genus Limimorpha. Next base: position 27,442 of record JAGBVS010000076.1, on the reverse strand, counting down.
AAAGACCGTACAACAACCCATTCCAGAATATGCAGTGATGGTTATTGAAGAAGAACCTGTCATTGTAAAGAACTCATTCCCTGCTATCATCTCAGGCTATCAAGATGCTGAAGTCAGAAGCAACGTCTCAGGAACTATCATCAAAAAACATATCGACAAGGGCGACATGGTAAAGAAAGGCGACCTATTGTTTGAGATAGACCATGCTCCATATCAAGCTGATTATAACATGGCTCTCGCCAATGTCAACAGTGCTAAAATAAATGTTGAGACAGCAAAACTCACCGCTGTCAACAAAACAAATCTTTACGAGAAAGGCATCATCAGCGAATATGAGAAGAAGTTAGCCGACAACCAATTGGAATCTGCCGAGGCTCAACTTCAGCAAGCTGAAGCGAAACTTGAACAAGCCAGAATCAATTTAGATTACAGTTATGTTAAAAGCCCTAACGATGGCGTGATAGGCGACATACCATTCAGCGTGGGCAGCCTTGTCGGCTCTACAACATCAGAAGCACTAACAACAGTATCACAGATTGACCGCGTTGATGCCGACTTCTCCATCAACGAGAAACTCATGCTATATTATACCTCAAAAGGCGGCGTGAAAGACATACTTAAATACATGCCTGAGGTAGAACTCAAACTCGCCGATGGAACAACATACGAACATAAAGGCACCATCACATCAGTGTCAGGTTCTTTAGATACCAAGACAGGGTCAGCAAGCATGACAGCCACTTTCCCTAACCCTGCCAAAATATTGCGCAGCGGTGCAACAGGCGTAATATTTATACCTCGCGAAATATACAACGCTCGTCTCGTACCACAAAACGCAACATTCGAGATGCAAGACAAGAAGTTCGTTTATATCTTCAACGACAGCATCACCGAGATGCGCGAGATTAAAGTAGACAACCTCACATACGAACAGAACTACATCGTGACAGAAGGTCTCGAAACAGGCGATGTCATCGTGATAGAAGGCGTAGGTTCATCGGTAAAGAACGGAATGAAGATGAAGCCAATCACTAAAGAAGAGGCAGACGCAAAATTTCAAAAAGCTACAACAAAGTAATTTAACCTCAAGGAGATTATAATATGAAATTAGATAATTTTATCAAGCGTCCTGTTCTTTCTACCGTCATCTCTATCATCATTGTGGTGCTCGGTCTCATCGGACTTATGACGCTTCCCATCTCACAATATCCAGACATAGCACCTCCTACCGTAGAAGTCAAAGCATCATACCAAGGAGCTAACGCACAGACTGTCGTCAACAGCGTCATCGCACCTCTTGAAGAGGAAATCAACGGTGTTGAAGACATGACATATATGGTCTCAACTGCCACCAACACCGGCGACGCTACGATAAGCGTTTATTTCAAGCCTGGCACCGACCCCGACATGGCTGCCGTCAACGTACAGAACCGCGTCACCAAAGCACAAGGCTTCCTCCCATCAGAAGTGACAAAGGCTGGTGTCACCACAAGCAAGAAACAAACCAGCATTCTCTTAGCATTTACCGTTTATAGCGAAAACGACAAATATGACCAGGAGTTTCTGTTTAACTATTTAAAGATAAACGTACTTCCTCAGATTAAACGTATCGGAGGTGTCGGCGATGCCCAACTTCTCGGCGCAGAATATTCAATGAGAATATGGCTCAAGCCCGACGTGATGGCACAATACGGACTGATGCCTAGTGATGTCACTAATGCTCTCAGCGAACAGAACATAGAAGCAGCTCCTGGCCAGCTCGGCGAAAACGCACAAGATGTCACGTTCCAATATATGTTGAAATATAAAGGAAGACTCGCTACACCGGAAGAATTCGGCGACATCGTCATCAGAGCTACCGAAGACGGTGACGTTCTGCGTCTAAAAACCATTGCCGACGTAGAACTCGGTTCTTTGAGCTACTCTATCGACACACGTTCCAACGGCCACGAAGGTATCACTGCCATGATATATCAGTCGGCCGGCTCTAATGCCACACAAATCATCAACGAGGTAAAAGCATTATTGGAAGCAGAAAAGAGAAACTTTCCTCCTGGCGTAACATACGACATCCTGCTCGACTCCAACGACTTCCTCTTCGCTTCTATTCATGAAGTTATCAAGACTTTGTTGGAAGCATTCGTGCTCGTATTCTTGGTAGTGTTCATTTTCTTGCAAGACTTCCGTTCTACGCTCATCCCTGCCATCGCAATTCCTGTAGCATTGATAGGCACTTTCTTCATGTTGAAAGTGATGGGATTCAGCATCAACCTCCTTACATTATGCGCTATGGTTCTCGCCATCGCCATCGTTGTTGACGATGCTATTGTGGTAGTTGAAGCTGTGCACGAGAAATTAGAAAAAGGTGCCAAATCAGCTCGCGATGCGTCGATAGAAGCTATGGGCGAAATATCCGGAGCCTTGATATCTATCACCTTAGTCATGATGGCTGTGTTCATCCCTGTCAGTTTCATGTCGGGCATCACAGGTACATTCTACCGTCAGTTCGGTCTCACCATGGCTGTATCTATCGCATTTTCTGCCATCAACGCTCTCACCCTATCACCTGCATTATGCGCTTTATTTCTCAAGCCTCACGTAAATCATGAAGGTGAAAAAGTTGGTCTTCTGAAGAGATTCTTCATCGCATTCAACACCGCATACGATGTTACCGTCAAAAAATATAGCAAAGGCGTAAGTTTCTTTGTAAAACATAAGTTACTCTCAATGGGAGCTGTAGCTGCCGGCGCAGCTTTGTTGTTCTATCTCATGGCTACAACGCCATCAGGATTGGTACCTAACGAAGACACCGGAACAATTTTCGTCACCGTTGACATGCCTGCCGGAACATCATTAGACAAGACCAAAGAAGCCATGGCCAAAGTTGAGAAACTCATCGACAACACACCTGCCATCAGGACATACACCTCCATATCAGGCTTCAGCATCTTGAGCAGTGCCACAGGCAGTTCGTACGGAACATTCATCTGCAAGCTCCATGACTGGGAAGAGCGCGACGATACCGAAAGTGCCGACGCTATAAACAGAAAACTCATGTTAGAGGCGAGAGAACTCGTAAAAGAAGGTCGTGTCATCACTTTCTCAATGCCGATGATACCTGGCTTCAGCGTATCTGACGGATTCGAGTTCAACCTTCAAGACAAGACCGGAGGTTCCATCGAGTCGTTCTACGGCGTGGCACAAGAATTCATAGCACGTCTCAGCGAACGTCCTGAAGTAGCACAGGCAAGCACCAGTTTCAACCCGACATATCCTCAGTATATGGTCAACATAGATGCTGCGAAATGCAAACAGGCTGGCATTTCGCCTTCAGACATTCTCACAACATTACAAGGATATTTCGGAGGCATATACGCATCCAACTTCAACCGTTTCGGAAAGCTCTACCGTGTCATGGTACAAGCTCGCCCAGAGCTAAGAGTCAATGAGGTATCACTCAATGCGATAAAGATAAGAAACGGCAACGAGATGGCTCCTATCACCCAGTTCATCGACCTCGAAAGAGTCTATGGACCTGATAACATCAAACGTTTCAACTTGTTCACTTCTATCTTAGTCAACGGAACTCCAGCACCAGGCTACAGCTCTGGCCAGGCAATACAAGCTATCGAAGAGACTGCCGAGCAGTATCTCCCACAAGGTTATGCCTACGAATATTCTGGCATGACAAGAGAAGAACAAGGTCAGAGCGGCGGTCTCGGCATGATTCTCATCATCTGCATCATGTTCGTTTATCTCTTGTTGAGTGCACAATATGAAAGCTACATCTTGCCTTTGGTTGTTATTTTCTCTATCCCGTTCGGCCTTGCCGGAACATTCATCTTCGCAAGAATGATGAGTATCGACAATAACATTTACTTGCAGATTGGTCTTATCATGCTTATAGGTCTGTTAGCAAAGAACGCCATCTTGATTACAGAGTTCGCTGTAGCAAGACGTCAAGGCGGAATGACAATAGCAGAGGCAGCTATTGATGCCGCCGCTGCTCGTCTGCGTCCTATCCTTATGACTTCGCTCGCCATGATCATCGGACTTCTTCCAATGATGTTCGCTCACGGAGTAGGAGCTAACGGCAATAGTGCATTAGGAACCGGAGCCATCGGCGGCATGCTCATCGGCATGGTTTGCCAGATATTCATCGTTCCTGCATTGTTCGTGATATTTGAGACATTACAAGAGAAATTTAAACCTATAGAATTTGAATGATTATGATTGTAAAGGCGCGTCGATGAATGACTGATAATACAAAAGACATTGATGCATCTTATGTTAATTAAATATACAAAACAATGAAAAAATTATTTTATATAGCTCTTTGTGCAACAACATTAAGCAGCTGCAATATATACAAGAATTTCGAGAGCCCTGATATGAATGTAGCTCAGTCGTATCGTACCCCTGACGGAACACAATCAACCGACACTGCAAGCATAGCCGACTTAAGCTGGACCGAAATATACACTGACCCCAATCTTCAAGCATTGATAAATTACGGTCTTGAAAACAATACCGACCTCTTGGTTGCAATAGAGAAAGTCAATGAAGCCAAAGCTGCTCTGATGAGTTCTAAATTGGCGTTCTTTCCTGCTGTAGGAGTTTATCTTCCTGCTAATTTATCTTACTCAAACGGCAGCTTCGGAGCCAATTACGATGCTTCTGTCACCGCAAGCTGGGAGATAGATTTGTTCGGCAAGCTGCTGAATGAAAAGAGAAAGGCACAAGTTTCTCTCATGATGAATCAAGAATATCAGCAGGCTGTAAAAACACAACTCGTAGCTACTATAGCAGATTATTATTTTAACCTTCTCGCTTTAGATAAACAGCTCAACATATATACTATGACAGAAAAAAGCTGGGCTGTCAGTGTCGAAACCATCAAAGCGATGAAAGAAGGCGGCATGACAACAGAAGCTGCCGTAGCTCAATACGAGGCATATCACGCTTCTATACAAGCATCTATCCCTGAAATAAAGGCTGCCATCATGAAACAGGAAAACGCTTTAGCAGCTTTGCTCGGCGATTATGCCAGACCTATCACAAGAGGAAAGATAGACGAACAGAAGGTTGATTTCGACATCAAGGCCGGAGTGCCGATGCAATTGCTCGCCAACCGTCCTGACGTGAAAAACGCCGAACATTATTTAGCATCTATGTATTACAACACAAATACAGCGCGTTCTGCTTTCTATCCAAACATCGTCATCGACGCATCGTTAGGATGGAATGCAGCCTTCAGCGCACTCGCATCGTTGACACAGCCTTTGTTCTACAGAGGTGCCAACAAGGCAAAACTTGAAATTGCCAAAGCTCAGGAAGAAGAGGCTCGGCTTCAGTTCAAGCAGACACTTACCGATGCGGCAATGGAGGTAAGCAATGCGCTTATAGCCTACGACGCAGAAATACAAAAAGAAGTGTCGCGCAACATGCAGATATTGTCGCTCTACAATGCTGTAGAATATACAAACGAATTGCTGAAACTCGGCTCATCGACATACCTCGAGGTGATAGAAGCTCAGCAGTCGCTGCTATCGGCTCTTATTTCCAAGACCGACGACCAGCTTAATAAATTGAACGCAATAACGTCATTATACCACGCATTGGGCGGCGGAAGAGATTAATCTCCGTTTACAAGACGTATCAATGATGATCTGACCCCAAAAAGTTGGACAGGTTAATAAAAAGTTTACATACAAAGAGTTCGGTATTGCACCGGACTCTTTCCTTTTAATTTCAATTTGATTCTATCGTTATTATAATAATGAATGTATTTTTTTAATTGTTTTTTAAAATCATCCATATCAGAAAACTTCTGCAAATATAGCAATTCGGATTTCATGATTCCAAAGAAATTTTCCATTACTGCATTGTCAAGGCAATTTTGAAGCGTCTTATTTAATTAAGAATTAGGAGTGATTTTTTGAGCCATGGAACATTGAATCAAAAATCCCTTAGCCATAGTCAAAAAAAAAAGACAGCCAAAAGCTGTCTTTTTCTAACCACATTATTTTATCTTTAAAAAATTTCTTAACAATTATTCCATGTTGGTATAGACTGATTGTACGTCTTCGTCGTCTTCTACTTTTTCGAGGAATTTTTCGATTGCTTCAACATCTTCTGCTGAGAAACTTACTGGGTTGTTTGGGAAACGTTGTAAGTTAGCTTTCTTAACACTGATGCCGAGTTTTTCCAATGCTGTCTGCATTGTTCCGAATGCTGTCCAGTCTGACAATGCTACTACGCCTTCTTCTGTTGCTTCGATTTCTTCGAGACCTGCGTCGATGAGTTCGAGTTCGATTTCTTCAACTTCCATGCCTTCTGGTAATTCGAGTTCAAAAACAGCTTTACGGCTGAACATAAATTCTAATGAACCTGATGGAACTAAAGAACCTCCACATTTATTGAAATATGAACGTACGTTAGCAACTGTACGTGTTGTGTTGTCTGTAGCACATTCAACGACGACGAGAACGCCAGCAGGACCTTTGCCTTCGTAAACGATTTCAACCATGTCGGCTGCATCTTTCGCTGTAGCTCTTTTTATAGCAGCATCGATGTTATCTTTAGGCATGTTTTCTGCCTTAGCATTGATGATAGCTTGACGCAATCTTGGGTTCATATCTGGATCAGCGCCGCCTTCTTTAGCTGCGATAGTGATCATCTTACTGAGTTTTGGGAACACTCTTGACATGTGACCCCATCTTTTCATCTTAGCCGCTTTGCGGTATTCAAATGCTCTTCCCATAGTATAGTGTTTATATAGTATCTTTTTTAATTTGCGTGCAAATTTACAATTTTAATGCATAATTCATAATGCATAATGCATAATTTTTTTCAATGCATAATTATTTTGATTATGAATTGTGAATTATGAATTATGAATTCATCAAATCTCCAAAGCTCCTGTCAAATCGCTTACGTTCTTGATGCCATGACGTTCGCAATATTCCACGATGCCTTTAGCGACTTTAACAGAGATTGTTGGGTCGATGAAGTTAGCTGTACCTATCTCGATTGCTGAAGCACCAGCGAGCAAGAACTCGATAGCATCTGTAGCTGATGAGATGCCGCCTAATCCTATCACCGGAATATTCACTGCCTTAGCAACTTGCCATACCATTCTCAAAGCGATTGGCTTGACACATGCGCCTGATAAACCTCCTGTCACTGTAGATAACTTAGGTCTTCTCTTTTCAGCGTCGATGGCCATGCCGAGAAGCGTGTTAATCAATGAAACAGAGTCGGCGCCTGATGCTTCCGCTGCCAATGCCAAGTCGGCTATGCTTGTCACGTTAGGTGAAAGTTTTACGATAAGATGTTTGTCATAGACTTTTCTCACTGCGCTCACAACTTGCTCTATACCGGTTGTTGTAACGCCGAATGCCATGCCGCCTTGTTTTACATTAGGACATGAAACATTAAGTTCAATAGCAGGAATATTTTCCAAAGCATTGACTTTCTCAGCCACTGCACAATAGTCTTCTATCGTTGAACCGGAAACGTTTACGATGATATTTGTATCAATATCTTTGATTCTTGGATATATTGTCTCAACGAAATAATCGATGCCTTTGTTTTGGAGGCCGACAGCGTTGAGCATACCAGAAGGAGTCTCTGCCATACGAGGATAAGGATTTCCTTCACGATGATTCAATGTAGTTCCTTTGACGAGTATGCCGCCAAGTTGTGACAAATCGATGAAATCGGAATATTCTTCTCCATAACCGAATGTTCCTGAAGCTGTCATCACCGGATTCTTCAAGGTGAGACCTTTGAGTTGTATCGTTTCGTTTACCATAACAATTTATTTATATTCATGACAGGACCTTCTTTACATACACAAACATTGCCTTCGATGGTGTTTTCCACGCAGCATAAGCAAGCACCGAGACCGCAGGCCATAAGGTTTTCGAGCGAGACCTCGCAGCAAATGTTATTCTCTCTCGCCATATTTGCCACAGCCATCATCATTGGCTTAGGACCGCATGTGTAAATCATATCGAATTTCTTTTCTTTCCAGACAGAATGCTGAGTGACAAAACCTTGTTCGCCGAGACTGCCGTCGTTGGTGGTTATATAAACCTTGCCCACTGAAGAAAATTCGTCCAACATTATCAAGTCTTCTTTTGAGCGACCGCCAAGAACGAAAACCGGTTCGATGCCTTTTTCTTTCAACACTTTGCCGAGGTAATACATTGGAGCGATACCGATGCCGCCACCAACGAGAACAACTTGTGTATTTCTATCTTCTGGCATTGTGAAACCGTTGCCGAGAGGATATATTATATTTAAGGTGTCGTTGATTTCAGTGTCGGAGATTTTGTTTGTTCCCTCGCCTACTCTTTGCACCAACAATGTTATAGTGCGTTTTTGATAATCGACATCATGAATTGAGATTGGACGACGCAAATATGTGTTGGCAGCGTCATCAACTTTAACTTGAACAAATTGTCCTGCCTTGATGTCTTCGAGAGGCTCGTCAGATTGAAGCAAAAGATAAGTCGATTTTGCCCATTCTTTCTTTTCTATTAAGCGGAAGTCGGTGATTTTCTTCATGGCATATATACAAAAAAGGTCGTCAGTGTGACGACCTACGATTAAATCTTTAGGTTATTTTGTTTCTTCTGTATTTTCTTCTGATTTTTCTTCTTCAACAGTGAAATCTAAGAGACCTTTGTCGTTGAGAAGTTGATACCATTGGAAAACTTTTTTCATATCTGATTGATAAACTGAATCTTCATCATATTCAGGAAGTACCAACATGAATTTTTCTTTAAGTTCTACTGGAGAAACTCTTTTAGGATCAAAACCGATGTTATCGCCGATTTTTTCATGAATGCTTACGAAAACTTCTTTGAGAGGTTTGTCGTCGCCTGTTGTGAAAATGCTTATTTCTTCTAAAGAACTGATTTTATCGTTTGCGAAAGCTGGAGTGCGTTTTCCATCGAGTAATGATTCAACGACTAATTTTCCTGCGCCTGAGCTTGTTACTAAAAACAAACCTGGTTTACCTGAAATAGTTACTACTTTACTTAAATCCATTTCTACTTTATTAAATAGTTATAATTTTCTTTGTTTAATCTTTCGCAAAGATAAGAAAAAGTCTAAAGGTAAAAGACTATCGACAAAAGATTTTTTTAAAATTAGAAGTAATAACACTCAACACACACTTTGGAGTCGCCGACTTCATCGGAATTGGATTTGGAACGAAATTGTGATAAAGTCACGAAATAAATCCTAAACGAGCCTCCGTTACTTTCCACAGCCACTCTCTAATAGGATTATCATAATGTTTCATAGAAACAACTTTGCTCTTATTACCTGAAAAAAGCATCACATTACCAATCTGTTGCACTTCATCCGTTGTCATAAGAGCATTAACAGCAGGTATCGCACCTTTTTCCGGCGATTTGCAAAATGGCCTAAATAAGATGTCTGCAAGCGGATCAAACCATCGATGCATTGAAATCATATTGCTATCGACAACTCCCGGGTCGGTAAGGTTCACACTTCCGTTTTTTATATTTTCAGATAATGTCAATGACGACAAAAACAAAGCATACTTCGCCTTTCCGTAAGTCCCCAACTGAGAAAATTTCTTTTTATCCAAATCGAAGAAACATTCGTCAAGCTTTGAAACTCCACGTGTTACGGAAACCGTATTAACAATATTAAAATCATCTTCCATCAAAGGAATCATCAATTTTGTAAGATACAAAGGACCAATATAATTTACCGCTACAGTAGTCTCAAAACCATCTTCATTAACTGAGAAATCGCGGCATATTATTCCTGCATTATTAAGAAGTTTATTCACCTTAAAACCTTGATTCTTAATAATATCAGCAAATGTTTTTATTGAATTAAGAGAATTCAATTCCAATTCTATTATTTCTATTTCCGAATGTGGGAATTGCTTTATCAAAACATCACGTTGAGACGCTGCCTTTTTAATATTACGGCAAGCCATTATTACAGGTATATCTTTATCTAACAACGACTTAACAGCGGCTCCTCCAATACTTCCAGTCGCACCTGTTACTATTACTTGACTTTTCTCCATATAAAATTCACTAAAGGTTTTGGCAAAATTGCGAGTAATGGAGGCAAATATACATTCATAGCTCCCGGAGCGACAACCATCTTTTTCCTGAACATACCTTTAAGCGCTTTATCAACAAGCCATTGCGGCGTTCCTATAAGACCAATTTTCACTCCAAGTTTCAGCAATTTAGGATTCAGTTTATATAAAGGTGTAGCGATAGCTCCCGGACAAACAGTCGTCACGCCCACTCCATAATCTCGCATTTCATAATATAATGATTTGCCAAAACTTTTAAGATAAGCTTTTGTTGCAGAATATGTTGTAATTCCGGGAAATGGAAGTCGCGCCGCCATAGAAGAAACTAAAACAATATTTCCGTATCCTCTTCTCTTCATATCTTCACCAAAAATCCTACACATACGAGTTGGAGTCATCACATGAAGATTAAGCATAAGTTCCATTTTCTTATGATATTCATCATCAAGTTCATGAAAGAAAAACATGCCTGCGTTGTTTATCAGAATATCAACAATCACATTCTGATTTTTACAAAAATCATACAATTGCCGGGCTGCATCATCATGCGACAAATCCTGATAACGAGCAATGACTTTTATTTTGTAATTTTTCTGAAGTCTGTCCCCCACTTCTTTCAATTCTTTCTCCTGATTACTGACAATCACGAGATTACAGCCAGCCTCAGCGAGACGATTAGCATAAAGCAATCCCATTCCGGAACTAGCTCCTGTTATCAATGCAGTAACGTCTTCTCTATGACACTTTATTTTTTCTATATTTTTCTTAAAAGAAATCATTGATTTTCAAGTTTATCAATTTCTTTTCTTAATTTTTTAGGCATTTCATCAACACAATGATGGCATCGCATATCTTCGCTATACATTCTTCCTATACAATAATTGGAATGTTTGCAGCCGCTTCTTGTCAGTTCGCCTTTTTGTAATTTATTAACAAAATCAGTATCATTGACGAGAGCGCGAGCCATTTGAAAAGCGACGAAACCAGAATTCAAGACTTTTTCCATATCATCTTTTGCGACCATTCCACCCACATAAATAAGAGGAATGTTAAGATTTTCACGGAATTTCATTGCTGTTTCATAAAAATAAGCATCTTTATACGGAACTGTTGGCACCATCATCTTACCGGCGAGTCTAAGTCCAAGTTTAAGCCACCAGAACTTCCTCATATTCATGTAATAAGCCATTGTCTTTATCGGCATTGCGCCACGCATCACTTCCATCGGAGCCTTGCTGACGAATCCAGCCGAGAGCACGAGAGCGTGCACGCCGATTTTCTCTAACTCTTTGGCAATCAATATCGCCTCATCAACATGTATTCCTGTCTTCATTCCATCAAACATATTGATTTTCACCACTACGGCAATATCATCAGAGGCAGCGTACATGACTTCTTTCATCACAAGTTTCATGAAACGCATTCTATTTTCAAGGCTTCCGCCCCAAATATCATTCCTGTGATTTGTGTAAGGCGACAAAAACTGGCTTATTAGATAGCCATGACCTGCGTGAATCTCTACGCAATCGAAGCCAGCTTCACGAGCGAGATTGACAGCCTTGCCGAAATCTCTCACCAAAGAGAGAATCTCACGTTCTTTCATACCTCTCACGAATGTAGGAGAATAGAGATTAAAGCCAGAGGAAGCGCCTATTGGCTTGCAGCCGCATGTGCTGCGATGTGTCATATTACCGCAATGTCCAAGCTGAATTGACGCTTTAGCCCCTTCTTTATGAATGGCGTCTGTTAGTTTTTTCAATTCCGGCACTATTTCTTTCCGCATCCACAATTGCCCGTCGAAAGAAACACCGCTGCGATTTACAGACGCGTAAGCTATTGTCGTCATGCCTATTCCACCACGAGCCACAGCCGTATGATAATCAAAAAGCTGCTGCGTAGGCTTGTTTTCTTTGCACATATTTTCAAAAGCAGCAGAACGTATCGTTCTGTTTCTTAATTCTATTGGACCTATCTTACAAGGTGTGAAAATAATGGAATTTGTTGGTCGCATGTTGTTTTGATTATCGCTTAATATATAAAAGGTATTATTCTTTTCACTTTTTTTGTATCGAGTTCATCGCCAAATTCTTTCTTGTAGTTATCGTAAATCTTGGCGGCGCGGGGAGTGAGATTTGCGAAAGTCCAGACAGCGAAGACCGCGCCGGAAAGCGACCATGTAAGTATAGCAAAACCAAGCCATTCAACAAATTCACCAAAATAATTAGCTGACGTAACATATTTAAACATTCCCTTTTTAGGAAGATAATGTCTTGTATCGCCTGGTTTACGAAGATTTCTTATGACATAATCTGAATGAATATTAATTAACATTCCTGCAAAGAAAATCATAGTGCCAATAATAAATTGAGGCGACAACAGCCAAGAAAGTTCATATTTATTTTCAGGAGACACATAAAAAATCCAGCCGCCTTGCATTATGGCATTCAATACATTGAAAACCACTCCCATAACTATTACAGACAAAGGCATCTTGCTTTTGCCTCTAATCAAAAAAGGAAACACAAATGAACGTTGAAAATAATGTATCTCAAACAATATCAAAAATATCAGACATACAATATTTGAACTTCTCTCTGAGAAAACACAAAGCAAAATCATGACAACAAACACCGGCGATTCCATCATAATCCAGCCTAATTTATTAGGAACTGTCGGTCCCCATTTCTTATTATAAAACACGCCGTAACCTGCTGTCACAAAATATAAAGCGATGAATACTATCACCGCTATTATAATCATTATCAAAAGAAATATGTTAAAATATTGCAACATATCAATTAAATGATTGTAAATCCGTCAATCTTTTATAAACTCCATTTTTAGCAATAAGTTCATCATGTTTGCCTTGTTCAACAATATTACCTTTTGCAAGCACCACAATGTCATCAGCATTTTGAATTGTTGAAAGTCGATGAGCTATAACTACTGATGTCCTGTTGCTCATCACCTTAGCAAGAGCGTCTTGCACCAGTTTTTCAGATTCAGTGTCAAGAGAAGAAGTCGCTTCATCGAGTATGAGAATTGGAGGATTTTTCAGAACGGCGCGTGCGATACTCAAACGCTGCCTTTGTCCTCCAGAGAGATTCATACCTCTGTCGCCAATATATGTATCATATCCATTCTCTAACTGCATGATAAACTCATGAGCATTAGCCACTTTAGCAGCCTCTACAACGTCTTCGCGCGTAGCGTTATGCATACCGAAAGCGATATTATTATGAACTGTATCGTTGAACAATATACTTTCCTGACTTACAATTCCCATCAAACCTCTAAGGTCGGCGATTTTATAATCACGAATATCATTTCCATCAATTGTTATAGAACCTTCACAAACATCATAAAAACGAGGCAAAAGGTCAACCATCGTAGATTTTCCGCCTCCACTTTCTCCTACCAAAGCAACCATCTTGCCTTTACCGACCGTCAAGTTAATATTTTTTAATACATCTTCTTTTCCATAACGGAAGACGACATTATTATACTTGATAGAATCTTTAAATTCTGTAATGCTTTTAGCGTTATCTTTCTGAACTATAACTTCATCAGCATCAATAATTTCAAAGACGCGTTCCGCTGATGCCATACCTTTTTGCAAGTTGTAAAAACCATGTGAAAATGATTTTGCCGGAGGAATGATTTGTGAAAAAACGACAATATAAGCAATGAAATTAGCCGCTGTTATTGTAGCGTCACCCGACAAAATAAGAGTTGAGCCGAACCAAAGAACTATAGAAATCACTATTGCAGAAAGCAATTCACTCATTGGAGAACTGAGGTCTCTTTTTCTGTGAACGAATTTTAACAACTTGGAATAACCGTAATTTTGCTCTTCAAATTTTTCGTTCGTATAATCTATCGCATTGAAAGCCTTAATGATACGCAAACCAGAGATTGTCTCTTCAATATTGGCAATAATATTTGAAAGACGAGTCATACCTTCTTTAGAATCTTTTTTCAAAGATTTTCCAATCTTACCGATAACAAGGCCGCCTATAGGCAAAACGCATAACACAAACAATGTCAGTTCCCAGCTAACTCCAAGCATATAAGCGAAATACGCAATTATGGTAATTGGCGATTTGATGAAAACATCTAAATAATTCATGATAGAGACTTCTATTTCCTGGAGGTCGGTTGTGATTCTCGCTATAATATCGCCTTTCTTTTGCTTACTATAAAACGACAATGGAAGGACAAGAATTTTGTTGTAAAGTTCAGCTCTCAAATCCTTTATCGAATTGACTCTCACCGCCGCCATATAATAACTTGCCATATATGTCGTGAGGTTTCTCAAGAAAAAAGCGAAAACTAACATGACACAAATGAACAACAATGCCATTTTCTGACCTTTTGAAATAATAATAGAGCTGATATAATAATTCATCGTTTCGAGAAGTGCATCCGAACTCAATGAAAATTCAGGCTTTACAGTGATTAAATTATCCGGATTAAACAAAAGATTCAGGAAAGGAACAATCATTGAAAAAGAGAACAGCGAAAAAATCGTTGCAAGTATAGTAAAAACTATATTCATCGTCACGCTGCCCCAGTATGGCTTCACATAGCCAAGAACTCTATTGAATTTACTGATTTTCATCTAATTAAATTTAAAGGGGAACTTTATTACAAAATTCCCCTGTTAATTTCTATTTACTTAAAACTTAAAAGCTGTAACCTGTATAATTCTCAGGTGTGATGACGTGCATTTCTGCTTTAACAGAATCACTTACAGGAAGTTCATCGATAAATTTATCAATTGATTCGCGAGTAACCTTTTCGTTTGTACGTGTCAAGCCTTTCAACAATTCGTATGCGCCTTCAACTTCTTCACGACGCAAGATTGTTTGGATAGCTTCAGCAACGACTGCGTAATTATTCAACAAATCTTCGCTCAATTTTTCTTCATTAAGAATAAGTTTATCAAGGCCTTTCATCAATGATGCAATTGCTATCATAGTGTGAGCCAAAGGAACTCCGACGTTTCTTGTCACTGTTGAATCGGTGAGGTCGCGTTGCATACGGCTGATAGGAAGTTTCGCACTGAGGTGTTCAAAGATAGCGTTTGCAAGACCGAGATTACCTTCTGCGTTTTCAAAGTCGATTGGATTGACTTTATGAGGCATTGCTGAAGAACCAACTTCACCGGCTTTAATTTTTTGTTTGAAATATTCCATTGAAACATATTGCCATACGTCGCGAGAAAGGTCAATCAAGATTGTGTTGATACGTTTCACTGCATCGAAATAAGCTGCCATGAAATCGTAGTGTTCAATCTGTGTTGTTGTTTGGAGTCTTGTAAGACCTAAATTATTATTGATGTAATTATTAGCGAAGTTTTTCCATTCAATCTGTGGATAAGCGATTTTATGAGCATTCATATTACCTGTTGCTCCTCCGAATTTTGCACAGAAAGGAATGTTTCTCAACACATTAAGTTGACTATCGAGACGTTCAACGAAAACATATACTTCTTTTCCGAGATGTGTTGGACTTGCTGGTTGTCCGTGTGTATGTGCCAACATTGGAACATCTTTCCATTCTTCTGCCATTGCATAGAGTTTATCTCTAAGTTCTTGCATTGCAGGCAAATAAATGTTAGCGTTAGCATCTCTCAATGTAAGAGGAACAGCCACATTGTTAATATCTTGAGAAGTCAAGCCGAAGTGAATGAATTCTTTGAATTTTTTAAGGTCCATTTCATCGAAACGACGTTTTAGAAAATATTCAACAGCTTTAACATCGTGATTTGTAACCTTTTCTATATCTTTAATTTCTTGAGCATTTTCAACTGTGAAATCCTTATAGAAAGAACGAAGTTTTTCAAAATGATTATGATCGAAAGCTGCAAGCTGAGGCAAAGGAAGTTCGCACAATGCTATAAAGTATTCAACTTCAACCATTACGCGATAACGAATCAATGCGTATTCTGAAAAATATTCATCAAGACCTGCTGCCTTGGAACGGTATCTGCCATCAACTGGAGATATTGCTGTAAGTGAATTTAATGTCATAACTCCTTAATTATTTATGTAAAACGCAAAGATAGAAAATAATTAGGAATTATAAGTTAGGAATCAGGAATTATTTTTAAATGAAGAATGAAGAATTTGCATTATAGCCTGAAAGGCATGACACATATAACGTACGGCAATGCCACATGAGCCTAAACAATACTGCCACTATACAATTCCATCTCTCCATTCAGTTCTTCAATTTGATTCAGGCAAGATTCCACCACCTCACGGCATAGCGACGATTTCCTTGATAATATTGAAACATACTTCATTTTTTTATCTGACAAAATCAATATTCCATTTTTATCATCGAATGTTAAAATCTTAAATCTTTTCCTGAAAATACCTTTTTTAAGGATTATAAAAACCGTATCATTTTTTGTTAAAATTTCTAAAGTCAATTTCCTCAAGACCTTACTTCTATCCTCTTTTATTCCGACATAATGCAAGTCGAGACTATTTTCGCAAGCGATTGAAATATAAAGAAATATTTCAACGAATTTCATTTCAAAAAAGTTACGAGTACGGGCAATGCTATACCATTTTCCCGTCAATTGGGAATTTAGAATTGATTTCATAAGTAAAGAAGTTTTTAGTTAATAAAAATTTAAGAATATATAATTCTAACCCGCGGTAATATCAGAATTCAAATAAAAAAATGTTGATTTTAATTCAAGGAGAATTTCTTGTCATTTGTCTTGCAAAAGTACAAAATATGATATTGAAAAGTCAAGTGTTTTTGAAAGATTTTTTATCATTTTAACAATTTTTAACATTTTTATTTCAAAAATCATTAAATGAAGTTAATTTTTGTTTGCATTGAGCACACTGCATAAATAAATATGTATAACGCAACATTTTTATCAATATTTTTATTATCTTCGCAGATTGCAAATTCATTTTTTTAAATGCTAATTATTAACACAAAAATACAAATATCATGAATTACGATGTTATAGTAATAGGCAGTGGACCAGGTGGTTACGTAGCAGCCATCAGAGCTTCACAATTAGGCAAAAAAGTTGCTGTTGTTGAAAAATCAGAAATCGGCGGAACATGTTTGAACTGGGGTTGTATCCCAACCAAGGCTCTTTTGAAAAGCGCACAAGTTTATACATATATGAAACATGCTGAAAACTACGGAATTAAACTTGAAGGCGAAGTTATGGCCGACATGGAAGCAGTAGTACGTCGCAGCCGTGGCGTTGCAGAAGGCATGAGCAAAGGCGTTCAATATCTTTTCAAGAAAAACAATGTAGAACTTATCGCAGGTTTGGGTTCATTGACAGCCGACAAGAAAGTTAAAGTTGTTGATGCAGAAGGTGTTGAAACAATTTATGAAGCAGAACACATCATCCTCGCAACAGGTTGTAGAGTTCGTCAATTGCCATCACTTCCTATCGACGGCGAAAAAATCATCAGCTATCGTCAAGCTCTCGTTTTAGACAAACTCCCTGAAACAATGTTGGTCGTAGGTTCTGGCGCAATCGGTTCAGAATTTGCATTCTTCTTCACATCTATGGGCGTAAAAGTCACTTTGGTTGAATTCATGCCTAACATCCTTCCTGTTGAAGATGAAGAAGTTTCAAAACAAGTTGAACGCTGCTTCAAGAAATTGAAGATGACTGTCATGACAGAATCATCAGTAACAAACGTTGACACAACAGGCGAAAAATGCGTTTGTACAATCGAAACTAAAAAAGGTCCTAAAGTCGTTGAAGCTGACATCGTTCTCTCAGCTGTCGGCGTTCAGACAAACCTCGAAAACCTCGGTCTCGAAGAACTCGGCATCGCAACAGAAAGAGGCAAAGTCATCGTTGACGATTATTACAAAACAAATGTTGAAGGAGTTTATGCTATCGGCGACATCGTCCACGGTCCAGCATTGGCACACAAAGCATCACACGAAGCCATCATCTGCGTTGAAAAATTCTGCGGCTTAGAACCAGAAAAATTGAATTACAACAACATACCAGGCTGTACATATATCACTCCTGAAGTAGCTTCAGTAGGTCTCACCGAAGCTAAAGCGATCGCTGCCGGTTACGAAGTTAAAGTCGGCAAGTTCCCATTCACAGCTTCAGGAAAAGCCTCTGCAGCAGGCAACAAAGACGGTTTCATCAAGGTCGTATTCAACGCTGCTAACGACGAATGGCTCGGATGCCACATGGTCGGCGACAACGTAACAGAAATGGTAGCTACTGCTGTCCTCGGACGCGAGTTAGGCGCAAAAGGCCGCGACATCATCAACACAATCTTCCCTCACCCAACAATGTCGGAAGCTATGATGGAAGCCGCCGCTGCTGCTCACGGCGAAGTGGTACACCTATAAAAAGACTACAAGTCAACAAGACTACAAGACTACAAGTTGAGACGTATCAATGTTTCCTATAAATACACGCATTGATGCGTCTCTCTTTAAAATTCATTCAAATTGAAATATGGAGATAATCAAAACTGCTATAGAGGGTTTATTAGTTATAAAACCTATTGTCTTCAAAGACGATAGAGGATATTTTTACGAATCGTACAACAAAAGAAAATTCTCGAAATTCGGTTTAGAGATGAATTTCGTTCAAGATAATGAATCTCAATCCGCAAAAGGTGTTTTACGAGGACTACATTTTCAAAAGCCACCTTACGCACAAGGTAAACTTGTTAGAGTAGTTAAGGGCTCCGTTTTAGATGTTGCTGTCGATTTACGCAGAAACTCACTGACTTACGGGAAATGGGAATCTCGTATTTTAAGTGCAGACAACAAAGAAATGTTCTGGATTCCGGAAGGCTTCGCTCACGGTTTTTTAACTCTTGAAGACGACACTATATTCAACTATAAATGCACCAACTTCTACAACAAAGAGTCGGAATGCAGCATTTTGTGGAACGACCCTGACATCAATATCGAATGGAATATTGAAAATCCAATACTATCTGAAAAAGATAAAACTTCTCCTTTATTTAAAAATTTCGAAAGCCCTTTCATATAAAATTGACATAAAAATATGAATACGAAGAAGACAAAATATCTCTTAATAATTGCAGTAGCAGCTCTTATCCTCATGATTGTCATTACTTTTATAATGAGCATCATTGCTATAAGAACGGCAAACAAACGTCCTGTTTCATTAGAACAAATAGTCGTTCAAAGCAACGACATTGAATTTTGCGACGACATTTATTTTGCCGGTGAAAGAGTGCCGCTTGAAATGTTCAACATCAGAGAACGCTACGAAAGAGAGCTTTTGTCAAACACATATTTCCACAGCAACACGATGGTGTTGTTAAAACGCTCAAAACGCTGGTTTCCAGTCATTGAACCAATCTTACAAAAACACGGAGTGCCTGAAGATTTCAAATATCTATGTGTAATTGAAAGCAATTTAAGCAATGTCGTATCTCCTGCCGGAGCCGCTGGCTTCTGGCAATTCATGAAAGGCACAGCAGAAGAATACGGATTGAAAATAAACAAGGAAGTTGACATGCGCTATAATGTTGAATTAGAGACAGAAGCAGCTTGCAAATATTTCCTTAAAGCATACGAAAGATTCGGCAGCTGGACATTAGTAGCAGCAGCTTATAATGCAGGCTCATCCAGAGTATCAAAATTTATGAAAGAACAAGGCGTAACTTCTTATTACGATATGCTAATGGCAGAAGAGACAGAACGTTACGTATTTCGCATATTAGCTATAAAAACCATTTTTGAAAATCCAGAAAAACACGGAATATACGTAAGTCCAAAACTTTCTTACGAACCTTATAAATACGACATCGTAAAAGTTGACAAAAGCATTGAAAACTGGGCAGAGTTCGCAAAAGAACACGACATCACTTATAAACTTTTAAAAGTCTTTAACCCGTGGCTAAGAAGCAACTCATTGAAAGTCAATAAAGGTGAGATTTATGAAATTAAAATTCCAAAGAAACCTTTCAATATGACTCACGGACATATCATGAATTTGATTGGCGACGAACAATTTTTACTTGAAGATTCTTTAGCATTAGAAGAAATAAATTAATAAAATGAACTCGATTGACAAAAACAATATTTCAGAAGAAGATTTTTTAGAGATTTACGGTGCTAAGGAAAACAATCTCAAAGACATAAGCCTTAAAATACCACGCAACAAACTTGTCGTAATAACAGGACTCAGCGGCAGCGGCAAATCGTCATTAGCATTCCAGACTATTTATGCTGAAGGACAAAGACGCTACATGGAATCGTTGTCGTCATACGCTCGCCAGTTTATCGGAAATATGGAACGTCCGCAAGTTGACGACATCAAAGGGTTGAGTCCCGTCATTTCAATAGAACAAAAATCTGTCAACAAAAACCCACGTTCAACAGTCGGAACCATAACAGAAATATATGATTATCTTAGACTTCTGTACGCAAGAGTTGCTGAACCATTTTCATATAACACAGGAGAAAAAATGGTTCGTTATTCTGAAGAACAGATTTGCGACATAATAACTAAAACATATAAAAACAAAAGAATCAACGTTTTAGCTCCTGTAGTAAGAGCTCGCAAAGGTCATTATAGAGAACTATTCGAAAATATACGTCAGCAAGGATTCCTAAGAGTGCGCATCGATGGCGAAGTAAAGGAACTCAGTTTTGGAATGCAAGTCGATAGATACAAGACGCATGATATTGAAATAGTTATCGACAGAGTTGTTGTAGGTGAAGATAAAAGCAGAATATCCAAAGCCGTAGAACTTGCTTTTAAACACGGCAAAGGTTTATTGTTGATAATGGAAGAAGGCGACGACAATGTAAGATATTTCAGCCGTCTCCTGATGTGTCCTACTACCGGACTTTCATATCAGGACCCAGAGCCTAACTCATTCTCTTTCAACTCACCATACGGAGCATGTCCGAAATGCAACGGACTCGGAGAGATAACAGTCATCGACATGAACAAAATAATTCCCGATATGGAAAAAAGTATCCGCAAAGGCGGTCTCGCTCCAATTGGAGAATATAAAAACTCATGGATTTTCAATCAGTTAGAAACTTTAGGGCTTCATTATGGCTTCAACTTAGACACACCATTAAACGAAGTAAGCGAAGAAGCTTTGAACACAATATTATATGGCAGCAGCGATGGTTTTACCGTAACGAAAGAGTTATACGGAACGATGTCAACATTCACAGCCACTTTCGACGGAATAATAAATTTCATTGTTAATCAGAACGACGAAAACGCATCCACCGCAATAAAGCGCTGGGCTTCAAGCTTTATGAATGAAACTCAATGCCCGGAATGTCATGGCACTCGCTTGAAAAAAGAAGCTTTATATTTCAAACTTAACGATAAAAACATAGCCGAATTGGCAGAAATGGACATCGTTAATCTCGCAAAATGGTTTGATGAATTGCCCAATCATCTTAATAAAAAACAGAAAGAAATTTCAGCTGACATTTTATCCGAGATAAAAAAACGTATCAACTTTTTGTTGAATGTCGGCATCGACTATCTGAATCTGAACCGTCCAGCCAAAAGTCTTTCCGGCGGCGAAGCACAACGCATTCGTCTTGCAACACAAATCGGCTCATTGCTTACTGGCATTTTGTATATTTTAGACGAACCAAGTATAGGCTTACATCAGCGCGACAATCAAAGACTTATAGAATCGCTAAAGGAACTGCGCGACATCGGAAACTCAATTATCGTTGTTGAACACGACAAAGACACTATGATGGCTGCAGATCATATCGTTGACATCGGACCTGGAGCAGGCTCTCACGGAGGCGAAATAACCTTTGAAGGCTCGCCTAAAGATGTGAAAAAAGGTCACAGCATCACCTGCGACTATCTTAATGGCAAGAAAAAAATTGAAGTGCCTAAGAAAAGACGTAAAGCCACTGACGGCAAATATATTATTATTAAAGGTGCGACAGGACATAATCTTAAAAACGTAACCTTGAAATTACCATTAGGCATGATGATTTGCGTGACCGGCGTTTCCGGTTCCGGAAAATCAAGCCTTATCAATGAGACACTCTACCCTATTTTGAGCAAACATTTCTATCGCTCCTTAAAAGAGCCATTGCCATATAAATCAATCGAAGGATTGGAACATATCGACAAAATCATTGAAATAGACCAGGCTCCTATTGGAAGAACACCACGCTCTAATCCAGCGACTTACACAAAAGTTTTTGACGAAATAAGGAAATTGTTCGGCGAACTGCCAGAAGCAAAAATCAGAGGCTACAAAGCCGGAAGATTCTCCTTCAACGTTAAAGGCGGAAGATGCGAGACATGCTGCGGCGCTGGCGTACGTCTCATAGAAATGAACTTCCTGCCCGACGTACAAGTCCCGTGCGAGACATGCCAAGGAAAACGTTACAACAGAGAGACTTTGGAAGTACGCTACAAAGGAAAATCTATCAATGATGTGTTGAACCTCACTATCAGCGAGGCACTCGTATTCTTTGAAAACATCCCTCTCATAACACAAAAAATACAAGCGTTAGAAGACGTAGGATTAGGTTATCTAACACTCGGACAAGCATCGACAACATTATCAGGTGGCGAAGCTCAACGCGTTAAATTAGCAGCCGAACTTTCAAAAAAAGATACAGGCAAGACTCTTTATATCTTAGACGAACCAACGACAGGATTGCATTTCGAAGACATAAAAGTCTTGATGGAAGTCTTGAATAAATTAGTAGAAAAAGGCAACACCGTACTCATCATCGAACATAATTTAGATGTGATAAAACTCGCCGACTATATCATCGATATGGGACCAGAAGGCGGAGTAAAAGGCGGAACCATCATCGGTGAAGGAACACCGGAAAGCATAGTAAAAAAAGGCAATGGCTTCACGGCTAAGTATTTGAAAGAGGAACTCTAATATATCAGAAATTCAGAATCTAAAAATTTCAGAAAAATAGCCTACATTACTACATCACTACATCACTACATCACAAAAAACCTTGTGGTCTTGTAGTCTTGTGGTCTTGTAGCCTTTCTACCTCAATTTTATATTATCACCAACATAAAGAATGGTATTTGCATCCATACCGTTCATCTTGTATATTGATTCCAACTTAACGCCATAAAGACGAGACACATACGACAAAGTCTCTCCTTTTTGTATTGTATGATATTTATACTTACGTGAGGCCTTGTTCTTCTTTGGCTCTATATAAATAATCTCATTTTCCTTAAATGTTCTACGTTTGCCAAGATTATTATATTTCACCAACTGATACTCATACATTTCCAAATCATTAGCCAATTTATGTACATTATCTCCCGCTTTTGCATAAATAAATTTCACGCCATTATTCTCACGAACATATCTTCCATCATAGGCTTTGCCAACCACTTTTGCATCAGTCAGCTTATTAGGAGTATATGTTCCGGCAACTTTTTCAGTCTTATTATTCGATTTATTTTTGTTTACATCAGTTTTGTTTGAACTATTATTGCCACCCGACTGAGTGTTTTTATTCGTATTTGACGTCTTCTTCTGACCATCTTCTTTTTTAGGCACGACCTTCTTTTCTTCATTTTTGAATTTACCTTTCACTACCATCTGGTCATATTGCACAAGGTCGTAATCCTCAATAAGTTTTATCAAAACATTTGCATATACAGGCAATGTGGCATAACCTGCTTTTTTTAATCCTTTAGCCCAACCCTTATAGTCTGTTATTTGCAAATCGAAGAGAAAAGCGTAACGCTGTCCATTAGCGAGGAATTTGGAATGGTCTCTGTAAGAATCAGCGGGAGAGTCATATACGCGAAAACATTCGCCCTTGGCATCATCATCGTGATAAGTACGTTTGCCTTTCCATGTGTTATGACATTTTATTCCGAAATGATTATTTGATTTTTTTGCGAGCTCGCTGTTGCCGTTGCCCGATTCGAGCAGACCTTGAGCAAGAGTTATGGAAGCAGGTATTTTATACACCTGCATCTCCCTCATCGCAATGTTCTTATATTTCTCAATATAATCCAAAACAACCTTAGATTTTTCTTGCGACAGCACATCAACATGCCACAACAACATGATTATTATAAACATGAAATATCTAAGCGTTTTTACCATCAAAAAAAATTTTTGTAAAAATACAAAATTAACGCTTACAATAAATAATTATTATTTCAACAAATAATTATTATTTCAACTATTTTACTAATATTATTAAGATATATTTATCTTTTTTTCTTACTTTTGCGTAATTTAAGATAATTGTAAATGGACCACACGATAATAAAGAAATACTTTCCTGAACTCACTGAGATTCAGATGAATCAATATCAATCTTTATTACCACTTTATGAAGATTGGAATAGCAAAATCAACGTCATTTCACGCAAAGACATGGATTGTTTTTATGAACACCACGTATTGCATTCATTAGCCATTGCGAAATACTTCACTATTCTACCAGGCATGAAGGTGATGGACGTAGGCACAGGCGGAGGTTTCCCCGGCATACCATTAGCAATCATGTTTCCACAGACCGACTTCATGCTTGTCGATAGCATAGGAAAGAAAATCAAGGTAGTTCAAGCTGTAGCAGAATCATTAGGACTGACCAATGTTGTTGCAGTACAAGAACGTGTCGAGAAAATAAAAGACAAATTCGACATCATCACAAGTCGAGCAGTGACACGACTTCCTGAGATAGCAGGCTGGGTTGGCAACAAGCTTCGTATCCACAACGACATCGAAGCCGGTGGCATCTTATATCTCAAAGGCGGCGACATTGAAGATGAGTTACGCGAAGTTCCTAAGAATTGGAAACGTAAGACAACGTCAATAACCAAATGGTACGCAGAACCTTATTTCGTTGAAAAATACGTAGTACATTTATATTAAACAAATTAAAAAATCAATATTCATTTAAACAACATTTTTATGAGAAAGCATTTATTATCACTATTGGTTATCATGATGTTTGGTATCAATAGTTTTGCCCAAATGGCAATGCCTCTTCCAATGGACCCTAACGTAAGATACGGAAAGTTGGATAACGGATTGACTTATTACATCCGTCACAATGAAAAACCAGAAAACAGAGCTGACTTCTACATCGCACAGAAAGTCGGTTCAGTACTCGAAGAAGAAAACCAACGCGGTCTCGCTCACTTCCTCGAACACATGGCATTCAACGGAACAACAAACCTTCCAGGAATGACATTAAGAAACTACCTCCAAAGCAGAGGTGTTAAATTCGGTGAAAACCTTAACGCTTACACAGCAATCGACGAAACAGTTTACATGGTTACAAATGTTCAGACAGACATCCCAGGTTTGGTTGACACTTGTCTCCTCATCCTCCACGACTGGTCAAGCTTCATCGCTCTTGAAGATGCTGAAATAGACAACGAACGTGGCGTTATCCTCGAAGAAGAACGTACAACAGGCGGCGCAAGCAGACGCGTTTGGGAAGAAATTCTTCCAAAAATGTACCCTAACAGCCCTTACGGAGCACGCCTCCCAATCGGTACTAAAGAAGTTATCGCTAACTTTACATACCAAGAAATCCGCGACTACTACAACAAATGGTATCGTCCAGACCTCCAAGGTTTAATCATCGTTGGTGATATTGATGTAGATGCTATCGAAGCTCGCATCAAAGAAATGTTCGCCGACATCCCAGCTCCTGTAAATCCAGCAGAAAGAACACGTTTCATGATTGAAGACAACGAAGAACCTATCGTTGCTATCGCTTCTGACCCAGAATTGACATCAATGAGCTTGCAAATATTCTACAAACACGATGCAACACCAAATGAATTGAAAGGCGACGCCAGCTACTGGGTAACAGATTATATCCTTTCTTTAATCTCTAACATGCAAATCAACAGATTACAAGAACTCACACAAAAACCTAACCCTCCATTCGTTTACGGTTACAGCTACTACGGTGACTATTATTTAGCTCCAACAAAAGAAGCATGGACAAGCGCAGCATCTCCTAAAGATGTTGAAGGTATCGATGAAGCTATGACAGCTTTAGTTACAGAAAACAAACGTATGGCTCAATATGGTTTCACAGCTTCAGAATATGAAAGAGCAAAAGCCGACTATATGAAAGCTATGGAAAGCAAATACAACGAAAGAAACAATACCGAAAATGAAAAATTCGTTGATGTTTACTTAGAACATTTCTTGAACAATGAACCAATGATGGACATTGAAACAGAATATATGTTATTACAACAAATCGCTCCTAACATCCCATTAGAAGCTATCAATGCATACGCTAAAGAACTTCTCACAGAAAACAACCTCGTCATCACATTGACAGCTCCTAAGAAAGAAGGCGAAGTACTTCCAACAGAAGAAGAACTCTTAGCTATGTACAATAACGCTTTCGCTATGGAAGTTGAAGCTTACGAAGAAGAAGTATTCGACGGCCCTATGATTGCTAAACTTCCTAAAGCTGGTAAAGTAAAGAAAGAAGCTCAAAACGAAGTTTTCGGAACAACAGAATGGACACTCAGCAACGGCATGAAAGTCATCTACAAACAAACAACATTCAAAGAAGACGAAATCAGAATGACAGCTTACAGCGAAGGCGGTTTGTCAGCACTTCCACAAGATGATCCATACACACTCCAAAACTTAGGCGACATCATCACATTAGGCGGCGTTGGCGAATTCAGCGCAATAGACCTTCCAAAAGTTTTGGCTGGCAAGAAAGTTGACGTTTATCCAAGCATCTACACTTATTCAGAAGCTATGAACGGCTCTTGTTCTCCTAAAGACTTGGAAACAATGATGCAACTCATCCACTTATACTTCACAGCTCCACGCGCCGACCAAGAAGTATTCCAATCAACAATGGAACGTACAAAAGCTATGTTGAAGAACATGGAGTTAAATCCTAACCTCACATTGTCAGACTCTTTAACAAAAGTTTTATACAACAACCATCCATTACGTTTGAGAATGAATGTTGAAGACTACGACAAAGTAGATTATGCTAAAGCAATGGAAATGTACAAAGACCGTTTCGCTGACCCTAACAACTTCACATTCATCTTTGTTGGTAACATCGACGTTGAAACATTCAAACCACTCGTTGAACAATATTTAGCTTCATTGAAGAAGAAAAACCGCAAAGAAGACTGGAAAGACGTCGGTTTAGGCATCACTGAAGGCGACTACAAAACACATTACAGAAAAGAAATGCAAGATCCTAAGACTTCTGTATATATGATTTACAATGGCGATATGGAATACAACCTCTATAACAACGTTTATATGAGTATCCTTTCTGACGTTCTCGATATCGTTTATACAAAATCAATCCGTGAAGAACAAGGCG
>JAGBVS010000075.1 GCA_017630195.1 Bacteroidales bacterium | reverse complement strand
GGGAGCTATCGAATTGATTGACGGAAAAGCAAGGCTTACCCGTGAAGATTATTGCGATGGTCTTGGAGATTGTCTGCCTGCTTGTCCTACCGGTGCAATTACATTTGAAGAAAGAGAAGCACCTGCTTATGATGAAAAAGCCGTCCAAAAAGCAAAAGAGCAAAAGGCATCTGCACCACTTCCTTGCGGTTGTCCCGGAACTCAAACAAAATCTATCAACCGAGAAAGTTGTTCATGCACTGCACCATCAAATACAGATAATGTAAGTCAGCTTTCCCAATGGCCTGTGCAGATTAAACTCGTACCGACAAACGCTCCATATTTTGACGGAGCTAATCTGTTAGTAGCCGCCGATTGTACCGCTTACGCATACGGAAATTTTCATAATGAATTTATCCGTAATCATATTACACTTATCGGTTGTCCTAAACTTGATGAAGGCGATTACACCGAAAAACTTACTGCTATTATTGCAAACAACGATATAAAGAGTGTAACAGTTGTCAGAATGGAAGTACCTTGCTGCGGCGGAATAGAAATTGCAGTAAAAAATGCACTTCAGGCAAGTGGTAAGTTTATTCCGTGGAGAGTTGTTGTGGTTTCAACAGACGGAAATATCATTGAATAATTTTATGGAGGTAACTATAAATGGATAATCAAATGTTTTGTTTTCAATGCGAACAGACAGCAGGCTGTAAGGCTTGCACCGGAGCTTCGGGTGTATGCGGAAAGAAATCTGATACTGCCGAGCTTCAGGACAAATTAACAGGTGCCCTTATCGGTCTTGCAAGAGCAACCGAAGGGAATGAAGAACTTGTAACCGATGCTACCGATAAACTTGTTATAGAAAGTCTTTTTACAACGGTGACTAATGTAAATTTCAATAATGCTACAATAAACAAACTTATACAGCGTATAGAAGCAGAAAAGAACAGACTTGTTCCAAATTGTCTATGCTGTTCATCTTCTTGCGGAAGAAATGACAATTACGATATGAATGAGTTGTGGGATTCAGACGAGGACATTCGTTCTCTTAAGTCTTTGATATTATTCGGTATCAGAGGAATAGCTGCTTACGCATATCATGCTTTTGTTTTGGGTTATCAGGCTAAGGATGTAAACAAGTTCTTTTATAAAGCATTATTTGCAATCGGTATGAAAGATTGGGGTATGAATGAGCTTTTGCCGATTGTAATGGAGGTTGGCGAAATTAACTTGAAATGTATGGAACTTCTTGATAAAGCCAATACAGAAAGCTTTGGCAACCCTGTTCCGACAGAGGTTAGCCTGACCGTTGAGAAAGGTCCTTTCATAGTCATTTCGGGCCATGACCTTTACGACCTTAAGCAGTTGCTTGAACAAACAAAAGATAAAGGTATCAACATCTATACCCATGGTGAAATGCTACCAGCTCATGCATACCCTGAATTGAAAAAATACTCTCATTTGAAAGGTAATTTCGGTACAGCCTGGCAGAATCAGCAAAAAGAATTTGCTAACATTCCTGCACCGATTATATTTACCACTAACTGTCTGATGCCACCTAAATCAAGTTATGCAGACAGAGTGTTTACTACGGAAGTGGTATCTTACCCTGAAATCATACACATTGGAGAAGATAAGGACTTCACTCCCGTAATTGAAAAAGCTCTTGCTCTCGGCGGTTATCCTACCGATATGCACTTTACAGGAATTAACGGCGGAGAAAAGGTTATGACTGGCTTTTCTCACAATGCTGTATTATCTGTTGCTGATACAGTTATTGATGCAGTAAAATCAGGAACAATCAAACATTTCTTCCTTGTTGGTGGTTGTGATGGTGCAAAACCCGGCAGAAATTACTACACAGAATTCGTTAAGCAAACACCTGAAGATAGTATTGTTTTAACACTTGCTTGCGGAAAATATCGTTTTAATGATCTTGACATTGGAACAATAGGCGGACTTCCTCGCATTATGGATATGGGACAATGCAACGATGCGTATAGTGCAATCAAAGTTGCAGTTGCTCTTGCGGAAGCATTTGAATGT
>JAGBVS010000074.1 GCA_017630195.1 Bacteroidales bacterium | reverse complement strand
TGTAGGAAAGTTCTACAACTACTACTTCACATATGATTGCTCATATCTGATGGATTTAGCTGAGAACTCCTTCACATTCGTAATCTCAGATTATCAGGTTCTCGACTCTCAGCCTGAAGACTGGACAACCAAATACGATGACTATTATGAACTCAGTGAGGATGGTTTCATAGCTGCACAGCCCGCCGCACCCACTAAGAAAACTAAAGCTGGCGATGACCCTGAGCCTACACCTCCTACATTCGTAAAGGGTAAGTACTACTTCAAATTTGCCGATTTAGACTAAGACTAATCGGTTTTAAAACCGGAAATAGCCCCACATTTCGTGGGGCTTTTCTTGAAAGGAGTGATTTTATGGATATTATACTGGGTAAATACAATGATGACCCTCGTCGAGTTGGAAAAACGATGACCGATACTGTAACAATTTCAATGTCTCCTATCGAAACTACAGACCTTATGAACCCTAAATTCGTATGTGATTATAATGCTTCACTCTTATTATACAACTACGCTTCAGTAACAGACTTTTCTCGTAAATACTTCGTAGACCCTCCTGAGATAATTCGTGGCGGTAGATTATCTTTTCAGTTTCATGTAGATGTATTAGAAGTAAATGGACTTATGGATTGTAATGCAACTATAACACGAAATCAATATAAACGTGATATAGCTGTGGAGGATAAACTTTTACCTTTACAATTCGGACAAGTAGTTCCAGACCCTAACAGTGTGCAAATCTCATTAACACCGGGTGTATGGCCTGCACCATTAACAGGTACAATCTATTTCGACTATCTTATAACGAGGTGATAACATGGCACGTAAATGGTATAATGAAGAATATTATGATACATACACAGACAGAGAATGGAAGGCAGGTTCAAATAACGACCCTGACCCATTTGCATTCTGCGTTCCTCGAAACATATGGGGTTACTATACAGATATGGTACCCGGTAACACTGAACATTGGGGAAAACCGTATGACCCATCAATAGCGCTCTGGAAGTTGAACACTCGTTCTTTGATAGCAACAAATGCATCTATAGAAATTGAACAGTCTAATTTAATAACACCACACTACTACTATACAGAAAACGATGCCCCTGTTCCTCTCATAATGGCTGGAATAAATCAAGGTTACGAATCTACAGCTAAATTATATGGATATCCAAGTTATAGAATAGCTGACGATTATTCATATTCTCAAGGTAACGAACGCTCATTCTTATGTTTTGACGTATCATATAAGAACATAGTGTTATGTCCTAAAATTACTGCTTTAGATAGAACAGATGGAACAGAACATTCATTTACAAGTTTACCTGACCTGCTCGACTTCTTAGACAGTTTTCAAGATGACCAGACAGCTTTAGGACTTGTTCTCCAGTATGATATTTATAGAGGTCCAAAAATCCCGCGAGCTGGTTCCGTAACCGAATGGTCACCTCCAGAAGGTGGTGAAGCATCATGGACTTCTTGGATTATGTTAGACAATTATTCGTACAGACCAATCCCTGACGACCCTAATATCAAAATTAGAGTTCAAGACCAACCGGGCGTAGGACCACATCCAGACTGGCGCGATGACGCTATATTCTCACCATTCCTCTCAGTATTATCAGACCCTTGGTATAAATACGAATACACAACTTCCCCACCTTATTTAAGCGCGTTAGGATATAATGTTGACTTCACCTGTTACGATATTATAAATGGTTATGCACAGATAGATTGGAGTTCTTACAGAGCGACAGGATTTTGGGCAAGAATGAATACAACATTAAAAACATTTAATGAGGTATCATATCATTGGAAAAACAGTATATATGACATGACTAATTTAAGATATGTACAGGAAGGGCATGATATAACAAACTATTCATCAGGAGATACTTTTAAATTCATTTCAGAAATCGTAATAGATGATAAAGATGAAGACCTTTCATATCATGAAGCAATAATTCATGCTATAATACACGAACTCGCTTATATCGGTTTTTATATTGCAGACAATCCTATAACTGCCGCTAATAAAATTACCGGTTCTGAAACCGATGGTATAGGTTTATTCTTACCGATATTTGATGGAGATACACCTACAGGAGATTATGTTACAGGAGAAGATATTAAAGACCAGCCTAATGCGGATGCAGAATCAGCGGGCGATATAATACCTCCAGACCCTAACGCATATGAAGGTTCAACTCCAGATTTGAATACATATGTATATGAAGTGTCTTCTGTAAATGTTTATGCGGCTTTAAATTCATTTCAGTGGTTAATTGAAAACATAAACAGTTTACCTACAGAATATGAATCAGATATTCTGACACCGGATTCATTATTCTTCGGAGCAGACCCTTATGATTATATTATAGGTTATTATCTTGTACCTATAATGTTTATACCTCCAGACGCATATTCATTATCCAGTTATGATTATATACATATTGGAAAATTTAATACAAGTATGGCACAATCAGGAACTCCTGCTACAGGATACCCGATTACTATAAAGACACCATTAAGACGTTTATTAATAGATAAAACTGTAATTCCACGTTACTTTAATAATTTCTTAGATTATGAACCTCATACATCTTTATCATTATATATACCATTCTATGGAACAGTAGACTTACCGCCTTCAATATTCATGGGACATAAATTATCTGTGTATTCATCATATGATATGATTTCAGGAACTTGTTCATTCATGATTTATGTAGATAATATACAGTATAAAGTAGTTTCTGCAAATGTAAGATTAGAAGTTCCGATAAACGCATTAGACATTTCTAAATATGCAGAATTAATGACTCGCACACGTACAGAAAAAAGAGAAAATGCTTTTAACTTCTTATCAACATCAATGTCAGCTATAGGAAGAGGAGGAACCGCTGCAACAATTTCAGCTTTAAAAGGTAATGATGTAGGAGCTTTAGGTTCGCTCGTTGGAATGTCTGGCACTATAGCAGGAAATGCTATGTCCGCTTCATCACGAAATGATTTATACAATACTATATTAGAAAGAACCACTCCAGAGCCTTCTACAATATCTTTAGGTTCAGTACCTGATGGTTGTGCTAATACACTAAGACCCTATGTTATATGTAATAGACCTAAACTTGCAAGCGGTTTCAAAACCGATATATACGCATCAACAACAGGTTATGCTTGTTATGAAAATGATAAGATAGGTAACTTTGAAGGTTTCACAGTCATTGAAAATCCAATACTCGATGACCTTGCAATTTCTGCAAAGGAAAAAGAAATGTTAAGAAAATTACTATCAAGTGGAGTTATCCTCCCACCGAAAGGGGAATAATTATGAAACACGCAAAATTTACTATAGGCGGAGAGATATTTAACATTGATAAAATGTCCTCAAAAGAACTTAATTCAGCAATAAAAAGATTCTCCGCTCAGGCTAATGTCCGTTTAGAAAGACTTAAGAAGTCAGGCTACTATGAATTCTCAAACACTATAGGACGTTTTCATGAACCTCGTCTTGAAAAAGATTACGTTGGCACAAAGAAGGGTACTTTCAGAAGAAACATCTCCGGAAGTATCGAATCTAAAAGAGACAGACTTCATTACATGTTAGCTTTTATAATCGACCCACAGACAAACCCTGAAGCTGTAGAAGAATATGTAAAAGATGACATTCACCACTTATTTGGTGAGAGAGTTGATTTAGAGAATGAAGAAACATTTGAATATTATAAATCAACTTTACGCGCAATCTATGACGCATATCGAGCTTTAGGATTTGACAGAGAATGGAAAGACTCTAACTCGATTCTTACAAACATGGCTAAAATAGTTAATGATAACCCGACTGAAATGACACCTGAATTAGTGTCAACTCAAATGTCAAACTTAATGTCTGATGCCGCTAAGTATGGATATACCATAGACGATATTTCAGATTTCTTTGCAGGACGTGATACATTAGGCGGTTCTAAAACCGAGGAAATACGTCAGTTTCTCGAAGGTAACTTACATCTTTCATCTAAAGTGTTTAATACAAAAACCGGTGAAGCGAATCCCGGATTACATTTCACTAAATCTAAACATTTAGGAAGGGGTTGATATCTTGATTCATTATACCCAGTTATGCTTTCCGACGGTTAACTGGGGAGAAATGGTAACCGCAAGCGATAAGCATAATCATAAAAACAAAGTACATTACTTTAACATTCCATGTTCATTTGATATCGAGACAACATCTTTTATAGAGAAAGTTCCAAATCCAAGTACACGCTCTCAGAAAAAATTTATTCCTAAGAAAAGAGCGACCATGTATATCTGGCAGATGTCCATTAATGGAACGGAAATATATGGTCGCACTTGGTCACAGTTCCATATATTTCTTGGTCAACTTGAACATTTCTTAGGTTTAGATTATTCACGTAGATTAATAATGTATGTACATAACTTATCATATGAAATGCAGTTCTTACTTGGTCATTCTAAAATCAGTGATATATTCGCTCGTAAAGCGTGTCATCCAATTTCTTGTCTCCTTGATAATTGTATTGAACTTAAATGCTCTTATTTCTTATCAGGTTTATCGCTCGCTAAAGTAGCTGAAAATCTTACAACAGTTTCGGTTTCAAAACTGAAGGGTCAACTCGACTACAATTTAATTCGTCATTCAAGAACACCCTTAACTCCTGAAGAACTTGATTACTGTGCTTATGATGTACGCATAGTTTATTATTTCATAAAAGAAGAAATAGCAAGAAATGATAATGACATAACAAAAATACCTCTAACTAAAACTGGTTACGTTCGACGATATGTACGTAACAAAATAAAAGATAGATACAACTACAAAATATACAGAGACAAAATAAAAGAATTTATGGCGGCTGATGAAAATTTATTCATAACACTTTACAAAGCTTTTGCAGGAGGATACACTCACGCTAATGTTGACTACATTGATATCTGCATGGAAGATGTAGCGTCTATAGATTTCACTTCATCATACCCTGCTCAAATGCTGATGCACAAATATCCTATGACAAGATTCGTGTATGAAAACATAGTAAACTATTCTACATTCTTAGATTTTGTAGAACGTGAAGCCTGTGTATTTAGAGTGAAATTTCATAACATACAGCCCAAAACAAAACATCATATACTATCAAAATCAAAATGTGAACTTATAATAGGCGGAACGATAGACAATGGACGTGTAGTTAAAGCAGATTATGTCATAACATATATGACTGATGTAGACTGGAAAACATTTAATATGTTCTACACCTTTGACGAATCCGATATCAACGTAGATAAATTTTATCACGCTAAATACAAATTCCTCTATCGCCCTATTCTTGAATCAATTCTCGACTTATATGAATCTAAAACTAAACTAAAAGGTATAAAAGGAAAAGAAGATGAATATCTCGTATCTAAGGGAATGTTAAATGGTATTTATGGTATGTGTGTAACTAACCCAGTAAATGATGAAATCACTCTTGACGAGGATTTTAAATGGAGTTCAAATTCACCAGACATTCAAGAATCTCTAACCAAAAATAAAAATAATGGAAATCAGTTTCTATGTTATCAATGGGGCGTATGGGTAACAGCATGGGCACGTTATGAACTTCTAAGATGTGTTGCTCATATAAACGAAGATGTTCTTTATTGTGATACTGATTCCATAAAATTTGTAAACTATGAAAAACATAAAGAATTTATTAAATCGTACAATGATGAAATAACGAAACTTCTTGAACGCTCAGCTTTAATGAACGGTTTTGAAACCGAAAGATTACGCCCATGCGATAAAAAGAATAGACCACAACCAATAGGTATATTCACATTTGAAGGCATATACTCTAAATTTAAAACACTTGGAGCAAAACGATATGCGTATGAAAAAGATGGAGAGTTCCATATCACAGTATCAGGTCTACCTCAGCAAGTTCAATTTGGTGAAATAGACAAGGATACCAACACATATTTCGATGATAAAACACCATATAGGTGTTGTATCAACAAAGTAAAATCCCCGACAAAATACATATACGAACATGGAAAGTTTGTATATTTCCGCGACAGAATGTCAATTCCCGCAGAATACTCAAGGCTTTATAGTCATACATATATACGTGAACCGTATACGTGTGAACTGACCGACTATCTCGGTAACACAATGGAAGTATCTGAGGAATGTTATATTCACATGATGCCTTCCGATTTCCACATGGGGCTTGCAGAAGATTTCCTGTTGTATCTCGCAGACGAACATCCTGATGTAGAAGAATTCTCCAGAACAGTTCAGGACAAATTAGCAGTAAACTTCATGCAGACAGAAAGGAGTATTATAAATGTCCGACAGTAAAAAGAAAAAGACCGGTTCTAAAACCGGACGATTAAAACAAATCACAAACAAAATTGTAGAAACTCTACAGAAAAAACAGGAGAATAATCCACATTATTCTTCAGAACGAATACGCAAACTTCGTGCAGTATTCAACATCGTAATAGGCAAGCGTTCAAACGGTAAAACATTCGACTGGAAAACAGACCTTCTTCGTGGTTATGCGAAAGACCGTCGTTACAGAGGAGTATACATACGCCGTAAAGATACAGAAGTATTACCTAAAAACATTGCACCGCTGTTTGAACTTCCAACAGTTGATGCTATCACTGGTGAACCAGTACCTCAGATATCAGATATATTTGAAGGAGAATTCAACTCTTACGAATATAAAAATCGTGCATTCACTCTTGTTCTTCGTGATGAAGAAACCGGAGAAGTAGTTAAACGTGATTCACAGCCTTTCTGCTTCACCTGCGCTCTCGCTACATGGGAAAACAGAAAAGGTGTAGATGTTGGTGAAGTTCGTTCTATATGCTTCGATGAATTTATGACTCGTGAACCGTATCTCCGTGACGAGTTTGTAAAGTTCATGAATGTTCTATCTTCATTCATTCGTGACCGTGACACCGCTACCATCTGGATGTTAGCTAACACAGTAAATAAATACTGCCCTTACTTTGAGGAAATGGGTTTAACGCAGGTTGACACAATGGAACCAGGTTCTATCCAGCTCTACAGAATGGGTGCTGAAGGACAGACAACTATAGCAGTTGAAATGTGCGCGTCTGATGAAGGTTCTAAGAAAGTAGAAAAATACTTCGCTTTCGATAATCCTCAGCTTGAAATGATTACATCAGGCTCTTGGGAAATAGCGCTATATCCTCACTGTCCATGTGAGATGACTAAAGAGGATATAGTACATCGTTTCTATATCCTGTTCAACAACAAAGTAATCGCAGGAGATATAATGCAGGATGATGACTACTTATTTATTCTTTATCACTATCACAAACCTGACAGAGAATTTACTAAGGATGATATATTATATCTCCCTGCTAATGATGGATACATGAAACATTGTAAACATATATCAGATACGCCTACAGAAGTTCATAAACTTATCTACCACCTTATCAAAACTGAGCGTGAATTCTACGCTTCAAATGAAGTTGGTGAAGTAGTACGTAACTGGAAACTGAATGTAGCGTAACCGGTTTCAAAACCGAAAGGAGTATATATGGAATATAACTTTTGGGATGACCGTACATGGTATGACCATCCATGTCCTCTTACAATGGGCAACTGTTATAATATAGATGATGAAACTGGTTATAGCAAATGCTCAGAATGTGAAATAATGGCAGAATATGAAGACTATTTAAAAAAGGAGAATGAAAAATGTGCAAATACATAATCGAACCTTATGACGCTGACGGAATTGCTCAGTGCAAGAAATGCAAACGCAACTTCTTCGCACATGACCTAAGGGATATATACATCGGAGACTTAAACCATTTCCACACTACATACTGTCGTGACTGTGCTAAAAAATTAATAAAACTTCCGGTTTCAAAACCGGAACTGATACATACCCCTATGACATATAACGACATAATATATTATCTCTCATACTCTCTTGAAAAATCATCAGATGAAGGAGATGAACTCGCAGCCCTCAATAATCTTGAGACTGACATTACTTCCCTTATAGAACTTCTTAAACTTGAATCTCCGTCACAGACACCGTCACCGTGACAGCCACTCCCCCTCCCACTCCCTCACCCTCTCCCTGTCCCTGTACCTGTACCGGTACAGGGATTTCTTTTT
>JAGBVS010000073.1 GCA_017630195.1 Bacteroidales bacterium | reverse complement strand
CTTTCTTGCCTTCTGCGTTAAGTTTGTCAACGACAGTCTTGATGACGTCGGTGATAGAACCCATAGCGATGATGATATTTGTAGCATCTGGTGCGCCATAGTATGTGAAAGGAGCATATTTACGTCCTGTAATCTTGCTCATTTCTTTCATATATTTTGCTACTATGTCAGGAAGAGCATAGTAGTATTTATTTTGCAATTCGCGTGTTTGGAAATATATGTCTGGATTTTGTGCTGTACCGCGTGTTACAGGATGTTCTGGGTTTAATGAACGTTCGCGGTATTCTTTAAGAGCTTTCCAGTTGATGAGTTTTGTAATCTCGTTCTGGTCGGCTGCTTCAACTTTTTGGATTTCGTGTGAAGTACGGAAACCGTCGAAGAAGTGCATGAAAGGAACGCGTCCTTCAATAGCAGCGAGGTGTGCTACTGGTGCGAGGTCCATGATTTCTTGTACAGAGCCTGTTGCCAAGAGAGCGAAACCTGTTTGACGAGCGCTCATAACGTCGGCATGGTCACCGAAGATTGACAATGCCTGAGCTGCCAAAGCACGTGCTGAAACGTGGAATACGCCTGGAAGTAATTCACCAGCGATTTTGTACATGTTAGGAATCATCAGCAAGAGACCTTGTGATGCAGTATATGTTGTTGTTAAAGCACCTGCCTGTAATGAACCGTGAACTGCACCTGCTGCACCAGCTTCTGACTGCATTTCAACTACTTTGACGTTTTCTCCAAAAATATTCTTTCTGCCTGCTGCACTCCATTCGTCAATATATTCTGCCATCGGTGATGATGGGGTGATAGGATAAATAGCGGCTACTTCACTGAACATATAAGCTACGTGAGCAGCTGCGCAGTTACCATCACATGTCATAAATTTCTTTTCTGCCATAATTGTTATTGTTTAGTATTTTAGCATATTTAATAAACCTCAAGGTTTATTTTTAAAGACGCAAATTTAATAAAAAATCATTAATATAAATAAGTATTAAATAAAAAAAGCGGATTTGTCCGCTTTTATATTAAAAACACCAAATATGATGAATTGTTCTATGCTACATTAAATTTATTTTGCAGCTTCGTGTTGATGGTTGCAGCCTTCATGGTTGTGGCCTTGGCAAGCTTCAGCTTTTTGACCATCGCATTTCTTTTCGCAAGCAGCGTCATGGTTGTGGCCTTGGCAAGCTTCAGTTTTTTGACCTTCACATTTCTTTTCGCAAGCAGCGTCGTGGTTGTGGCCTTGGCAAGCTTCAGTTTTTTGGCCATCGCATTTCTTTTCGCAAGCAGCGTCATGGTTGTGGCCATCGCATTTGTGATCGTGATTGTGACCTTCACATGCTTCTACTTTTTGACCATCGCATTTTTGTGCGCCTTTTTGATTGTTGTTATTGCAGCAACTTGCTAATAATACTACTGCTAATCCTAATACTAAAAATAATTTTTTCATTGTCTTCTGATTTTAAAAGTTTATACCGACAAAGATAAAGATTTTTTTTGAAAAAAGAAACATGTTTGTATAGATTTTTTCTTTTTTGAATGTTAAAAGGGATTAACCAAAAATTCATATTTCCGTTAACATCTCGTTAAAAATTGTTAAAAACATAATTTATCCTTTATAAAAACTTGACAAAAGAAAGTCGCATGTTGTAATTTTGTGGAAGAATTAAATAACCAAAGATTTATGTTAATGAATAAGTTATATGCAGAAAACGTAAGGATGATTAAAGAAGCCATTTTGAAGAGTCAATATTGTGCGGCATCCATTGTGAATAGAGAGCAGTTGTCATTGTATTATGGTATTGGTAAATATGTGTCTGAAAATTCTAGAAATGGTTACTGGGGTAAAAATGCGATAGAAACGATTAGTCAACAACTGCAGAAAGAATTGCCTGGACTTCGTGGCTTTTCTGCTGCTAATATTAAATTTATGCGTCAATTTTATGAGACCTGGTGTGATGATCTGAAAACGTTAACTGTAGAAAATAAAGTTGAAGAAGATGAATCGCTAACTGTGGTTAGCGAAATTGATACTCGGCAGTTGATGTCACTTATGAATCCTAACAAAGATGATTTTAACATTGTTTCGTTTTTGGGGTTAGGATTTACACATCATATGATAATTGTTCGTAAAACAAATTCTCTTGCAGAACGATTGTTTTATATTAATCAAAGTGTTATGAATAAATGGACTAAGGAGATGTTGACGATTAGAATTGAGAATGATTTGTTTAATCATCAAGGAGAAATTACTAATAATTTTATTCGTAAAATACCAGATGCAAGACAGTCATTAAAAGCGATAGAGATGTTTAAAGACGAATATCTTTTGGATTTTATCAATGTGGAAGAACTTTGTGAACGTGATAAAGAAGATATTGATGAACGTGTTATTGAACGGGAAATTATACACAATATTAAAAAGTTTATCTTAACTTTTGGTCGAGATTTCGCCTTTGTTGGTAATCAGTATAAATTGGAAATGCATGGAGTTGAACATTTTCCAGATTTGATATTTTTTAATCGAGAATTGAATGCTTTGGTGATTATAGAGTTAAAGAAAGGCGCATTTAAATCTTTATATTTGGGACAATTGTGTACTTATCTTCGTTTGGTTGACGATAAAATTCGTAAGCCACATGAAAATCCATCAATAGGAATTGTCTTATGTAAAACGGCAGATAAAAAATATGTTGAGTATGTAATTCAAGACTATGATAAACCATTGGGAGTTGCTACTTATAAAACATCAGGCGAAATGCCTGAAAAGTTAAAACAAGCATTACCTGATATTGAAGAGTTAAAGAAGTTATTGTAAAATATATGTAATAGTAATATAATTCTCTTTATATAAAAACTTGACAAAAGAAAGTCGCATGTTGTAATTTTGTGGAAGAATTAAAATAGCGTTATGTCTCAAAATATTTTTAGCCATATGCCTTTTTTCGTTACCTTTGTGCAAAATGATTTTTATGAAAAAACTCTTGTTACCTTTATTAATATTGTTGGCTGTCATGCCTTCGTGCGCTAAGAAAGAAAAATTCGATGGATTCACTCGTACTGTCGTTTATCGTCCTGGTGATTATGACTCGAAGTTTTATCGTATCCCTACTTTGATAACTGCCAAAGATGGAAGCCTTGTAATATTTACCGATAAAAGAAAGGAAAACGAGACCGACCTTCCGGAAGACATTGATATTTTGTGTAATTATAGTACTGACGGCGGCTTGACCTGGAGCGAGCCTTATACTATAGCTCAAGGCTTCGGATATATGGAGGGCTTCGGCGATTGCGCTGTGGCTCATACCAACGATGAAAATGGTCTCATTGCAATATTCGTTGGCGGACAAGGTTTCTGGCAATCAACGCCGACAAATCCTAATAGAACATACAAATCAGTGAGTTATGATAATGGTAGAACATGGAGCGAACCTGAAGACATCACTCATTTCATCTTCGGCAGCGAATGTAATGATAGTGTCAGAAGTAAATGGAGAGCTTGTTTCTGCGCTTCTGGCAACGGACTTCTTACCAGCAAAGGCAGAATTATGTTCGTGGCTTGTATCCGTGAGACAAGCGCCTATTCCATAAATAATTATGTGGTTTATTCTGACGACAATGGCGAGACTTGGAATGTCTCAGGCCGTGCTTCCGTGGGCGGAGATGAGTCTAAAGTTGTTGAACTTAATAACGGCGATATTTTGATGAGCATTCGCACTCACGGCAAGAGATGGTATAATATCTCACACGATGGAGGCGAGACTTGGAACGAGACAACTTCGGTGTGGGATGACCTTTACGGACCTGCTTGCAACGGCGACTTGATAAGATATGACGAAAATACTTTGCTGCATAGTCTTCCAAGCGGTGATTCTCGTCGTGATGTCGCAGTTTATATCTCTAACGACGAAGGCAAAACATGGAACGATGGCAAGATTGTGGTACCTCGCTATTCGGCATATTCTTCATTATGCGTACTTCCAGATAAGACAATAGGACTCTATGTGGAAGAAAGAGAAGTTGACACAACAAGTTATGAAATGGTGTTCTATAGATTCCCGATTTCTTATTTGGAAGACTAAAGACTATTGAATTAAGAACCAAGAACTATTGTGTAAAAAAAGTTCAAAAGCCTTGGCTCAAGGTTCTTAGCTCAAAGTTCAATGCTTATTCCTTTGCCTCAATAACATAGATGACTTCGTTGTCGCGTTTCATCATGTATTTCTCGCGTGCTATGCGTTCCATGAGTGCTGAGTCGCGGTGAAGTCTGTCTAAAGTTTCTTG
Source organism: Bacteroidales bacterium (assembly GCA_017630195.1). Lineage (GTDB taxonomy): Bacteria > Bacteroidota > Bacteroidia > Bacteroidales > F082 > Limimorpha. Next base: position 9,069 of record JAGBVS010000073.1, on the reverse strand, counting down.
CTGCTCCTTAATCTCCTTTTCGTAATATTCTACCTGGCTCTTGGCTTTCTTCAGTTTCTTGAAGTTGTTTATCTGGTAAAACAGATTGTATTGATCAACGAAAATTATTACAACTGCAAATATCAATGTGGCAATGATGTATTTGTTGTTAAATTTCTTTAAGATTTCTTTGAAGTCCATGTTTTTATTTTTTTTGCAAAGATAGTTTTTTTAAGACTACAAGACCACAAGACTACAAGACCACAAGTAAATATTTTCATTTTATTCTTGATTTTATTAGATGTTAAGTGTTTGTAATACATCTTGTTACCCCCCCGATTTTTGTAAAAAAATACTTGTTTTTTTAAATTAAAATTATAAACTTTGCAGATGTTATTTAATGTATGACTAAAGATTATCATTATGAAAACTAAATGTATTTTAACATCGTTAATAGTGCTGTTATTGATGATTGCTTGTAATCCTAAAGAGCAACCTATAGTTACAACAAATTCTGTCAATGATGTAACATCTGAATCTGTAGTTGTAGAAGCTAATGTCGAATCAGATGGAGGTGCTGAAGTTATTGACAGAGGTGTTTGTTGGAGCGTGACGCAAAATCCGACAATATCGGACGAACACAAAAATAATGGTGCCGGCCTCGGAATATATGTCACACAAATAGATAATCTTGAAAATGCTACCAAGTATTATGTCAAGGCGTACGCTACAAACAGCGAAGGTACTTCATACGGCGAAGAAATATCTTTCGAGACATTGGAAGTCATAGATGACAACGACGATAATGATGGTGAAGACGACGGAGATGATGATGGAAATGACGATGGAAATGATGACTTGGAATTGCCAAATATCAAAATCACTAAAATAAGAGACGTTACGGAAAATTCTGCTATATGTGAAGTTGAACTGCTGTCGGATGGAGGAGGTGCAATTATAGAGAAAGGCGTTTGTTACAGCAAAGATTCAAATCCAACAATATCAGACAATGTCGTAAAAGACGAAAGTGGAGAAGATATATTTATCGCTAATATCACTGATTTGGAAGATGGCGTAAAATATAATGTGAGAGCTTATGCTATAAATGAAAAAGGAATTTCATACGGAATGGTGAGAAATTTTATCACGATACGAATTCCAGAAATGCCGACGATAAAAACATCTTCGGTGTCGGATATAACAACATTAAGCGCTTTGTTCGAAGGTGAACTTATAGATCTGGGAGGGTCAAATTTTGTCTCAAAAGGATTCTGCTGGAGTACATCCCAAAATCCTACAATAGAAGATAGTTGTTTGGTTTTTATACATCCATATCCGGAAAAGTATAAGGAAACCATATCTAATTTGGAAGAGAACACAACGTACTATGTCAGAGCGTATATAACAACGGAAATGGGCACGTCATACGGTGAAGAAATTACTTTTAAGACTGTTGATGTGGAGTATGAAAATGGATATATTACTATTGATGGTGTGGAAAACTATAAGATGATTCCTGTTGAGCCGGGAACGTTTTTAAGAGGTTATCAGAATAAAGACCCGGAAGCGCCTCATTATTATGCGTCTGTTGCTTTTAACGAATCACCTATACATTATGTGACACTTACAACTCCATACCATATAGGAGAAACGGAAGTCACGCAAGATTTGTGGTATATAGTGATGGGCAACAAAAGACCTGTTTGGTGTGAAGGTGAACGTTTTCCCGTTGATATGGCACCGTGGGGATGGGTGATGGATTTTATAGAAAGATTAAATGAGCTTACCGGAGCTGAATTCAGACTGCCAACGGAGGCGGAATGGGAATTTGCTTCTATCGGCGGCAATGAGTCAAAAGGATATATATATAGTGGTAGTGATAATCCAGACGATGTGGCTTGGTATAATATAGAGGGTATTATTGGAAAAGCTATTAGAGAAGTTAAGACAAAAATGCCTAATGAATTGGGGCTCTATGATATGCATGGAAATGTGTTTGAATATTGTTCGGATAACTATGATTATTATAGTGCTTTTGTTTCTGAAGAATATCAGACTATTGTAGATCCTGTAGGTGTCGATTATGACAGATGGGGCAAGGTGTATCGTGGAGGTCGTGCGCTTAGTTCTGATCCGAGAGATTTTCTTAGCAGGTATCGTACAGGATATGGTTATGAAGAATTTCACATGACGGAATTCTATAAAGGATTTAGGTTGGCATTATAAAAAATGGACGCTGTTTGACGGCGTCCTTTTTTTATGAAAATTCCGTTTCAAATTACTTTTTTGTCGTTTCATATAAAACATATAACAATCACGTCTCTTTAATATTATATTTGTAACATTATTTAGTAAATGTGAAAATTATGAGAAACCGAACGCTAAAAGAGTATCCAAATGTTAAACTTATTGCATGCCTGTCTCTTACAATAAGTTTGCTTATTCATTTGGCAATATTTCTTTCTCTCAAATTTGGAGAAGGAATCATATTTCAGCAGATTGGAGAGTTGGCTGAGCATAAGAGAATGCGTTTTCATTTTGATGGTTTTATTTTGAACATCATCTTCACTTTTTTACTCGCTTTTGCTTTGTATATGTATAATATGTATATACATAAAAATGTTAAATTTAAGGATAACTCTAAACTTGTCTTTATTGTCGTTGGCTCTATAATCATCACAATAATAATGAGTTTCGCTTTTACAGCCTTGCATCCGTATATCTTGGGCTATGCTGATTTTGATATTCCTATTAACAGAAAAGTATATCATTACAGAAACGGACTGATGCGCGATTTCTTTGTCACTATGGTGGTGACTTTGTCGTGGCAGCTAATAGTCACTAATTACAGAAGCCGTAAGATTGCTGTTGAAAATGAGACACTTGTGGCTGAGAATATGATAACACGCTACGAAGTTCTAAAGAATCAGCTTAATCCGCATTTCTTGTTTAATTCACTTAATACACTTCAGTCTTTGATTGAAATTGATAAGGAAAAAGCTAAGGATTACGTTCAGGAATTGTCAAAAGTCTTGAGATATTCTCTTCAAAATCAAGAAGTTGTTGCTCTTGAAGAGGAGATACGACTTGCTAATTCGTTTTGTAAGCTTATGGAGAAACGTTATGGTGATAATCTTAAATTTGATTTTGATATAGACGCTCGAATGATGTCGTATCAGATTATTCCGTTAAGTCTTCAAGTGCTTTTGGAAAATGCTATAAAACATAATGTAATCAGCGACAAACAGCCTTTTACCATCTGGGTGTTCACCGATTATGAAGAAAGCACAATAACGGTTTTTAATGTTATTCAGCCTAAGATTGATAAAAGTGGAGGAAATGGTATAGGATTGGCAAACCTCTCAGAGCGTTATAGATTGAAATGGAATAAAGATATAAAAATATACAATGACGGCGATGACTTTGCCGTTACTATTGAGTTAAAAAATATTAATGAAAAATAATTAATATGAATGCTATAATAATTGAAGATGAAAAAATCGCTGCTGAATCGCTGAAAAGTCTTATAAATCAGTTGGATGGAGATATTGAAGTGATTGCCATACTCCAAACCGTCGAAGATAGCGTGGAATGGCTGACTAATAATCCGCAGCCTGATTTGCTTTTCGTCGATATTCATCTCGCCGATGGTTCCTCATTTTCAATTTTTGAAAAAGTTAAAGTGGAATGTCCTATTGTCTTTACCACAGCATACGATGAATATGCTCTTAAAGCGTTTGAAGTCAATAGTATAGATTATTTGTTAAAGCCAATTAACAAAGACGATTTACAACGTGCTTTAAATAAATATAAAAACTTAAAAGGAAAATCTTCAGATATTGATTATAGAGCTGTCATGAGTCAATTGTTGGCACAGACTAATGCTGTTAATAATTATAAAGAATATTTCTTGGTGCCTGAACGCGATAAGCTGATTCCTCTTGCAGCAAAGGATATTGCATTCATTTACATAGATTTAAAACTTATCAAGGCTGTTACTTATTCAGGTAAGATTTGTTATATGAACCAGAATCTTGATGAGCTGATGAGTCAGCTTAATCCTAAGAAATTCTTCAGAGCGAATCGTCAATACATCATTGCGCATGAGGCTGTTAAAGACGTTTCTATCTGGTTTGGAAATAAAATTTCGATAAATCTTACTGTTCCTACGGACGAGAAAATTATCGTAAGCAAGGCGCGTGTCACTGAGTTTAAGAATTGGTATTCCTTCTGATAGGCAAAAGACAAATGACGAAAGACCAAGGGTGGTATTGCCGTTAGCCATTAGTCGTTAGTCGATATTTCTTCCAGATTTTAGACAAGACTTTTTTAGTGTTGCCTTTAGCTTCATTTTTATATTTTAACTTATCGTTGAGCGACCATTCTCTTTCCATTTTGAACCATCCTTCTTCTGGCGATTTGCAGTCGTTTTCAAAGAAATATTCCCATCGTGGCAAGTAAAAATCTTTTAACATTCCGCCCCATGCTCTATATGAATAATCGCGCAGACCTCCTTTGTCAGCATTGGTTTCCTCTCCCCAGGTCGTTATCAAAGTACGAGCGTTGTTAAGTTCAAGCCAATCTTTGTCGAAGTCTGTCGTGCTTTCAACTTCATCAGCAATGTTGCGAGCTATCTGAGTCCAGTTGCCTAACATGAAGTTTTTATCTGTGTTGAGCAGAATGTCAATGTCGTTTATCAATGAAAGAAATAAATCACGATTCTTCTTGAAAGATTTGATGTCGTCAGAGTTATAAGCTTTGTTAATATTTTTTAACAGAAAATAAGCGTAATCCATCAAGGCCTGACGCGATATTTCAATCAAATCGAAGTTATAATTTTCTCCTGATAAATCAGCTTCCAATAATAGTTGAGCGGCTTTTCTTACATAATTGGGATTGTAAAATATTTCTGTTCCTCCCCATGATGATACTTTATCTACTGTCAATGAAGGTCGTGCGCAGACCACGGCTTCGTGCGGACCTTGTAGTGCTGTCTCGCAATTGAGTGCAGAATTGCGCAATAGTTCCCAAGCTTTCTGAGCATTGCAATCTTCTTTTCCATAACGACTTATGGTATAATTACGCATCCATTCTTCAGGATTGGGTCTTTCTTCATGCCAAGGCAATTCAAATAGAATATCGTATAAAACAGGCGCTGAACCAATTGCTTCAGGAGTTGCACCTATTCCTTTTATGTTGGAATGTGAATTTTTGTTATCAAAATAACCGTTAATCACTCCGTTGAAACGCCCCATGAAACCGCTGCGACCGCCGAAGTTAGGCAGCATGCAATAAACAGCCTCATGTCCTTTATATTCTTGAAAATGAGTGTGTGCGGTAGAGAAGAGGTCGAGTATTATCAGGTCGCCTTTGGAAACTTGGTCGAGGACTTTATATTGGTCGCTGCTCCATTGCCAATATTGAATAACCCATTTTTTATCTATTTCGTCGTTTGCTGCAAACATAGCATCAGCGATTGCTTTATAAGCGGATGCTACGTCGATACCGCTCGTGTTAGCGCCTTCATGGAAAGGATCCATGCTATAATATTTTGATGGCCCCATGACTTCGTGTAGCACTTTGTAATAATTGGCAGCCAACGACTTAAAAGCTTCGTCGTTAGGATTTATGATATAAGGACGTGTGAATCCGCACCATTCACCTTGACTGTTGGTCGGTATTCCTGTCTTTTGTGTGAAATTGCTCGGAATCATTCCGCTGAATCCAGGAAGTACGGGTTGCATCCCGAGTTCTCGCATTCTGTCGCAAATCTTTTTAGCAAGTTTCGCCTGACGTTCGTACCACCAGTCTGGATTGGGACCGCCCCATTGTTCGAGGTTGTTCATTCCCCACCAAGCCTGAAAACAAGGACCAGCAATAAAGGCGTTCGCTTCTTCAGAAGTATAATTGTAATATTCTGTTAACAATCTTTTCCAAACCACATCGAGACCAACGATTTGCAACGGCATATTGATTCCGTGCAACGCCATCCAGTCGATTTCCTTTTCCCAACGCTCCCAAGTCCAGACCGACATCGAATATGAAAAAGTACAATAATTTAAATAATAGCGATAGTCGGCAGAACAGACATGACGTTCTTCTTTTTCAGGAAGAGGAAAATCATAATTCTCAACATTTTCTATCGATAGCTGATTCCAGGAAATATTTATGTGAGCATAATGATTAAGATACCAATTGATGCCGGTTGTGATAGCAGAAATGGAATTGCCTTTAATACAAGGCTTTCCGTCTTTAGAAGTGATGATGAAGGCATCAGGCTGTTGGCTATTGGCTGTTGGCTGTTGAACTAAGTTTTCGTCTAAAATAGTGAGGATTGGCTGTTGGCTATTGGCTGTTGGCTGTTGGCAAAAAATCCTATCAAGAAAATTTGAAACAGCTTCGGGATTTACGACTTCAGCCTTAACATCAAATGTTAATAAAAATAAACAAATTAATGAAACAAGTAATTTCTTCATATTATAGTTTATGGTTTAATTCCTGACTCCTAATTGATTAGACGTGTCAATGTGTGTTTATTTCAAAGGAAACATTGACGCATCTCTACAATTCCTAATTCCTACAACTGTCTATCAATCGAGTCTTTATGAATCAGTTCAAAAATATCTTTGACGAGATTTTCATTTAAGCCTATTGAGTTCCCTTTTTCGATATGGTTGGAAAGAATAGAGTTCCATCTGTCTAATTGAAGGACGGTGAGGTTGTTTTCTTTTTTAATGATTCCTATTTTTGAGGAAATCTCGCTTCTTTGTGCCAAAAGATTCAGCAGTTCATCGTCGATGCTGTCGATTCTGCTTCTAAGTTCTTGTAGCAGCACGTCAGCATTAGGTGATTTAGATTTATGAATGACGAGCTTGTCGAGCATCGATTTCAAGTCTTCCGGAGTAATTTGTTGTTCAGCGTCGGTGAGAGCTCTTTCCGGTTTGCAGTGAGATTCTATCATGAGACCGTTAGTTGCGAGGTCGAGAGCTTTTTGCGCTGTCTTTTGTAAGATGTCGCGGCATCCGCAGATATGGCTTATATCTGTGATTATCGGTATATTAGGATTTTGACGATGCAGCTCTATTGGCAGTTCCCAACGAGGATTGTTGCGGAAAGGAGCGGCATTGGTATCTTGGAATCCTCTGTGGATAGCGACGAGATGTCTTAATCCAGATGCTGACAATCTTTCGAATGCGCCAATCCATAGTTTAAGGTCGGCAGCGATTGGGTTTTTGATGAATATTGGCATGTCGGTGCCGCGGAGAGCATCGGCGAGTTGCTGTACCGAGAAAGGATTTGCCACGGTGCGAGCGCCTATCCAGAGAGCGTCGATATTATAATTTAATGCGAGCTCTACATGTTCCGGAGTAGCGACTTCAGTCATGAATGGAAGTCCTGAATCTTCTGAAAATTCTTTCATCCATTTCAAACCATCTTCTCCTATTCCTTCAAAACCATTAGGACGAGTGCGAGGCTTCCAGATGCCGCCTCTTAAAATTTTAATTTGATGCAATTCAGATAGTTTTGCCGCAGTATCAAAAAACTGTTCTCTGCTTTCCACACTGCAAGGACCTGCTATAACAAGCAGCTCATCAGGATTTTCAATCCATTTCTTTATGTCAAAACTATCTCTCATCATTTTTTTGCAAAAATAAGAAAAAACTTTCGTCTTTCGCCTTTTGCCTTTAGACTTTTTACTATCTTTGTAAGTTAATTAAAATAAGAATAACTTTAAAGAAATATAGTTGTGAAACGTACAGAAATTAAAGATGCATTACAAATGCAAGAGCTTGACAAAGAGATAAATGTCAAGGGTTGGGTGCGTAATAAACGCGGCAGTAAGAACGTAGCTTTCATCGCTTTGAACGATGGTTCTACTATTAATAACCTCCAGTTGGTAATCGACCTTAACGTCATTCCAGAAGAAAACCTCGCTTTGATGCACACTGGCGCATCTGTTTCAGCAACAGGTAACTTGGTGAAATCAGCTGGTAGCGGACAAAGCGTTGAGATGAATGTCACAAGCATCGAACTCATCGGCGCAGCAGATCCTGACAAATATCCATTGCAACCTAAGAAACACTCACTCGAATTCTTACGCGAAATAGCTCACCTCCGTTTCCGTACTAATACCTTCAGCGCTATCATGCGTTTACGTCACTGCATGGTGTTCGGTATCCACAAATTCTTCAACGATAGAGGTTTCTACAACATCCACACTCCTCTCATCACAGCATCAGACTGTGAAGGCGCAGGCGAAATGTTCCAGGTAACAACATTAGACCTCAACAATTTGCCAAAGACTGAAGAAGGTAAGATTGACTTTTCACAAGACTTCTTCGGCAAAGCTACTAACCTCACAGTGTCAGGCCAGCTCGAAGGCGAACTCGCAGCAACAGCATTAGGTAAGATTTACACATTCGGTCCTACTTTCCGCGCTGAAAACTCAAACACTTCACGCCACCTCGCTGAGTTCTGGATGATTGAACCAGAAATGGCTTTCTACGACATCAACGACAATATGGACTTGGCAGAAGAAATGCTTAAATTCTTGATTCAATATGCATTGGATAACTGCATGGACGACCTCCAATTCTTAAGCAAACGTCTCCAAGAAGAAGAAAAGAATAAGAAAGCTGAAGAAAAATCAATGGAATTGATTGAGAAGTTACACTTCATTTTAGAAAACCCATTCCAAAGATTGACTTATACAGAAGCTATCGACATTCTCAAGAACAGCAACTACAACAAGAAAGGCAAGTTCCAATATCCAGTTACAGGCTGGGGCGTTGACTTACAATCAGAACATGAACGCTATCTCGTTGAAAAACATTTCAAGAGACCAGTTATCTTGACTGACTACCCAATGGAAATCAAAGCTTTCTATATGAAGCAAAATGAAGACGGCAAGACTGTTAGAGCTATGGACGTATTGTTCCCAGGCATCGGTGAAATCATCGGCGGTTCAGAACGTGAAACAGACCTTGAAAAATTGTTGAAACGTATGGACGAGGTAGGTATTCCAAAAGAATCAATGGATTGGTACTTAGACACACGCCGCTTCGGTTCAGTGCCTCACTCAGGTTACGG
>JAGBVS010000011.1 GCA_017630195.1 Bacteroidales bacterium | reverse complement strand
TATTCGAAATGTTTGATTTCACCTGCGTTGATAGTGATTGTTTCGCCTTGTGCTGAAGGTAACATTTTCATTGAGATGTGGTGGAATTGTGTTTCGCCGTTAGAACCGATATTGCCGATTGTAGTTTTTTCGTTGATAGATATATAAGCCTTGGCGTTGTAGATGTCGGAGTAAGCCATGAAGTCGGCTACTACATTGATAGTGTTGCCTTCAACGGTGAAAGCTCCTTGTACGTTAACGAATGTTGTTTGGCTTAAGCTGTTGTCTAAGTCTAACTGTGTTTGAGGTGCTAATGTTGAAATGCCGTCTAAGAACATCATAGGAACAGCGTTAACGCTATAATAACTTCTTCTTGTTCCACATTCGTTAGTGTAATATGGGTCACCGGTTCCAGGACCGTTCATAGGATATTTGACGTAAGCGAATTTGCCTTCGTTGGCTGCTGTAAGAGCTTCCATGTCTTCATTGACGAAAACACAAGGGAAACATGTTGAGCTTGAGAAGTGTTCGATGAAAGGAGTTCTTCCGACTGTTCCGTAAGCTACTTTTACGTCTTTTGAAACAGAGTTGTTGTTCATGTCTTGGTCGTCATTGCCATTGACTTTGTCAACGTTAAGTGTGATTGTATATTCGCCAGGGAATAAAGTGACAGGAACTTCAAAAGTTAATTGTTTTGATTCGTATGATTCTATTTCTGTTTGGAATGTTTCTGTTATAGGTGTAGTTGTATCTTTAACCTGATAGCTTGCTTCGATAGATTCAACTTTTTCTGTGCCGAGGTTTGTCACTGTGAATTTGACTTCTGACTTGCCGACGCCTAAGTTTTCAGTAATATCTAAGCTTGAAACGTTGATGTCGTTTTCTTCTTGAGAATAAATCAAGAAATCGTCGAAGCTCCAGTAGTTGATGTCGTAAGAGTCGCCTTCGAAGTAGAGAGCAATCATGACATTTTCCTTGCCCATGTCGCTTGTTGTGACGAGAAGATTTTCAACGAATTTGCCGGTTTCGCTGAAAGTCTTTGACCATCCGCTGTTCCAGGTTGTACCGCCGTCTGATGATGTAGCGACACCGATTGTTGATTCGTTAGAATAATTTTCATAATAATGTTTGAATGACATAACGAAAGCTGGTATGTTAGTCAAGTCGAATGTACCCATTGAGAGATAAGATATTCCTGCGAATTGTGGTTCCCAGAAGAACTCCATTTCCCAAGGTGTGCCGCCAGCTCTGTTGGTGTTTTGTACGGTCCAGTTGTTAGTGCCGCCGCCATAGACTGACCATCCTGAAGGCATGCCTGAAACGATGAATGACTCATTCAAAAGGATTGCTCTGTTCTGAGCAAACATTGCTGTTGAAAGCAAAAATGCGATTGTAAGTAGTAAAGTTTTTTTCATAATGATTTAATTTAGCAAAGGTTATGAGATAGAACCAAAGTTCTATCTCATAATTTCTTTAATGTTTAATTATTCTTTTAATATTATTTTCGTTTTCAGTTTTAATCTCAACGAAGTAAATGCCGCTGTTGTAATTAGAGACATTGATTTCCATTTCGTTAGAGTTAGCTTCAATTTCATCAATTAAGATTCCTAAATAATTGTAAATCTTAACTGTTGAAATATGTGGACCAATGATTTTGACGATGTCTTTCGCTGGATTAGGATATATCTCAAAGTTGTTTTCTATTTCGTTGATATATTCGCCTTTTACTTCAAATTCAAAAGCTTCTGATTGTTCTGACTCGCCGTTTTCGCAAACTGAAGCAACAGTGAAAGAGTGAGTTCCTTCTTCATCGAAGCCTTTTACGTAAGAATTTTCTGTTGTAGAATCCAACATTTCGCCGTCTAAATAAACAATGTAGCTGTTGGCATTGCTGAGCTTGTCCCAAGTCATGGTAACTTTGAAATTATAATCGAAGCCTTCAGCATTTTGTTCAATAGAAGCGCTGAGGTTGGTAGGAGCGTTGCAAGGTTTATCTCCCACTTGAGCGCAAGCTTCTTCCGAGAAACCAGAGAAATTGCCGTCGCCGCAATATGATCTTACATTATAACAATAGTTTACACCTAATTCAATATCGTTGTCAATATATTCGGTAGAAGATGTTGTTGTCAATAATGTTCCGTTACGATATAATTGGTATTCTTCTGCGCCTTCGATATTATCCCATGAAATATTGATGCTTTGTGTTGATTCGTTGCCTGTCACTGTTATGTTTTGTGGAGTTTCGCAGCTTGATACGAAGTTTGTTGCGCCAATAGATTTGATGTTGCCATAAACAGCGATGACTTCAACAGAAAATATTTCATCAGTTCCGTTAATTGTGTATGATAAATTTGTTGTGTTGTCTGATGCTAATTCGCCGTTGACATAAATCATATATGCTGATGGAGTTCCGTAAGCTGGGGCTTCCCATGTCATTGTTGTTCCGTTAAGTTGAAGGTTTTGAGCTGGATAAGGATGCTCGATATATTCATTTAAATAGTTGCTGTTGTGCATTTCTTTTGAATCGTAGGTCTGTACCCAAACTGCGACTTCCAAGTCGTCGATTTCTTCCATATTGGTTTCTGTCATATCGTATGAGAAAGCGAAACGTTGATATTCACCTGCGTTGAAGCTTGTTTCAATGCCTTCGCTTCCGCCCAACATCTTCATGAAGATATGATGAAATTCTGTCATTCCGTTGCTGCCAGTGTTGCCTGTTGTTGTTTTTTCATTGATAGATAAAAACACTCTGACGTCAGCCATGTCGATGTATGAAATTATGTCGGCTGTCACGTTTATTACATTACCATCAACGTCAAAAGCGCCGGCAATGTCGATGTAAGATGTGTTGTTTAATCTCTCGTCTAATTCCGATTGTGTTATAGCACTTGGTTTTACCTGACCGTCGAGGGCGATGTTAGGCACAGTGTAAACTTCATAATAATCGCTTCTTACTATACAGTCTGGCACTGAATAAGGGTCGCCGATGCCAGGCCAGTTGACAGGGTATTTTGTGTAGGTGTATTTGCCTGGATTGTTGCTTGTCAATTCCATCATGTTGTTGTCAACATTAACGCAAGGCTGGCATGTTGAGCTTGAGAAATGTTCAATCATAGGTGTTCTTTGAACTGTTCTCATATATGTCTTGAATTCTTTTGTCATGCTGTTGTTGCTTGGTTCCGCATCGCTTCCGCCGTTGACGCTGACGATGTTGACGTTAATGGAATAAGCTCCTGCAATAAGACCAGCTGGTGTCTGGAATGTGAATTGTTTGTTGTTAGAAGGTGATAAATTTGTTGTGAATGTTTCTGTTACTGTTTCATAACCGTCTATCTCATAACTTGCTTCAAAAGAAGTCACGTTTTCTTCACCTGTGTTGTTGACTGTGAAACTTACATCAACCAATCCTGCTGGAACTATTGTGTTGACATTGACAGCAGACATTTGGAGGTCAGCGCCGCCTTCACCTCCGCCTTGAGTGAAGATGCAGATGTCGTCGAAGTACCATTTGTTGAAATTATAAGTGTTACCTTCGTAGAACATACAAATCAAAACGTTGTTTTTTCCCATGTCAGCTGTGCTGAAAGTCTCGTTGATGTTGTATTGTCCAGTAGCTGACGACTCTGAGTAAGTCTTTGACCATCCTTTGTTCCATGTGGCTCCGTTGTCGGATGATGTAGCGAAACCAATAGTGCTGCTCAGCTGGTCATTGTTTAAATAATGTTTGAAGGAAAGACCGAGTTCGCTTACGTTGGTTAGGTCGGCAGTCGCCATGACTAAATGAATGCCGCTTGTTACGATAGGAATGCTTTTGAAATACATTTCGTTAGGGTCGCCGCCGGCATTGCTTGAAGTCTTTATTTCAAAGTTGCTCGCGCCTTCGCCTATGAAATACCAACCGCTTGGCATTGATGCAGAGTTGAAACTTTCGTTAACGATGAATGCTCTTTCTTGTGAAAAAAGAGTTGATGATAGCAATAATGCTATTAAAAAAATAAAAGTTTTTTTCATGAAAAAATGATTGTTAAAATTGTTGCAAAGATATGATTTTAAATGTTATTATTGGATTATTTTTATGTGTTTTTTTTAAAGATAATTTTTGATGAAATTGCACTTTTTTTTGAGGAAAAAAATTGTTTATAAAATTAAACCAAATAAATAGTAAACTGTTTTACTTTTTCTTATCTTTGCAAATAATGTTAAAATTTTATGAAAATGTTTAAACCTACAGAATATAAGATTAAATCGGTAGCAACAGGTAATGTTTGCGACGACTCAGGCTGGCTGCTCGATTTCAAAGGCGAGGAAAAACCAAGTCTCATCCGTGCTATATATGCTAACAAACAACTTGAAATTAAAGAAGAAAACAACGGGCTTTATTGCTATGCCGACTGGCTTCCTATAAAACGTCAGCTTCAATGCGATGCCAAACCAATAACGTACAAGAGTGAAGCCTTGGCAGAGAAGTTGGGTCTGAAGAATTTATATATCACTTTCAACGGTTATTATCCTGAGATAGGCGCAAATATGCGCACATGTTCTTTCAAAGAGACAGAGGCGTATTCTATCTGTGCTCGTCTTGGTGAAGATAAAAAGGATGAGGTTATCGTGGTGTCGTCTGCTGGTAACACAGCGCGTGCTTTCGCTCAGGTTTGTTCCGATAATAACATCAAATTGTTATTGACAATTCCGGAAGACAACCTCAATGCTTTGTGGTTTGAGAAGCCTCTGAATCCTTGTGTTAAAGTGTTGGCGACGAAATCGGGAAGCGATTATTTTGATGCTATAAATCTCGGTAACATAGCTTGTGAACTTGATGGTTTCTTCGCAGAAGGCGGTGCCAAGAATATCGCTCGCCGCGACGGAATGGCGACGACCATGTTGTCGGCTGTGACTTACATAGGCAGAATACCTGACTATTATTTCCAAGCCGTGGGTAGCGGTACCGGCGCCATCGCTGCATGGGAGGCTAACCTCAGATTTATAGAAGACGGTCGTTTCGGTAACAACAAGGCTAAGATTTATGTATCACAAAACGCTCCTTTCTTACCAATGTACGAGGCATGGAAACAGGACTCTCGCGATATGCTTCCTTATGATAACGACCAGGCACGTATTGATGCTAACACTGTGATAGCTAAGGTGCTCACCAACCGCAAACCTCCTTATTCTATAGCAGGAGGTTTATACGATGCCATGAAAGATACCGATGGTGATTTCTTCGCAGTCACAAACGAGGAAGCAGAACAAGCAGCGATATTGTTCGAGGAACTTGAGGGCATCGACATCAATCCGGCGGCAGCAGTAGCAACAGCTTCTTTGATACAAGCCATTAATATTAATAAGGTAGAAAAAGACGCAATCATTATGCTTAACATAACAGGTGGGGGAGAGAAACGATTCAAAGAAAACAAAGATATTTTCTATCTTAAACCTACGAAAGTATTTGATATAAATGCATCAAAAGAAGAGATTCACGATTTTTTGAGAACTTTAGAGTTTTAGGAAAAGTTTAAAATAGTTGAAAATTGGCTATGAGCCATGAGCTATGAGTTGTGAGCAGTTTTGCTCATAGTTCGCAGTTCATTACTCGTAGCCTTTTGCGTTAGGG
>JAGBVS010000072.1 GCA_017630195.1 Bacteroidales bacterium | reverse complement strand
CACTTCATATTCTTTCGTTTCCGAATATTTCGGCATTCTTAATGATAGAAACAGCATAAATAATCCTACTATCAACATTAAGAAAAACAATATCTTAGGACTATAACATTTTGTTATTTTTACCATGGCGCATGTATTTTAGGATTGTCACCCCATCCGTAAATTTTAAATGGAGTACCATTACCAACTATTATTTTTGCTACTCTTGTTGCTATATTTCTCATCATACTTCCTCCTGAATTAAAATCATAGGTATCTATATATGCGCTATTAGAATTTCCTAACTTTACTTCTCCTATATCATGATCAATCATATGAAGTGTAAGTGTTCCATAAACTCTTCCAACATCTTTGTCAGATTCCATGTCAAAGAAAAAATTATGTGTTATACGATTTTGCCCATTAAAATCAATTATGGATAATGGAGATAAGTCTATTAAGGATTGATTAACATACAACGCTTTACCATTTCCATTTCTCCACCATTCCCTTGCTTCTAAATCAGTCAAATATCCGTCCCAATCCGGACGATTTTTTAGATTAGAGTAGTGCGTCTTCATCTTTAGTTGTGCCATCTCTAATTTTTTTTCATTCAGAGATGTAGATAATGCCAAAGCATCCTCATGAGACATTCCCTGTACAAAATCATTTACGTTCATTACAATGGCATCACCCTGCAATCCTTCGTCATCAGTGCCAAGAAAGTTCCCATCTTCGTCATAAATCGGAGATGGACTTCCCTCAACAATATCGGTATTGAATGAATTTCCGTTTTTTGAGTTGGAAGATTTCAACCAGATAAAATACTGCGGATTAAGAACATCATTTCTCCCTCTCACCACATAACCGCTCGGGTCGGTAAATCTCAACGGGTTGTTGAAGCAGTAGGAGTATCGGTTGTAGGATTGAGCGGTCATCGTTTAGATTTTTTAAATGTTATGGGGATTTCTATAAATTGCTTTGCAGGTGATTTATGAATTTTTTTTTGAGAAGATTTTTGTTTTTCTCGAAAGAGCATAGCGAGCTATGTGATTGAGAGAAAGATAAAAAGATTCCAAGAAAAAACATAAAGTACGCAAAAGTTTTAATTTTCATAGTTGAAGTTTATTTAAACGGGGAATTTATAGAAGTCCCCTTATTTTATTATTGATTGAACCAAATATGTAAATAATCATTATTAGCGTCATTATAACCTTTATCATTAGCTTCTTCATATATTTTCTGTAATTCTTCTGGCATTTCTTTAGATAAACTTGTTATGTAATCATATCCATATTCCATAAATTCTTCTATGGGGATACATTTATCAACTGGTAAAATGACATATATTTTATCGTTTTTAAAACCAAAGCACCAGTCACCATTGTCAACGACACATTTACATTCTTCATCATAAATTGTACTAATGAACATTATACAATCTACATACTCTTTCTGAAGAAGATCTGACATATAATCCAAATATGTTTTATTTAAAAATCTTGGACGAAACCATGTGTTTTTCAACAAGATGCCGGTGCTATCGCATGGCAATATCATTTCTATAGGTTGGCTATTCCAATGATGCGACAAATATTCAGTAAATGAACCGTCTAAGAATTTCTCTTGGGGAAGTGGACCATCATGTTTAATACGAAATCTAAATATATGATAAATTGTATCTATTTGTGCATAAATAGAATTATCTATCTTATACATGCCTTTTGATTCAAAATATTTTTTCCAATTATCTTTTTTATATAATTCTGAATACAATTCATCATATCCTGCTCTTTTGTAGATATTACTTATAACGCTGTCATTCTGAGCTGACAGAAAAAGCGGCAATATTATGATTATTATGAATATTAGTTTCTTCATGACAGATATTAATTTTTGGGGTATAGCATGATGTATTTCATCAAATTATTCTTTATTTGATAATGAGTCTCATTTCTGCCCCACATATAGTAATCATACTCATATTTTCTCTGATTCCCTTTGTGATAACGAAAAGATTTATGTATATTAACAACATGATTAGAATATATTGAATGTTTCATTTCCAATGATATAGCAGTATTAGTGCTAATGAATCTATAAATATTTTCTGGTAATGCATCTATGTTATTAACTTTAATATCAAAATTTCCCAAATGGAAATAATCATATCCTCCATACGCTTTTGAATTATCCATAAAATAACTATCCATTACCTTATCAATAAACAATCCTGAATCATAGGAATCATGGAATTTTTGCATAATCTTATCTTCGCTTATGTTCCTATTTCCATAGGAAAACCTTAACTCATGTTGCATAAAAGCATACGCGATACAACTCATAGGATAAGATTGCTCGTTATTTATCGCATCAGAAAAATCATATTCAAAAACATCAAGATAATGTATGTCTTCTGGATCATCTACACCAATTTCCTTCCAACTAATTGTTTTAAACAACAGACCATCTTGTGAAAGATCTGTATTATAATCTACAGATATAGTGTTTGGATCAACCCCCAATCTCTTAATTTTCTTTCGATATTTATTTATATCTGTGGAATATAAATTCATCAGAAGATACTCCGGTGGAATAGTCACCACATATCCGCTCGGGTCGGTAAATCTCAACGGGTTGTTGAAGCAGTAGGAATAACGGTTGTAGGATTGGGAGTATTCTGGGTTTTGTATCACAATGTCGGGAGAAAGCATTCTGCCAACAAGAGGGTCATACATTCTGCCGTTCATGTTAATCAAGCCGAAGTCGCGGTAATGTTCGTGCATGCAGAAACCTCTGTCGAAGGTAGTACTGATATTATCGTATTGAAGCGTGTTGTGGTTTCTCTCGCGTCCCCAGGCATCAAAGCTGTAATATTCCACCTCGCCATCGGTAACGGTGGCATACAAACTTCCTATATGGTCTTTCAAAACGTAGTTCATGGCGGAGGTGTCGTTATCAATCACAAAGATAGCGAATAATCCTGAAGGAGAAGTGAGATAGTGATATTTTTTTATGTCAAAAATCAGCGGCCAGCAGTTCTATTTACGACTGCTGACCGCCGACCGCTGATATGAGCTATTCCCTCACGAATCTTCCCTTTGTTACAGTTCCTTCTGTATTGAATATTTCATATACATACATTCCTGCATCAAAAGAAGAGACATCTATTGTGAGGACATTGCCGCTGCCTCTTATGATACGGCTCACCAATGTTCTGCCTGTCATGTCGATTATCCTTATCCAGTTCTCATTGCCAGCATCTATCCCTCTGATGTCGATGTTGAGCTCGCCCTCTGTCGGATTTGGATAGACGAGGCTTTCTATCTCTTCATCAGACACTTCATTGACATCCAAAGTAGAAGTGATGAAGTCATCGCGAGAATATCTTTTGGTTATTGTTTTGTATGTATCGGCATGTTTCATACTGCTGATATACAATATATCTCCGTCATCGTATGCCAGCATATAGTTCTGTCCCATGGAGCATCCTTCCGTTATTGTCACTCTTCCAAGAATCTCCATATCTTTGGTAAACAGGCATATCTGTGGATAAAAAGGTTCTATAACGTGATGCGCACTTGAATAATAGCCTCCATAGATGGTGCTGTCGTTAACATAACGCATGCAGCCGTTCCCCTGGAAAGCTGAATGGCAGGAATCTGATGATATCACTTCGTATCCGTTCACAGTCCCGTCTATGTTGACACTGCTGATAATAACTTCATAATCAATCTCGCCGTCATCTGTGTGAGTGTCTCTGGAAGAACCGAAGAGCATCATGTCATCATCTGAAAGCCACAGGTCGCTGCTTACGGAATAATCGCTGTAAAGAGGAGAATCATAATACGGATTGTTTTCGGGATGCTCTATGCGGACGTTGTCCTCAAAATTAAAGTCTTTGTCATACATCATCAGATGCATGCCTGTGCTGGTAAATTTCGCTATTACCACATAGCCTGAACCATCAGGCCTTTTCTTCAATTGATTACGTGCAAAATCGATGTGATTGTATTCGTATGAACCATCTTCTCCTGCAATTTTTTCTGGATATATGCAGTTCTGCAGCTTTCCGTCTATATCAAATTTTAAGAAGGATGGCTTTCTTCCCCATCCAAGATTGTCGCCAAACGTCTCGCAAACCATTATGACATTGCATTCGTCAACAAGGATGTCATGATGGTATCCGAACGAAAAGCTCTCTTCTGCCGAAAAGCTCTCGTGATTGATGACATTGAGCGCTGCATCCATAATCACAACATGAATATTACAGATGTAGTTGTTCCCAATTTTCCCTATGACTTCATAGCCGCTTACGAAATAATTGCCGTTAGGAAGCTGAATGATGTTATGAAATCTTATGTCTTCGTATTCTTTGTTGAATGAGAACGTTGCAGATTCTCCATTTTCGTTTATCTTGAAGGCGGCGGCATGATACACCTCGCCATCATATTCATAACCGACCAATATCGCAGTCCCAGATTCGTTGATAAGGCCTCCGCTTATTACGGCATTGTTCTCTAATTCTTTTTCCCATTGCTGCGCACCGAGCATCATTGGGATTACAAGCGATAATAATAAGATAAGTTTTTTCATAATGTATAAATTTTATGGTTATTAATCTAACGGTTTATGTCCTGGTATTAAATGTAGCGTAATCAGGTGTTGAGAAGACATTATCTCTGTCTATATAAACACCATTGGAATCCTTTATAACGATATGCGCTATTCCCACATTTTCGTTAAAGGTGATAGTTAAAGTGTTTCCGGTAATGTCAGCCGAGATGGATTCATGACGCGGCTCGACTGCATTTTGAATTCCAGCCTGAACACTTGCCACATTGACTTCATCTTTTGTTGATGTGACTTTTGCTTCCGACATAAAACCTATAAGAAGCAACATTAAAATAAGTGATAATCTCTTTGTCATAAATTTGAATTTTATAATTTATGGCAAAGAAAAAACATAAGACTTATCTTGTCAATGATAAATTTGTTACTTTTTGTGGGGGGGGTAATTAATGTATTATAATATTGATATACAATCCATTACCTATATAAAGCATCTTTTATAGACAAAAACAAATCCTTGTTGTCATCTATATTCATGATACTTTTTATCCTATTGATACGTTCCCATATTGTTTTTCGGTTTCTTCCCAAAAGATAATGATAGTCGCTTTTGTTTGTATTTAAAAGTATAAGACTAATGCAATACATATCTTCTTTTCTCAATCTAGGATATTTTTGGCTTAAAGTTTCTGTCATGACTCCAAGATGTTGGTCTGCCGCATCCAGAAGAAGCGCGAGTTCATCATCCGTCAATGCAGTAAAATCTGATTTTTTTCTGCCGAGTATTCTTTTACATATCTCAGCATTATAATAGCCATCAAAATCGATGTTTTCATTTATTCTTTTAACATTTTGTTTCAGCTTGACAAATTCTTTCTGCTGCTTCTCAATGGTCTTGTTCTTAAGAGATAATTCTTCTTTAAGATGCTCAAGTTCATCTATCTTTATCAAAAGATCATTCTCTATAGTATCAATGTCGGTTTTTCTGTCGGATATCTCCTGTTCTTTCTCCTTCAACTCTTTTTCAAGCTTGACAATACATCCCTTTTTCTCTTCTATCATTTTGGAATATTCGTCTATTTCCAATTCTCTTTGCCTTATATCATCATTTATCTTGTTTATAACATTATCCTGATTCTCTAATTTATCCAATAAATTGTTACGTCTAATTTTATTTCTGTATGTTATTAATATAATCACAATAAAAGCCAGAATGACAATAACTGAAAATAAAACGAATAATACAATCGTATTTCTCTTGCTTTCGGCTCTTTCTCTTTCTATTTTTCTCTTGTTATAATTATCATATACAGCCTGAAGTTTGTTTTGGTCAACAGATTTATTAATGCTTTTTATGGATAGTTTTGACACTATATCATCGTAATAAGCCTTTTTATCGATATTGCATATAGAGTCGTATATGACAGACAACATTCTTGATGACATAAGTCTTGTGTAATAATGCTGACTATTATAACTTCTTTCTAAATAATAAATGGCAGAATCATACAGTTTATCAACAAAGTACATTTCTCCTAAAATAAAAGAATATGAATCTTTTGCATTATAGTTCTCTATTTTGTCAAAATTACTCTTAATCAACAAATAAGCACTATCTCCATCACCTTTATCAAATAATATCTGAGCAATATTTTTCTCTACATCCAATTTGTTAATCAGACTAGAATCGTATCTTAATGATTCATTATAACAATATAATGCACTATCCAATTTACCATTAAGCTGACAAACATTACCTAAGCTTTTATATGTATATGATACATACATTGTGTCATTAATAATATTATAATATTTCAAGGCATTCTTATATTTTATCAACGCTAAGTTGCTATAGTTTTCGTTCAGGAATAATTTTCCGAGACGAGTGTAAATCAACGCTATAAACCTTATCTTTTCGTAATCCTCATCGGAGTCGCAGAGTCGCAAAGTCGCAGAGTCGCAGAGTGCTTTTCCTTTTGTCTTTTGCCTTTTGTCATTAGCCATCAGACGCCACTGGGGTGACGTTTTTGTTTTGTCTTCTATATTGAGACGCCACAGGGGTGACGTCTCTACAAGGGGTTCCATTATCTCCAAGGCTGTGAGATAATGCTCGCAAGCACCTACAACGTCGTCTTTTTCCGTAAGACCCACAGCGTGGTAGTAGTGCGCTTTAGCGCAGTTGAAGTTGATAAGTCTATAAGTCAATGTGTCTATTAGGTTAGGCTTTAAACCATGCAATTTACTAAACTTGGATTGGTGACGGCTGACAGCAGATGACTGACAGCT
>JAGBVS010000071.1 GCA_017630195.1 Bacteroidales bacterium | reverse complement strand
GTATTAGTATTAAATATATTTCCATAAATAAATATGATGGTTTCGTTAGTTTGTGGCTTTATGGTATGTTGAAACTGTTGAAACTGTTGAAAGATAAATTATATATGGTACATGATTTTTTTATATTTGATTTCTGATCATGATTGAAATATAATTGTGAAGGCGAAAAAAAAAGCAAGCCCTAAAAGGGCTTGCGCTTCTTCTCGTATGTAACATTTTCACATTTATAGTATTGATATTCATTGTTCGGAAGAATGACACATTGCTTCTTGCCGTTGTAGATAGTCAAGCGTTCACTTTCTGCGATCTCGATAAGCAGATCAAGTGTACCTTTCTTAAAGTGAGCTTCAGCAGCTTTCTTGTCGCAGCCTGCAAGTTTCACTTCAATGCTTGCATCATTCTTGTAGCCGATGTAGCATTTTTTCTGAAGGAAAATCATGTGATCGTAGACACCATCAACGTGCCATTGTCCAAGATCAGAATCAGGATAGCCAGCTTCAGCAGTATCATAATGATTTTCTTTTGCAAGTTCTTCATATCGCTGCATCAGAGCAAGCAAGTTGTTTTTGTCCGGCCCGAATTCAAACTTGACTGAATCGGAATCCATATATAGTGGCGTAAAACCTTCCCAGTCATGAATCAGTCTATATCTTGTATATGAACAACAAGTTAGGCTCATTGCAATATTGATAGTTTCATTTGTGATAGCCTTCTGCGCTTCTTGGTCTGTCTGAAAGTCTCGAAGCTGCAAGCCCTTGCCATAAGTCAGTTCTGTGTAGAGTTTCACAACGTCTCGAAGAATACTGTCTTTCGCCTGATCTTCCTTCATGCTGTATAAACGCATTTTTTCATCCCTGAAGACCTTCGGCAGATAGTCCATTGATTGTTTTGTGTACATCAAGACAATATGAGCATCAGGGCAGAGCAGCAGCACGTTGTATAACAGTTCTTCAAATGTGAGTTCCATGTAAATGCTGTAATAGTCATCATAAAAAAATCTATCCCATAGCAGAAAACCGAATACCTGATCTTGATTAACATACTTCAACTGCGTATCAGGATGTCGGCTGAAGTTTCTTCTGAACGGCTTCAGCAGCTTCAGGAAGTACAGCACTGTTGGATCATCACCGGAATAGTTCGGATCAACTGCCAGATAATACCATTGCCGGCGTTCCTCGAAGCGTTCGAGCTTGCAGCAGATATCATGTGCGACTGAATACGGCGTCGATTCTGTTTTTATTCCGCCCCAGTCTACATGGGGCTTTTTAGGATCGATATCAATACAAGTAATATCATAAGGAAAGATTGGCTGATTAATGAATGTTGACATATAAGCTGTCTTGATATCGAATGAAATTATATTATGCTTTATCTTGAAAGATTCATCAGGATCGAACTGAAGCAAGCCGGCCATATTAGCACACTGAAGCAGATTATAGTTGCGAACTATCTGCCCTTCCCATTGCGCCCTTCTCATTGCCTTATAGCTGAATAATCGAGGAAGCAAGAATTCTGGATCGTCCTTGCGTGCTGCTCTGACCGTCTGTCCTTCCATCTTCTCGATATTTCTGCCGATTGTCTGTCCTAAGTGGTGAATATCTTGACCGGATATCAGACAATTGAATTCAACGATCACCCTGATCTTGTCAACGCCTTCAGCTTCAATTTCATTTACTCGGTTACAAGCTAATGACTGAATATTCAGCACTATGAAAGGACTATGCTTTGACATTGCCTTGAAAAGCTGTCCTTTTGTGTGCGTGCCGCCTTGTGCGTGAATCATGATAGAATTATCTTTGTTCAGCTGCAAGGCCTTACAAACTCGAATAATATTATTCGTGAAGATATAGCATTTATAAGGAATAAGTCTATTTTTCGCACTCATTGCTTGCTGCTTTTCATAGAGTGCTTCTTGCAGTTCAGTCAAGCGTGCTTCCATATCATGAATATTTCCTGTGTATTTTTCATCATTTACAAGCAATTCACAATCATATTGATCTATGTAAAGATATACTATATCACGGCTGATATGATACTTTTCTTCAAGCTCGCTTGACTTATCTTTGTATAATCGGTTCGCACTTGCGACTAAGTTCATTCAATCACCTTCATAAGCTGTTTTGATTGCTTCTACGCCATGCCTGAAGCTTGTTCCAGTACTCTACGGATGGATAAGGCGGAATTTCTTCACCGGCTTCAAGAAGCGCAGCTTCAAACTTTGGTTTGATATCGAGAAAGTACTGAAATTCTTCATAATATGCTTGTGATCCTTTGCGTTCTTCACCGGCATAGTTCTGTTCAAACAAATTGAAGTCAGTTGGATTTTCTTCGATGGTTTCCATAGCTGCCCAGATTGAATCTGAATCATCGAAATAATCAGTATCTATCAGAGCATCATCAACCCATTTTGAAACAAGATCATGCGCAAGTCTACCCCTGAAGCTGCGTGAAGGTTTACGCAGCGGAGAACGTGAAGATTCTTCATAGTTCTTTCTTTTCGGCTGCTCCGGTTCTGCCTGCTGCTTCTTGCGTTTTGCCTTTTCCTTTTCTTCTTTGGTTTTCTTCTTGCCAATATCCTTGAAGGCTCCGCCGATAAAGGTTTTCAGATCAATGTCACCACGTGCAGCAGCAGCCTTCAGCGTTTTTTCAAACTGCTTATACTTAGCGACTCCACCCCAGATTCCGCTGCCTTGCATTTCCTTCTTAGTTTCTTCATACTTTTCGGTGTAGTACTTCGTCTTTTCTGCCTTCTGCTCTGCTCTGACTTTTATCTGAATCTGTTCGAGCTTTTCAAGCTCCTGAACAATATCACTCTTTTTTACGTCTCCGAGCTTCAGAGCTTTTCCGACTTGTCCACCTTTTGACTTCAGCTGCTTGCGCTGCCTTTGGTAAAAGTCGAATACTTCTTGCTTGTTGGCTTTTCTTGTATCGATACTTTCAAGGATTCTACGTCCTGAACGTCTGGAAAATTCAGCCATTTGTTTCACCGTCCTTTTGTGTCAACTCATAAAGCTTACATTTTAACCTGAACTGTAAATCAAATAATGCAAGTGTTTCGCTTAATTTAAAAGTTGTTTTAGCGTCTGCAACTAATGATAATGCTTTCAACTGTTCAGTAATTTCCTCAATTAATTCTTCTTTACTAATAGTCATTTTCATTCACTCCTTTTTAAAAAATCAATACGCAGCATCCATTCTGATTGAATTCACACTTTTCACATGATTTGACAGGGATTTCATCAGCCGGAATCGGAACTTCTGAAACGTTCAAGGCTGAAATATAGTCATATGTGAAATTAGATTCAATGATAGCCTGCGCTTTTGTTTCAGCTGCTTCGCTGCTCTCTGCCTGCACTATGAAATCACCGCTGAAGGATGTTTCCTTGATCACTCCGCACGGCTCTGGCATTGAAAGAATCAGTACAGCTTCATAGGTAGCTCTGAACGGCTTCAGCTGCTTCGGTGGTTTAGTATTATACTCGCAGCCTTCACAAATTCCTGTGAAGCATTCACCGTCAAGGGATTCGCAGTAAATTGAAGTCATACGTCTTCCCCCTGATCATCAAGTGCAGCATAGTCTTCTTCAAGTTCCAGAAGTCCTTCGTAATTGATATTCATGCAAGTGTAGAAGCTGCATACATTATTTTCTACGGTACAGCCGCCTTCACAATCACAGGCCATGCAGTCATAATTAGGATACAGCTTGTTCAGCTGTAATTCCATCTGAAGAATTGTGAAGATCATCATCGGGATATATGCCGGCGGCTTGCGCTTGCCGGCTTCCCAGTTCTGAAGCGTTGATACAGGAATTCCGAATTTGTTTGCAAATTCCGACTGGCTTAAACGTGTCGGAAGTCGCAGCTGCTTAATACTTAATACTTTCATGCTTTTTGTCCTCCTTGATTTCAGACATGAATTTGTCAATCTTTGCGCAGATTTCATCAGACTGATTCTGTATCTTGTAATCTGCGTAAAATGCCATTGATAATGTTTTTCGAGCATCTTTCAAAAGCTCAATCAATTCTGTTTTGGTCATTTTCGTTTCCTTTCAGCCAATAATCAATACGGCGTTCAATTTCTTCGAGAAGTTCGCTGCCATCACAAAGGACACCAACATGATTGAAAGCAGTTTCTAAAAGACGTTTTTTGATAAGGTCAATTGAATTAGGCATTAAAATCACATTAAGTAAATCAGCTTCAGTGAAACATCCATAGAAATCAATATATTCTTGACCTTCATCCCAGTCATTATCCCAAGAATGAAAAATTTGATCACCGTCAAATTCCATATGTTGAAGCATATATGATTCTTTGGCAAGATCAACTTTGCGGTATGCTGCTTTAAAAACAACATACACATCTTCATAATGTGATTCACAAAACTCAAAGACAATATTTTCAAAATCACTCTTTGACATTTCCATTTTTTTACCCCCTTTCAAATAAGCCTTAAAATGCGTTTTAAGACCTATTTCAAAGGGGGAGTATAATTATACTCCCCGTTTCACTGTGGGCTGCTGTGGCTTAATTATGTGCGAGTTCTGGGAAATAATCAGCTGCTTTCAGAATTGTGTAGCTTTTTGCTTCTTCAGCTGTGATTTCTGATATAGAAGTTGTTGTTGTATACTCGTCATTTGTGAAAGAATATCCGTTCCATTTTTCAATTCTTTCGTTAATGGCTTCGACTTCTTCCGAATTCTGTGTATCGATCTCAAAAACCAAGCAGCTTGAATCTGTTCCGGCTGTAACCTTATCAAGATAATACTTTTTCATATTTACGCCCCCTTAATCAATGTAAGTTGCTGACCAGTCGAAATCTTCTGGCAGGCTTTCAAAGTACGCTTCAAAATATTCGTCAGTTGAATCAAAATCAGCAGGAATGTTGACATAACCGTCTTTGTCAATGAAAGTGTTTGTTTCAATTAATTCTGCCTTATGACCGTTAATTGTGTATCTTGTGATTTTCATAATCATTCCCCCTTCATACAAGGCCGTATTCATGTGCGAAAATGAAAGCATTTGAATCATTTTTAAAGCAATGTGTAGAAATTCTGTAAGCATAAGAATCTCTTTTTACAATATTGTCATGGTCATGATAGTTGTTAATTTCGTCTCTAAAAGCTTTAGCTTCTTCTAAGCTGATAAAAGCTTTTTCCCACTCATAATTGCCGATATTGCGTGTGACTAAAATGTGAACTAAATAATATATTCTCATAATATTCTCCTTTGCCCGTTCGGGCGGTCACGTGTTTTTCCTTGATTATATTATACCATCCATTGACCTATAAGTCAATGGCATACACCAAAAAAAAAAAAATAAGCCATATTCTGCGATTTGCACAAATATGGCTTTTTATTATTGTATATATTGCTTAAACGTATACGCCGCTTGCAAGTAAAGTCTTTATCATTTCCTTTTCTGTTGCTGTTGCTGCTATGCCTGAAGTATCAATATTCGCCACACAGAATCCAGAAATATTTGCATTTGATATGCTGCTATTAATAATGCAAGCATGGCCGGTAGTATGACCATACAAGCCCCAGTTAGTATTATGCTTGATCTCGCTGCCATCAATCTTAATCGGCCTGTAAACGTATAAGCGCACACGCTGATCAAGTCCGGTACTTATAAAGCTGCTGCCCTGCATGATCTGCTTGAAGTTCACTGGAGCAGTCGCAAGCTGATAATTTGCATTTTCCAGTGCTACTTCTGCATTTGAAATTCCAGAAGCAATGCTGAATGATCTTCCTAAGCTTGACTGCTGATCCTTAGACAGTTCCGAAATAGCACCGCCCAGAACGCTTGATACACTTGATTTCGCAAGCTTGAAAGATTGATTTCCCTGAAAAATACTATTCATGTAATTAACAGTATCAAGATTTGATAAGCTGACTGTGATCGCCATCTGTCCGGATATCTGATCTATGATATCATTATTAGCATAGACAAGAGCTGTGCAAGCTCCGGTTATCCAGTCAACCAGATAGCGCACATTTAGTGTCTTGCCTACATAGATATCCGGCTCGATATTTACGCAGCCGCAATAAGGTATATACAGCTGTGATGTAGTGTACGGTGCGTAATCAAGAAAACTTCGTGTCTTGCCGACATAAGTTCCAGTTCCTAAAGTAGTGTCAAGTTCTCCACCGCTCACCCAGAACTGTGACTTGCTGCCGGTCACACGTTTGAAAATATTATCTTGCAGGCCTTGAACTGTGTTATATCCCCATTTAAAATAGCCGTCTTCTGTCGCTATATATGGAGTTAGATCAAATGGAAAACACAGAATTGACTTGATAGCTGTGTTCGGGTCTTGTCCTATGCCGGTTGTAACACCTTGCAAGCAGTCAATGCGTTCTTTCGCCCATTCAACTGCCTTTTGTGCTATCGTAACATCGTCTGACATTGGATCAATATCATACTTTGTTTTCCAGAAATCAATGCGTGCTTGAAGCTCTGCGTATTCATCATGAAAACTATCGTTTATGAATTCCCAGACTTCACGGAAGCGACTTCCGCCCATGATATAATAGTAGCCGGAAAAGGAAGCAAAAAGCGGCACTTGAAGCTTAGAACCATCTGTATCAATGATCAGACTATCACTGATTGAAGCCGGATCGAAGCCGGCTTCAGTCGGGCTTCCCCAGTCGAATTGTTCTGAAAGTCTGTTTTCTTCGCCCCTTGTATAATTGCCGGTGCTGATACCATCTGCAAGGATTCCCAAGAAAACATCTGGATCGTCATTATCTGCGCTGCTTTTTGTTGGATCGAAGATAAAAAATGTTCCCATGTGCGCAACGATATGCGCTATATCGTCTATAATTTCATCATTGGTTTTTGTGTGCGGATCATAAGCAGCGAAACGAGCTGACCAGACACCATTATTTATTACATCATGTACTTGCCAGTCACCGACTTGCGGTTTAAAAAATGGCATCCACCTGTCACGAACATCAACTACATTGGAGTAATATCCGCCTGCGATTGTAAAACCCAAAGGAACATAATTTGAATTATTGTAGGTTAATTCTGGAACGCTTTGAAGCCTGTACGCATACCAATCTTTCGGAAGCAGCTGCTTATTATAATGTGGGTCTGATTCCGGATATATAACATTAATATCAAATGGAATATTGGTAAATAGCGAAAAATAGCCATCACTGTAAAGTTGTCTGTATGTTTTTGGAACAAGGATAATTTTGCAAATGTTAGAATAATGTGTCTTGCCGCTTGTAAGCCATTCCGGCACAGTGATCCATCCGGTTAAGTCACCATAATGATAAGTTATACCGGATTCTGTATGATCTAACATACATACTGCACGGATCAGTACAAGAAATTTCTGCTGATAATCAAAGTCTGTAATATATCGATTGACTGATATATTATTTCCTAAGTATTCATCGTATTCGGCAGTATCAGGATAGGGAGTCAGCCACCTGAATGTATTACCCCATACAGGATTATCAACAGGGGATTCAATCGCATCTGTTGCATATGTAGTTCCTGTTGTAGCACCTAACGCCCACGGGATAACGGTATTTCGGAATGGCTTAATTGAAACAAGTTCTTCATTTGTAAAATCCCACGAAACAAATTCAGTATTCTGAAACGGCGAATTCAGGCCGAAGCCGAAAAGACAAACAGAATTATCTAATGGCTGCCGCTTATCATTGCCTGTCTGAAGCGTTGTTCCGACTGTCTGCGTTAATCGGCATGAATCACCGAAGACTGCTTTCCAGTCTTCATTTTCTATCAATGCGCCCCAGATATCAACATTAACTGACATAGCTTCACCCCCTAATATACTGATACTATGATATTATTGTTATTAAAATCAGGCGTGAAACCGCCCTGAAAAGTAGATACTTCAAGTTTTTTATCTGCTGCTCTGACCGGAAGCTTACTGTCTGGAACATAAGTCGGGCTTCCAAGCTCCGCACGGGTAATGCAGGCAGGGCAAGTTATTATTGAAGCAGCATAAGTTTTAAGTACGTCAATACTACAATTGATCTGCATTTTTCCGCCTGTCAAAAGAATGATATCATTAATAAAATACCATCTGTTTCCCATTGCAGCACACATAATATGTGTAGCTGTAAAATACAGATTATTCGATTTTACGATAAAAACCGGTGATAATAGCGTGATACTATCAGCTAAATTATTGATAGTTGCTGCAAGCGTAGTCTGACCGCTGCCTATCTGGGACATAGATTTATCAATTTTTTTCGGATCATCGGTTGTTTTGTAAAATTCAATTGTTATAGCATCCACATAATCACCTCACAATCTTGTTTGCTTCCTTGATAAAACCGTGATACAAGTCAGCAACACTATTATCAGAATAATAGATTTGATTTGTGCGGCTGATCTTGTTGATCAGCTCCGCATAAGGATGGCCGGTGCGAGTTCCTACAATTGCATAGCGATCTGGAACGGCGTTCAGAATGAAGTAATATTCGCCTTTTTTCGGCTGCCGAGAAGGTGACCACACAACATAATATGTGTCATTTTCATTATACCTCATGACTTCACCACGAATCCATTCTTCACCGAAGTACATGAATACTTGAAATATTCTGCTGCTATTCTTGTACACGGTAGAAGGCAGATGGCAGCTGTCTTCCAGTTCCCAGAATCCTTCTGTTATGCTTTTCGATTTGCCTTGACTGTTCGGAAAAGCAAAGAACGTTTCAAAAACTTTGCTTTGTGCGCTTGCAGCAGCTTCTTCTTCAGGGCTTCCGATATACTCGAAGACTGTTGTCATGTTCGTGTCCGGATACTTGATTTCATACCGCTTGTTCGGCGTTTTTATCATTTCCTTTGTTATGCCTAATTCGGGGAAGTACGGACACCATTTTGATAAGGGGTTAGCCAGAAACCATATTTTAGTATCTTGTTCCGTTCTTGTTCTGACAAGACTTGATATTACGTTCTTAAACTTCTGGAATTCGTCTGCAAGGTAGTTCATTCCAGTAATTGCTTCATCGAAAATGATATTTTTAAAGCCACCATAAGCAGCTCCGATATCCTGACCTTTGTCACGTTCCCATGTGTTCAAGCTTAATGCAACGCCGCACGGCTCTGGATTCTTTGCAACTCTTTCAAGTATTCCTGTTTCTTCGTTCGCTTCCCATTGCTCGAAGTAGAAGAAGCCACGCCAGAAGGCAATTTTGTTAAAGCTGCCTTTTGTGATTTTAGAAATGTTCTGCGGTGAAAAAAGTTCCTGAAGGTTCTTCTGCTTGATATCTTCATCATGTCTTCTTATGTATGCAAACATACCTTTTTTCTTCTGTTGATCCGTTAAGGCATTACGCAGCACACTATATGTCTTACCACGGGAACGGCCTGAAAGAATGAAATAGTATCTTGCGTTCGGCTTTTCCTTCAGGAGCTTCTCCGCTTCCCAGAACTGTGAACTCTTTTTTTTCATAAGATCATTCCTTAAAACGGTGCTTTTTGTGCTGTACTGTCAGCCCATCCGGTTGCAGTCTTCTTCTTGCAGAAATCATACCATGCTGTTACGTTGTATGTTTCGTAACTGTAAGGTACGCCGCCACTTACAAGCATAAGACTGTCTACACACTCATCAAAAACGGCAGCTGTAAATTGCATAACTACATATAGCGTATCGGCAGCAGTTGTAAAAGTTCCGGTATTGTCAGTTGATGAAGATATTACAGATGTACCGTCAACAGGAGAACCGCTTTCCGGCGTTGCATTAGTCGCTATAAGTAATGCACGAAAAACCACAGTTTCAATGCTTGAATCAATTGAAACGCTGTAAGTTGTAGAAGGTGACACGGCAATTCGGATTGTTTTTCCAGTACCAGAATATTTGTTCCATTTCGCTTCATCCGTTCCTACATTTGTTCCTTCATAAATTTCGGCTGTTGATTTATCAAAAAGATTTTTTGAATTACGATACGTTTTTACATATCCCATACTATCAGCCCCCGATCCAGATTGATCCAGTCGGAGCGTTAACGGGTTCTGAAGCCTGCACATATACACGGATTCCATTCACAATTATGTATGATCCGCTGCTATCAGTATGTGTTATTGTTCCGTTCGTCTGAAGCTGATCAATTAAGTCTTGCAGGGTACTATGTTTCTGTTTTAATCCTGTTTTCATAATTCATCGTCCTTTCATTTTGAAGCAAGCCGCAAGTAAAGGAGAGTAAGCAATACTTGCGGCTTGTCGGTTATCGTGTTATTAGGTAGATGGTGTATATAAGTATGATTTGCCTGCATACTTTGTCCAGTCATAGCCGGCAGCTGTTGTTTTATCGTCAGCTGTAAGTGCAACATACTGTTCAGTAGTATCATCCCACACGCTATACGGGCTATCAGCAATTGCATAATCTGTGTTCCATTGAGTTATAGTTATAGGCGTGTTACTTGAAGCCGGTGCTGTTGTAGGAAGTGCGCCGGCAACGGTGGAATCTGATACATAAAATACCACGCAGTTTTCTTCAAGATCGTTCATATAAAGCGCATCCCACTTGTAGAAGTAGTTTGTATACTCTGCTCTGGGGTTGTAGATGCTTGTAACACGATCATTTTCACAACATACGGCAGCAGCTTCTTCATCGAAAAGAACTGCTATTACTCCATCTATGCCACCATTGATATTCTTTTCATCGTTAGTTACGAATGTTCCCATAACGGTGCTTCTGGAAGACAATGAATCGTCTTCGCCGCTGCCCTGCCAATATCCGACTTCTGAATATCCGTCAATCTTGTCATATTCGTTGTGGAACGTGTCGGAATAAAGATATACTTCAGCATCCTTCACGAATTCAGCCAGAAATACAGCTTTCAGACGGTCAGAAGGGGTATAGGTTATATAGTTTCCTTCGTTGTACAGTGTGCTTGCAGCAGCCATGTACTTCTTGTATAAGCTTATAGTTTTATTGGCGTAACGTATTGCTTCAGGATTTGTCCAAAAATCAGCAGCCTGAATCGGGCTTGCAACTGTTGCATTATACAACGGCAGAATATTTATAGCTTTACCGCTTGCAACCTTGTTTCCTATCAGATTTCTGATTGTAGCCATTACCAGTGCATCAGTGCATAAAATACGCTTTGTTCTGATTCTGTTTTCGATCATTGCAAAAAATCTTGACATTTCGGAAGCACTTCTGAAGGCTTCCTTCAACTGCTCACGTGCAAGGGAAATAGGAACTTCATAAGTAACACGCTTATTATAGAATTTTGCATTCACGTTCGGCTTATTCAGCACGAACGGGTCAAGGCGTGAAGGTGTGATAGGTGTACCGCCTGCATCCTGATCGTTTGACAGGCCTGTTCCGTTTTCAATTTCGCCAAGCTGCCATGTGCTGTTGTTCTTAGCATCCATCAATTCAGCACGTACCTTCATTAATATGCTACCATACTCCCATGAGTCTTTCATGATATCAGGGGCTTGTGATGTGTATGCACGATCCACAAAAATAATTCTGCCGACCTGATCAATTAACTTTCCGATATAATTATCAAAATTTGCACCGTTCGCAGCTGAAGTGTAATCGAGAACGGCAGCACCGGCATCAACTATATTTGATAAATCATCAGAAAATACAGCTTCAGTGCCTACCATTACTTCATTCAGTGTATTCAGTATACTTGCAATCTGATTAACTTTCATATAAAACTTCCTTTCTTTAGTAGATTCCTACTATTAAATCATATTCGATATCCCTGAAAAATTCTTCAAGGATATTGAATTTCACAACGTCACGCTGTGCTGAAACAAGTTCTTGTGACTTGGTGACACCAATATTTCCTTGCCGGATACGCTTTTCGGCATAATAACGTTCAGCTCCCTTGTACTCAACGCCAAAAGCATTATCAGCAGCAGCCACCACGAACGGCTGATCTTCGATCCATTTTCCTGATTCACTATCATATTTATAATTCATTGCAGGCTTATGCTGCATTTCACTTTTTTCTTGATAGTTGTCAGTGAATTCCTGAATTGATGTGATCGGACTGTTTTTGTTCTGACTTTCAATCCTTGTAGCCGCTGCCGTATCATCATACGGATTCACATAGTTAGTGCTTGTAGTTTCTTTAATGACGTTGTTTTCTTCCGTTCCTGTTGTGGTCTTGATCTTGCCGGAAGGCTGCCTTGTGCTGCTGCTATCGCCGAGGCTTTCAGCGTTCCCGTAAAGCTCTATACCATCAACGTTATATAATGGGTTGTATTTGTACCCCATTATTTCAATCAGCTTCATGTACTTGTACTTGTTCGCATTGTAGATTGATGATAGCTTAGTAGTTAATGCTGCAAGATCACTACTATCATTATAGTTATAGTACAGATAGTTCGCCCCGTATCGGGTATTGAAATAGGCGGCAATATCTGAATCTGAAAAGCCGACATTGTAATACGTAAATGTTTCTTGTGCTTCTTGTGAAGCGTTCTGTGGGTTGTTACGAATTGCAACATAGATACTTGTGAAAATATTAGAAACTCCCATAGCATTTGAAAAAATATACTCAAGATATCGTGTAACCCCTATTCGGTTTTCGTACCAATCTTCAATCAAGGTCAGCTTCTGGATCTTCCTTTGTAGGTTCTGGCTCATCGTTTTCACCTTCTTCCGTTTCAGATTCTTCCTTGTCATTGATTAGGTCAACAAGATCTTCAATTACTTCTTCTTTATCCTCTATTTCTTCAATTACATCTTCGGCAGTATTTTCTTCAGCTGCTTCTTCTGCCTGCTCTGCTTCAGACTCACCGTCACCGGCAGCAGCTTCTTCTGCTGCTTCCTCGCTCTGATCTTCAGCAGCATCTTCTTCAGGTTCAGCAGCTGCTTCTTCAATTGCTTCTTCTGCCTGCTCTGCTTCAGGCTCACCGTCACCGGCAGCAGCAGCTTCTTCCTGTTCAGCTGTTCCGTCCAGCTGCTGCATCAGCTCTGC
The DNA here is from genome assembly GCA_017630195.1 of Bacteroidales bacterium. GTDB lineage: Bacteria > Bacteroidota > Bacteroidia > Bacteroidales > F082 > Limimorpha. Next base: position 901 of record JAGBVS010000071.1, on the reverse strand, counting down.
AATTAATACTGGATTTAATTCAACCGTCAAAGATGTTCCATACATGGCGTTTACTTCATCAAGGCCGGCTTGCCACGAAGACAGTATTTCTAATACTGATACTTGCAAGAAGTCATCCTGACTTTCAATTTCATCCCTTATCAGGCGTTCACGCTTCATTATGTTATTGCTTTTGATTCCGATTGACTGGAAGAAGTTCGCTATAATATAGTTGTGAAGTTCAACAAGTTCAGTTATGTTCTGCCCCTGCGCAGAGCTGTTCACCGGATTCACAGTTATCTTTTCTAAGATATTACTTCTTAGAATCTGATACGGCTTACCTGCATACTGTTTCTTCAGAATTTCTTCACCGGCTACGGCCTGCGCTGTCGAATCTGCTGTAAAAAATGTTGTGACACGTGCATTGATCTGGCAGCAGTTAATTGAAATTATGTTGTCTGCGAGTAGCGCAGAAGTCTGCGCAATCAGATCATACAAACCTGTTTCAAATATTGGCGTATTGCCCGTGAACATAAACTGATCAATCTTTGTGTTGTAGATCACTACACCGTCCACACCAATTTTTACTTGCTTGCTTCCTAATATCGGATTGGCAATCGTGAAGATAGTTGGAACATAATATTCGTCAGGCTCGCCGCCACGATTACCAATGCAGGCGTACAGCTTTCCGTCAAAATCGGTTATACATATAGCTCCATCCAGTATGCAATTCAGCTTGAAGTAATCCCAGTTGATACTTTTTGTTCGTTCAGACTTGTCATGATCTCGAATGATGAAGCAGCTCATGACCTTGTTTGTTAGCCACTTAAAGTAAAAATCATAATTAGCCCGAAAATCACAGACACCGCCACGGCCTGCACGCACTTGCCAGTTGTTCCACGTACTCATTTTTTCACCTTCC
>JAGBVS010000010.1 GCA_017630195.1 Bacteroidales bacterium | reverse complement strand
CATTGACACTTAAATTAAAACCTTTTAATATTTCTTTGCCTCCTACTGAGACATGTAAATTTTTTATTTCGAATAACATAACTATTAATTTTCTTTAAGTTAAAACATCAACCGACACTGCCTTCCAATGTGATTGACAATAATTTTTGTGCTTCAACGGCGAATTCCATCGGAAGTTTGTTTAAGACGTCTTTTGCGTAACCATTGACAATCAAACCAATTGCTTTCTCTGTGTCGATGCCTCTTTGGTTGCAATAGAATAATTGGTCTTCAGAAATTTTCGATGTTGTAGCCTCGTGTTCGAGTATTGCTGTGTCGTTGTTGCATTGTATATATGGCCATGTGTGAGCGCCGCATTTGTCGCCGAGGAGCAAGGAGTCGCATTGTGAAAAGTTGCGGCAGTTGCTTGCGTTAGGAGCGATGCGTACCAATCCACGATAGCTGTTTTGACTGTAACCTGCTGATATGCCTTTTGATATGATTGTGCTTCGGCTGTTTTTGCCTAAGTGAATCATCTTGGTTCCGGTGTCGGCTTGTTGGTAGTTGTTTGTCACAGCAACAGAATAGAACTCGGCTGTGGTATAGTCGCCTTTCAAGATGCAGCTTGGGTATTTCCAAGTGATTGCGGAACCAGTCTCGACTTGTGTCCAAGATATTTTGGAGCGGTCGCCGCGGCAGATGCCTCGTTTTGTTACGAAGTTGTAGATGCCGCCTTTGCCGTCTTTGTCGCCTGGATACCAGTTTTGTACTGTTGAATATTTTACTTCTGCATCAGTCTCTGCTATGATTTCAACTATAGCTGCATGGAGCTGGTTTTCATCTCGTTGTGGTGCGGTACAACCTTCCATGTAACTTACGTATGCGCCTTCTTCCGCTACGATGAGTGTGCGTTCAAATTGTCCGGTGTTGGCAGCATTGATGCGGAAATATGTCGATAACTCGAGCGGACAGCGTACGCCTTTAGGAATGTAACAGAATGAACCATCGCTAAATACAGCAGAGTTTAATGCTGCGAAGAAATTGTCGGTATAAGGAACTACGGTTCCTAAATATTTCTTAACTAAATCAGGATATTGCTTGACAGCTTCGCTGAACGACATGAAAATGATTCCGTATTTCGACAAAGTGTCTTGGAATGTGGTCTTTACTGAAGTGCTGTCCATAACAGCGTCAACGGCAACGCCTGTGAGTCGTTTCTGCTCGTCTAAAGAAATTCCTAATTTGTTAAAAGTGTCTAACAATTCAGGGTCAACTTCGTCTAAACTTTGAAGTTCTTTTCTCTTCTTAGGTGCTGCGTAATATATAATATCTTGATAGTCAATAGGAGGGATGTTGAGATGTGCCCATGTAGGCTGCTTCATCGTCAACCAGTGTCTATATGCTTTTAAGCGAAATTCAAGCAACCATTCTGGTTCTTCTTTCTTTGCTGAAATGAGTCTGATGATGTCCTCGTTTAGTCCTTTAGGCGCAAAATCTGTCTCAATATCAGTTACAAAGCCAAACTCATATTCTTTGTTGGTTACTTTTTCAATTATATTTTCATTAGGATTTGAATCCATATTTTTATTTTAAATTAGGTTATAAATTTTAGCAAAAATACAAAAAAATATGATTCGTTAAAGTCCATTTTTAGTATTATATTTGCACTTTCAAAAGTATTTATGGAAAAACAAAAACGACAATCAGATGGTTCGAAAAATCTTTGCAAAAATGGCAATGTTTTTCTTTATTTCCTTGGCGGTTTGGCGGGAATTGTCACGCTCTTTTTCGTGACCTTATATATGTTTGCACCAACATATCGATTTGAAGATCCTAAACCTTTTTCGGGTAACTTTATTAACAATCCTTATCAGAATTTAACAGATGTAAATTGGAATTATATCGATTTGAGAAATGACAACTTGATTCCAACATACGAATATGGTTTTGGCTTGTTCCCAACTCATTACCTTTGTGTGGATTATCAATCCAAAATGAAATTGGATTATCCTTTTTATAAGAACATTCATTTCAAGCAATATGATATTAACAGATTGAACAAAACATCTTCATTGGTTATTCCTACGAATGTTGAAGCTGGATTTAAACAGCGTGAAATTAAGCATTTGGATAATTATAGATTGATGGAAGTGATTTCTCCTTACGGTAATTATTTCTATCATTGGGATATGGCTCTTTCATCAGGACACCGCATTAATATTTTGGCATCGGGCTCTAAATTAGTCTTAAATAAAGTTGAATATGTTTATAAAAATGTGGTAAATGCCGAAGCGAATGATAAGGAAAAAATTATAAATTCGTTGAAAAATGGTGATTCATACGCAATTAGATATTTAGAAGGAAAATCAGACTTGCCGGAATTGAAATCAGTGACTTTAAGTAACGACACTTTGATTTTTGAGGCAACGGAAGAGATAAAAGTCATACAATTTATTGGACAAAATGGCGTCATTAAAGAAAAATTATATCCTGATGAATGTAAGGCTTCTTACGTTTTTAAAGAAGATGACTCGTATATAAGAGTTGAAATGAATTTTGATGATGGAACGATAATTTATCTCAATCCTATAGTTCGTCATCAGTTCCAATATTTTTTTGATCCTTCAATGTCGGAAATGATGAAGGAGAGAACTTGGCTTATGAGAATTGTTTATGTATTTGTCGTAATATTTTTCGTTAGATATTTATTAACAAATAAAAAGGAAGAAGTTGATGAAGATAAGAGAGAATGAGATAAATAAATATTTGATTTTATTGTTGTCGGTAAGTGCTTTGTTAAGAGGTGTTTTGGCATCTATTATTGAATTTGGTAATGATGAAGTGTATTATTGGACTTATGCGATGTATCCAGATTGGAGTCACTTTGACCATCCGCCTATGGTGGGTCTTATGATGCAGCTTTTTAGTTGTAATCTCTTCTTTACAAGTGAGTTCTTCTTACGACTTTCTTCTGTTATATTTATGACAATCAATACTTATCTCGTATTTTTGATTGGCAAACAAGTGAAGAATGTGCAGACGGGTTTTTATGCAGCCTTGTTATATACTGCCTCGATTTATGCTTTTGTGATAACGGGAATATTTATTTTACCAGACACTCCTCTTGGCATATTTACATTTCTCGCTGTATTACAGTTTGTTAGATATTTTCAAAATGAAAAAAATAAGCATCTGATTCTTGCCGGACTTTTCGCTGGATTGGCGATGTTGTCAAAATATTCTGGTGTTTTTATTTGGCTTGGAATAGGTTTGTATATAATTCTCTATTCAAGAAAGGAATTCAAAAATCCATTTCTATATTTATCTGCTTTGATATCAGCGGTTTGTATGATTCCAGTTTTGATGTGGAATATAAATAATGAATTCATTAGTTTTACTTTCCACGGAAATAGAGTCGGTTTCTTCGGTGAGTTCCATCCTGAATATTTCTTGGCAGAATTGGTTGGTGAGTTGGCTTATAATAATCCTGTTAATTATGTGTTGACAATCATTGCTTTAGTTGCTTTGGTTAAAGGAAATAAGTTTATTTCTGATATGCCTAAGCGACTGATTTTATGTCTGACCTTGCCTTTGATAATTCTATTTTGGTTCTTTTCTTTGACAAGACAAATTTTGCCTCATTGGACATCTCCTTCTTTTGTTTTATTATTGATTTTTGTTGCAGCACAACTTTCTGATAAATATCAGATTAAAGATAATTATTTGATTATTCCAAAATCAATAGTTACGTCTTTGTCTGTTCTTTTGTTTGTATTGATATTAGGAGTTGCTGAGATTAAAACGGGATTTATTCCTTTGAATTTTTCTGAGAGATCAAAAACGATTCAACGTTATGGAGAGGGCGATTTTACTCTTGATATGTATGGTTGGCGTAAGATAAGACCTGAGTTTCAAGAAATTAGAGAGGAAATTATTTTAAAAGGAGAAATGAAGGAAAGTGACGGTATGATTGCTTTGAAATGGTATCCTTTGGCAAATCTTGATTATTATGTGGCGTATCCTTTGGGAATCGATATGTATGGTTTTAGAAATCCTGGTGAGATTCATAAATATGCGTGGATCAATAAAGAAAGAGGTGATTTGAAACTTGGCGAGGATTATTGGTTCTTGACGGAAAGCTTCGATTATTATGAACCTAACAAATATCTTAAACCTTATTTTAAGGAAATTGTCCCAACTGATACTATCACTATTGAACGTTGCGGAAAACCTGCAAAATATGTGTTCGTTTATATGTTAAAAGATTTAAAGAAAATACCAGCAACATGGTTTGAAGAAAAGAAAACTCCTTGATTCTTAATTTATTTTAACATAAAAACTTAATTTTTATTGATTTTTTGTTAATAATTGTTAAAACGCATAAATTTCTTTTTCAATTTCTTGACAAACCGCATTTCGCTTTTGTAATTTTGAAGTCCAAACTTTATGAGACGAAATATGAAAGAGGAATTTTTATATTATTTGTGGGAGAATAGGCTATTGAGTCTCGACTTGAAGACGACCGATGGTGATGAGATTAATGTTGTTTCTGTAGGAAATCGCAATTTTGATGCTGGTGCTGATTTTATTAACGCTCGTGTTAAAATTGGAGGGACGTTGTGGGCAGGGCAGGTAGAGATTCATGTGCGTGCATCAGATTGGTTCAAGCATAAGCATCAATATGATGATAATTATAATAATGTAATTCTTCATGTTGTGTATGAATGCGATACAGATAAACTTAAGATTCCGACTCTTGAGATAAAAGATAAATTTGATAAATCATTGTTTCATAATTATAATAAGTTCGTCAATTCTAAAAATTGGATTCCATGCGAAGAGTTCATTGGTGGTGTTCAGAGTTTTACTATTGTTTCTTGGTTGGATAGAATGCTTGTCGAACATCTTGAAAATGAATGTAACGACTTGAACTTCAAATTACAGAATAGTAATTATGATTGGGAACAGACTTTCTACCAAAGACTTATGCGGTATTTTGGTTTTAAGGTTAACAACGATTCATTTGAATATCTCTCAAGGATACTTCCGTTAAATCTTCTTTTGAAACATATTGACAATGAAGTCTATGTTGAATCAATGTTGTTCGGTTGTGCTGGCTTTCTTGAAAAAGATTTTGAAGAAGATTATCCTTCGCTTTTGAAAAGGGATTTTAAAATGCTGAAATCCAAGTTTGGATTGAAAGTCATGCCTGTGTCTAATTGGAAATTTCTCAGGTTAAGACCGCCAAATTTTCCCACGATAAGGATTGCGCAGCTTGCCAGGATTATTATCAATAATGGTAATATGTTTTCTAAAATACGCGATTCCGTTGGATTGGATGAGATAATACAATTGTTTGATGTTGAGTTGAACTCTTATTGGGATAATCATTTTCAGTTTGATAAGGTGTCAAAATATGCGAAGAGGAAGTCGCTGGGCAAGTCAGCTATAGATTCCATATTGATAAATGCAATAGTGCCGATGCTGTTTTATTATGGACAATTTCACTTGTTGGAGAGCTATAAAGAAAGAGCGATGACTTATTTGGAAAACATTGAAGCAGAAGATAACGTGATAATAAGAAACTTCAATGGATGTGGTGTGGTGTTTCAGAATGCATTTCAAACACAAGCTGCTCTCTTTATGTATAAATATTATTGTAGAAGGCGACGATGTTTAGAATGTAGGATTTATTTGCTGCTTTCTAAAAGAAATTCAAGTTAATGCTATTCTACATCGTATCTGATGCAACTATGATATTGTTCGTTTTGATTGTTTTGTACATAAATGATTAAACTTCCGTTTTCGTTTGGTGTGATGGTTATTGTATAGATGCCGGAGTTGCTAATTTCCCAATCATTATACCATTTGTCATTGTGTACAATAGTCCAATTGCATCCGGTACGAGGTTGTATGCAAAATGTGTATGATTGTCCTATGTTGAGTTTCTTTGTCATTGGAACTGATATGATTTTGAGATTAGCTCCCATGTTGTTGTAAATGACTGGTAGTTCTTTGACATTGTGCTTTTCAATGAGTTCCAGAAGTTTGTGATTGTCAATTCCAGCATTTTCCCACTCTTTTTCATATACATTTTTAACGTCTCGGACTAATGGAATGTCGAGTGGATAATGTTGTTTTAGCATATCCCAATCTTTATCGGTAGGAGTGTCGATGGTGTAACTAATCATATTTGACCAAACGTCGTCGTGGTCATGTATGCAGAAAGTTAGTGTGCCTTCTTTACGAGGTGTAAACTCAATATAATATATGTTATCGCCCTCATGTTTCCATTTATCATTTTTATATATGACGCTATTGCCATTTGCAATTCCAATCATATTGTCAGTTAGCATTTGGATACGTAGGGAATATTTGTGACCTATTTTGAGAGATTCTCGTAATGGGAGTTCTTTAAACTGGAATTTTCCTTCACCGCCAGAATAAAATGTTGGCAATGTTAATTTGTCGTTCATAATCATGTCGTAAATGTCTTCGCCATTCAGTCCGTAACTAATCCATAGTGAGTTTGCTGGAGTTAAAGATATAAATTTATTGTATGAGATAGGACTGTCGATAAGTTGGTATGAATTGTTTTTAGGGAAATGACTTAGAATCATCCATTCGGGTGATACGTTGAACCACATCCAGCAGTCGTTGCTTTTTGTGAATTCGTATCCGTTGACCGAACCAGCACCCCAAGTTGGGTCTAATAATATTCCGTAGTTGTTTTCTGTGTAGGCGAAAATCCATCCGTGACCGTCGCCTATATTTCCGTCAAAATCCTTTGTTATTCCATTTATTATTTCAACTCTTATGTCGATGGATTTTGCCATATAGTAGAAGAGATTGCAATAAGCCTGACAGACGCCTTTCCTTTTGTCGAAGCAATGGTCAGCATCGTATATTTCATATTCGGTGTCGTAACTGATATTGTCGCATATCCATTTGTAAATGGCGCATATTCTTTCGTAATCGCTGTTACATCCTCGGGTTATTGAAAGTGTGATATCGGAATAATCGTATTTTGATTTGATGATGTGCGGATTGTATGCGTAGTTCGGTTTTTTATATAATTCATTATGACCAAAATATAGTTTTGTGGGAACATTGGGATTGTCGGCAAAAGCGTTGACGGAAAATAATATTGTAAAAATTATAAGAGTAATTTTCTTGGACATAAGTATGATGTGTTTGTATGAGCAAAAATAGAAAATTATTTTCTCTTATCTTTATGCTCGATTGAAATTATTTGTACTTTTGTGAGTGATAGTCTGTTGTTTTTATTTTATTGATTATCATTATTTTACAAATTGAATATTAACTTAAATTTTATTAAATGAAGAAATTCTTACTCGTTTTGGTTTTTGTTGCGTTAGGTTTAGTATCTAATGCTCAGTTTTTCGTTGCAGGTTCTGTCAGTGCAAGTCATTCTAGTAGTAAGACTGTTTATGTTAATCACGAAACAGATTATGATCCTAGATATAATGGATTTTCTGTTACTCCAGCTGTCGGTTATATGATTCCTGGTAAAAGCTATGGCTTTGGTCTTGGTTTGGGTTATGCATATTCTTCAGGAAAAAAGGATTTGTCAAAAGATTTCACTAACACTTTCGATTTCGGACCTTTCTTCCGTTATGCTTACGCAAGATTTGATAAGATAACATTATACGTTGATGCAAAAATGCCAATTAGTGTGTCCAATGATAAGACAAAAATTGGTGATGCAGTTGCTATAAACGGTGATAAAACATTTGCTATCGGAGGTCGATTGATTCCAGGTTTGACCTACAGGTTTAACGATCATATTCTTTTTACTACAGAAATAGGATTGTTAAGTATAAATTATAATCACACAAAGACAACTTCTGCTATTGGTATAGCGACAAAATCAGATGAATTCAGACTTGGAGCTAACACTCGCCAAATTGCTTCATTCGGTTTTGTTTACCTTTTCTAATAAGATATGATAAATATAGCAATAAAAAAATCGACTCGAATTTGAGTCGATTTTTTTAATTGCT
>JAGBVS010000070.1 GCA_017630195.1 Bacteroidales bacterium | reverse complement strand
TAGGAATTATGAGTTAGGAGTTAGGAGTGATTGTAGAGATGCGTCAATGATTCCTATGAAAACAAACACTCATTGACACGTCTGATTAGTCAGGAATTACTTTAAAAACTCAAAAACTTGGCAACTTAAAAAATTAGGGGAAATTTTCCTTTAATTTCCCCTAATTTCCTCTATTTTGATTTATTTCTTCCAATACAACTATTTTTTTGTTAGGAGTGATTGTAGAGATGCGTCAATGATTCCAATGAAAATAAACACTCATTGACACGTCTGATTAGTCAGGAATTAAGAGTTTTTTTTCATTACTTTAGAAACTTTTGCAGGGACTCCGCACTACGAACTTCATACTTCCCACGTATCGCACGTATTTTCACGTATTTTTCTCCGATATCCGTCTCCGTTTCCGTTTTCCGTCTCCGATTTCCGCTTCCAGAACTAAAGTCACGTAGTGACGACAGTTCCCAGGCAGGCGGTGCAGTGCGAAGCACGGAACCCCTGCATTCATGACCGGACTGATATAAAAGTGCTGAAGGCACGACAGAGATGTTTTCTGTCGCACCTTCGGCGCTTTGATTTTCTTTGCATCTTATTTTGCAGGGATTCCGCACTACGTGCTTCATCACCTGCCTGGGAACTGCCGCTCCTGACGGAGCTGTCTTAAAATTCCTCAATTCCTAATTAATAAGCAACATACGCATCCGATTTCCGTCGCCAAATTCTGCTGAATGCTGACAGATTATTTTATCTTCTTCTCTATTACTTGAAGGATTTCTTTAGTGTCGCTATTTGAAACGTAAGCTATGATATAGCATTGGTCTGCGTTGTAAGCAGTGTCTAAGGTTGTTGTGTATGATTTTGTAATTACATCTCCAGGAGCTATAGCTGTGTTGTTGATGATTTCTCCCCATGCGCCGTTCATTGTAGTACGGAAAACATGACGGTGTACATAATCGTTGACCATACCTTCAGTGGTTTGTTGAATACCAACGATGCTGTCTTCCATGATACATACAGTGAGGCTGTAAGTGTCAGGCAATTCTGCTACAAACTCTGAAGTAATGTCAACTTTTAATTTTCGTGTTGCTTCGTTATATACGATAGCTGATGACATTTCGAGAGCAGCTTCTTCTTGGAGAGCTTCTGCTACAGCATCAGCCCACATTGGAGAGTCGTAAGCATAACCGCCGTTAATCATCTTACGGTTGACTGTACCAATAGGATTTTGTTGGAAGTTGAATTGGCTCCACCATGCATCACCTTCTGGAGTTTTAAGGTTGAAAAGAGGGAAGTTAGCCAAATCACCTGCGTGAACTCCGAGGACGATAACGTTGTGATGATATTTTTCTTGAAGTTGGAGAGCTAATTCGCCAGCAGCTGGACAGTTAACGCATTTAACTCCAACATAATTTTCCAAAAGAATATTTTTCACAACATACTCATAATCTGGATAGTCTTCTGGGTATATTGGTTCTTCTGGAGCAATATCAGGAGCAATACCATTATAAAAAACATCGCCTTCTTTGAAAACATCATCTTTCCTGCATCCCGCAAAGAAAAGTGTCATTATGCTTAATATCAATATTGTCTTTTTCATAGCTTATTAATTCCAATTCAATCCTACACCTATTTTAACTTCCATATATTTAAAGTCTGTTGTCACCGCATCTGCGCTTATGGTACAGCCCTTTACATTAAACATAAGACCTGCTGACAAATCTAATCCTTTATATGAATTTCTTGGATATTCATACCAGGTATCATTAAGTTCCCAACACTTCACTCGCATGCCATAACCTGCGCCTACCTTAAGATATACTGGCTCAAAGAGTCTGCATACCAAACCTCCGGTAAGCGACAAACGTGCATTAGAGCTTTTGCCGGAAGCAATAGCTTCATCTATATAAATCAAATCGTCCCATTCTTTAGCTGTAAATCGTGTTCCGAAATTACTCATCGCACTCACATACCAACCTAATTTTTTCACTTGTCCGTAAGTAAAGCCGAATGACATCTGTGGTGCCAAGGAATATGCTGCATTTAACGTAAGGAAACTTGTTTTAGGCAGGCTTTCAGCTTTCTTTTCTGGCTTAACTTTCTCTACCGGTTTCTTCTCAGGTTTTTCTTTCTTTTGTGGTTTCTCTTTCTCTATAGCAACTACTTTATCGTCCTCAACAGCACTTGCTTTATAATAAACACTTAACAATGTTTCATTGAATTTTAATTTCTCACCTTCTTCAATGATAAATATCTTCGTCACAGGATTATATTCCTGTTTTTCCAACTTCATCTCATGCTTACCCATTGGCAAGTCGGTTATGATGTTTGGTGTTTTTCCGTAATGTTTTCCATCGATGTAAATATCTGCTCCCGATGGTTCTGAATCTACAGAGATGTAAGTATTGCTGCTGTTATTGTTCACATACTGTAGCACCATTTCATATTTACAATAGTCGCATAATTTTTCAGGAAGATAATATTTATAAGTTCCATAGTCAGGGTGTTTTATATCTATGAAAGTAGCGGCTTCGGCTGAGATATAAATCCACATCTGTCCGGTCTTTGGCACTTTCAGAATCTGCGTCTCTCTGTTGCCAGTAAACACCAAACGCATTCTCTCCTGTTCTGGGATATTCTCAGTAGAAATCTTTATCAAAGCCATCGGGCTTTCATTGCCGTCGGTATATGTTTCCTTATCTTCTATTACTCCGCCCGGAAGATATTTGAAACTTCCTTCTTTCACTTGGAGTTGTGAAAAAGCATTTAATGATATAAGTGCAAATATTACAAGTAAAATTCTCTTCATAAAATACAAATATTTGAATTTTACAAAGATAGAAAAAAAGTCAACAAGACTACAAGACTACAAGTTTTTTTTTGTAGAGACGTTTCAATGATACTTATTAATTTAACAAACATTGAAGCGTCTAATGAGTTAGGAGTTATGAGTTATTATTTAAAAAATCAGAATCTCAAAAACTTGGCAACTTAAAAAAATTAGGGGAAATTTTCCTTTAATTTCCCCTAATTTCCTCTATTTTGATTTATTTCTTCCAATACAACTATTTTTTTGTTAGGAATGATGTAGAGATGCGTCAATGATTCCTATGAAAACAAACACTCATTGACACGTCTGATTAGTCAGGAATTACTTTAAAAACTCAGAAACTTAGCGACTTGTTGTCTTGTGATCTTGTAGTCTTAAAAAAACTCAATTCCTAACTCCTAATTCCTAACCAAAGAAAAGGTGTTCCACTAATATCTTACATCCTAATAATATCAGGATTACGCCTCCTGTTATCTCAGCTATTTTGCTGTAGCGCGAGCCGAATATATTTCCTATCCTGACGCCTGCAAAAGAGAACAAGAATGTTGTTATTCCTATCACTAACACTGAGAACCAGATATTGACTTTAAGAAAAGCGAAAGTAACGCCTACAGCCAAAGCGTCGATGCTTGTTGCTATTGCCATCATGAGCATCGTTTTGAATCCTGTGCAGCCGCAAGAATCGCCGCAGTCTTCATCTTCGTCATCCGACAAGGCTTCTCTAATCATATTGATGCCAATGACAAGAAGCAATCCGAAAGCTATCCAATGGTCGATATTAGTTATGAAATGTTCAAACTGTGCTCCGAGGAAATATCCTATTATCGGCATCAAGGCTTGAAATCCGCCGAACCACAATCCGCACAACAGTGCAGTCTTGACAGAGAATTTCTTTGTTGCCAAGCCTTTGCAAATAGAAACGGAAAAAGCGTCCATTGAAAGAGCGACGCTGATTGCAAGTAATGATATTATATCCATTTTAAAGTCTATGAGTCTATGGGTCTATGAGTCTATGAGTGTATGGGTGTATAAGTCGATTTATTGATTCGTTGTCTTATAGACTTAAAAAAAGACCTTCTCGAAGGTCTTTTTTAGTCGGGATGACAAGATTCGAACTTGCGGCCTCTTCGTCCCGAACGAAGCGCGCTACCGGACTGCGCTACATCCCGATTTCTAGGAGTTCAGGAAATCAGGGAAAGATTCTGGGTTAAACCCTGAAGTCCTGAATTCCTGAAACCATGAAATCCTAATTAAAGCTTATCATTTGAACCGAGCACATTAACGATTTTATGCATGTATAATTGTTTCATGCTTTCGCGTGCTGGGCCTAAATATTTACGTGGGTCAAATTCGCCTGGTTTTTCAGCTAATGTCTTACGTACTGCTGCTGTCATGGCGAGACGGCTGTCGGAGTCAATGTTGATTTTACATACTGCTGACTTAGAAGCTTTACGGAGTTGTTCTTCAGGGATACCAACTGCTGCTACTAATTTACCGCCGTATTTGTTGATTGTGTCAACGTCATCTTGTGGAACTGATGATGAACCATGAAGCACGATTGGGAAACCTGGAAGTTGTTCTTCGATAGCTGCCAATACGTCGAATGCCAATGGAGGAGGAAGAAGTCTGCCTGTCTCTGGATCTACTGTGCATTGTTCTGGAGTGAATTTATATGCACCATGTGATGTACCGATTGAAATTGCCAATGAGTCGCAACCTGTCTTTGTAACGAAGTCAACAACTTCTTCTGGTTTTGTATAATGACTTTCTGCTGCACTTACTTCGTCTTCAACGCCAGCCAAAACTCCGAGTTCACCTTCTACTGTAACATCAAATTGATGTGCATATTCAACGACTTTCTTTGTCAAAGCCACGTTTTCTTCGTATGGAAGATGTGAACCGTCAATCATGACTGAAGAGAATCCCATATCGATACATGACTTGCATGTTTCGAAGCTGTCGCCGTGGTCTAAGTGAAGAACGATTTCTGGTTTTTCACAGCCTAATTCTTTTGCGTAACCTACTGCGCCTTCTGCCATGTAACGGAGTAATGTTTGGTTAGCATAGTCACGAGCTCCTTTAGATACTTGCAAGATAACAGGTGATTTTGTTTCAACAGCAGCCATAACAATAGCTTGAAGCTGTTCCATATTATTAAAATTAAATGCAGGTATTGCATATCCGCCTTTTACAGCTTTCGCGAACATCTCACGAGTATTAACAAGTCCTAAGGTTTTGTAACTTATCATAATTATTATTTTTATTTATATTTTTTCGTTCTGCAAAAATAAACAATAATGATTGAAAATTTATCATTTTCGACAAAAATTATTTTTTTTATTTCTATCGTTCTTTGCTGCGTTTTATTGAAATCATTTCCAACATATTATGTGTCTTCTTTGATTCGAGTGTCTCGTCATTTTTAGCAGAAATAAGCAATAGCTTATCACCTTTTTTGAGCAATAATTTTCCGTTAGGCACAATATATTTCTGATTACGTTCGACAATCATAACCAATGTTCCTTCATTCAAAGGATAATCTCTGAGATAAGCCTCTTTTTTCACAACTTCTTGCTGCAAGATAGTATTCAATTCATCAGGGATGTCAACGCCGAAGTTTTCCGGACCGTCGTCTTTTTTCATGCTTAATCTCAACATATTTGCAGCTTTAGGTATGGTTGTTCCCTGAACAAGCAATGATGTCAATGTGATAAAGAACACAACATTAAAAATAAGCGATGAGCCTTCAACTCCTTCCACTACAGGGTATGTGGCGAAAATGATAGGAGCCGCTCCTCTCAAACCGACCCACGAAATAAATATCTTAGCTCTTTTTCCTATTTCTTTAAATGGAAGGAGACAGAGAAACACAGACAACGGACGACCAACAATAATAACAAATACCGCTATTATCAATGCCGGCACTGCTATTTTAAACATATCATTAGGATTAACGAGCAAACCTAAAACCAAGAACATCACGATTTGCACGAGCCAAGTGACACCATCTAAGAACGAGCTGATACTCTTGTTTTCCGTAAGCTTACAATTTCCCATCACGATACCTGCGACATAAACTGCGAGGTAGCCATTGCCTTTAAACAAATTAGTGAAAGAGAAAATGAAGAAAATAAAACTGAGCATCAAGATTGGATACAGAGATTTATTTTGAAGGTTGATTTTATTTATAATCCATACACATAATTTGCCTAAGCCAAAACCAAAAGCTAAGCCAAATCCGAATTGAACAATAAAATTGACAATAATACTCCATACATCAATATCGCCTCCGCCGCTTTGTATAACCTGTATCATCACTATGGTAAGCATATAAGCCATCGGGTCGTTACTTCCGCTTTCAAACTCGAGCAGTGGCTGCAAGTTTCTACGCAATCCCATCTTTTGAGATCTAAGTACATTGAACACCGAAGCCGAGTCTGTTGACGACATCGTAGCTGCAAGAAGCAAAGCTAATGTTAAAGGAATCTGTATCACATGCGAGAAAGCATGAGAAATACCCCAGATAAAAAATCCAGTAAACACGGTAGTGAGCAGAACACCTAATGTAGAAAGCACCACACCTGGTCCGAGAATAGGCTTGATATCGGAGAATTTCGTATCCATACCACCAGAAAACAGAATGATAGTAAGAGCCACCATACCAATAATCTGGGCGTATTTATAATTGTCGAATCTAATACCTAAGCCATCAACGCCAAGCAGCATTCCAACCAAAAGGAAAACCAACAACACCGGCACACCAAATCTATATCCGGTTTTACTTAACAATATACTTACGAACCAAATCAGGGCTCCAATTAAGAGTACATTTTCCGGTGTAAAAATCATAATTGTAAAAATTTAATATTAATTTCAACCTAAACAAGCGTCCTTGCAAAGATAATAAAAAAAAGTCAACAAGACAACAAAAAAAGGCCGCCCTAAGGCAGCCTTTTTTGAATCTAAGAAATTCTGAATCTCAGAAACCTCAAACCCCAGAAAATTTCTGAGGTTCTTAGGTTCTGAAATCTTGATATTTAAAATCTTATTTTACAACAATCTTGTCATTAAATGTTGTGCCATTATCGAGAACAACCTTCATCATATAGACGCCGTTTGACAAGCTATTAACGCTGATTGTTTCCATATTGAAGTTTTGTTCGTGATAGAGTTTGCCGTCTAAGCCGTAAATCTCTACTTTTTCTGCATTGACATCTGGCGAGAAACTGATGTTGATAACATCATTAGCTGGATTTGGGTAGAAGCTGTAAGGGCGATTGTTGTTTGAATATTCAGAAACTGACGTGCCGTAACTTGAAATTATATAACAACATGATTTGTTAGTATGCATATCCCAGCCAACAAGAATCAAGTCTCCATTTTTGAGTGCGTGCATATCATATATGAAAGGGGCATAAGATTTAGATTCGTCATATTTACATTCCCATTTCAAATCCAAATTGCTGTCAAGATAATAAGAGTATGAAGAATACATATTATTACCAATTTCTTTTAAATTCCACACTAAATGCACACCGCCACTCTCGCTTTTTTCTATACAAAGATCCTCATTGACATATACCCCGTATGCTCCTATGTTATAGAGAGGTGTTGTATATAAATCAATAATATTGAAGTCCTTGTCAAACTTAGTTATCGTAACACAAACATCTGTCCCAGAATAAACAAAAGCTGAGCTAGCCATAATAAACTCACCTTCATCTAAGCTAATAACATGCGTTTCTTCGACACTTCTAAATTTGTAATTTTCCACTTGTTCTATATGCTTTATATCCATGGTAAACAGATTCTCGTTTAAGATTGCTATGAGTTTTGAACCATCTGATTCTGACCATCCATCATCATACGAAATTATTTTAGAATACACCACTCCATATCGAAGAGGATTTTCACTTATCACAAAAAAAGGATTATTGGTAATACACATCTCTTCTAACTCAAAAGAATCGTAATGTTGGTAAGAAAGAACATTGCCGTAAATGTCCATCCTCATATATGTAACCATATCTGTATATTCTTTATAACTGCACCATACCAAAAATTCATTTTTGACAAAATGTATTCGATAGTTCTTAAGACTAATGTCGTTATATGGAATTTTCACATCTATTTCATTTGTAACCTCCAAATCCCCATTGATAAAAATAGCATTGTAATGATAAAGGTTATCATTTTCGTTTAAATAAAACCCTCCAAGAACATAACTATCATTCTCAAAAGGATTTTTAATTAGTGGGCTGTAAGAACTTATATTTTTAAAATCTATAAAGGCTGAATCAAGTAATTCTGCTTTTTGATTGAATTTAAAAATTTCAACAGCACCACTAAAGGAACTATTTTTGTAATATTTTTCAAATACTATCACATTATTGTCATCTGTTTCTATTGTGTTATTATACACACGAATGTCGTTTTCGCTTAACGGCGTTCCTTCATATTTGTAATAAGTCTGAGATGCAAGGCTGATGTTAAATAGAAACAGAAATACTACTAATAATTTGTTTGTTTTCATGTTAAAAGATTTTTAAATGATAAAATCAAAAATATTAATCTAATGGTATTTGTGGTGTTTGTGTTACATATATCTTCATTAACGTCTCTGTAAATAGCATTATGCTTCCTTCTTTACAGAGACAGCCATTTGATGAATTTATTTTTCCCTATTTCAAATATTGTTTTCATAGCTTTTTTAGTGTTTTAGTAATGGAGTGATAAGTGATGGAGTAATGAAGTCCGTAATGAAATTATTACATTACCTGAAATCCTAAATTCCAGAAATCCAGAAATCCGAGTTCCAGAATTCCCCTTTTAAGGCTCAACTCTAAAGTATCCGTAATACTGCTCTCCATTGCTTAATGTGATGTCCATTCTATAATAGCCGGCATCATTAATAAAGAATGTAGCGTAATCTGGTGTTGAGAAGACATTCTCTCTGTCGATGTAAACACCATTGGAATCCTTAATAACAATATGAGCTATTCCCACATTCTCATTAAAGGTGATAGTCAAAGTGTTTCCGGTAATGTCAGCCGAGATGGATTGGTGACGTGTTGAAGAGCCATTCTGAATGTTTTCTTTTAACGCTATAATATCAACTCCTTCTTTTGAGTAATTTTCTTTTGCTCCTGCAATTATCCCTAATTGGAGCAGTACGATTAAAGCGATGATCTTTTTCATAATTGTCTGATTTATATTTCATCATAAAGAAAAAGATTATCAGAACTTTTGTCAAGAAAAATGTTGGGGTGTTTTGGGGTGTTATTATTTATCGTAACATATTGATATTTAACAATAATTACATATAAGAGGTAAAATATGTATTGTTTTTAATTCAATCACCATTCTAAAATAGCATAAATCAATTAAGATATGTATCTCTTATATGAATAAACAAATCTTGTTTGGGACCTAAATTCATTTGCGTTTTGATCTTATTCAGTCTATCATAAATTGTCTTTCTATCTCTTCCTAAAAGATATGGAAATTTATTCTTTTCTATATTCAGAATAATTAGACAAATTGTGTAGATGTCATTTTTGTTTAATGATGGCATTTGCTCACACAATCGTGATGATATATTACCAAGATTATTGTCGGCTGCTTTTAATAAAAGTGTAAGTTCTTCGTTTGTCAAAGGTGTAAACTCAGATTCTTTCCTGCCAGATATGTTTTTACATATTTCTGAATTATAGTAAGCATCAATATCAATATCGCTTTTTTTGTTTAGTTGATTTTTTATCTCACTGATTTCCTTTTTCTGCTGCTTGATAATTCTGTCTTTCTTGCTATTTGTTTTTTGAAAATCCTCAATCAACTGTTTATTTTCTTTGACATAATCATCAATTTCCTTTTTCAATTTGTTGTTCTGCTTTCTGTGATTATACTTTATATATATTATTACTAATATTACAACAACGATTGCACTGAAGAATATTATCAATATCTTATTTCTCGCTTTTGATTTGGCAACGGCTTTTTCATTAACAGCTTTTCTTTCATTGTAATCATTATAAAGGACCTGAAGTTGCGACTTATCTACTTCTTTATTAGCACTATTTCTAAATAACTTTGTAGATATATTGTCATAATAAGATCTCTTTTCATAATTTCCTAACGAATCATAAATAGCAGAAAGTGTAGTTGTAAATGCAAGTTTTTGAGTTACAATATTATTATCCAAACTTTCTTCCAAATAATAAAGAGCAGAGTCGTATTCTTTATTTTTATAGTACATATTGCCTATAGTATGATGGTATGCATATTTCACAATTTCGTTGTCTATTTTATTTAGATTATTTTTCAACATCATAAATGCGCTATCACATTCAGCTTTGTCAAAATACATAATTTGTGCTATACATTTATCCACATCTAATTTATTGGCAATATCTGCACTTGCACTCAAAGACTCTTTGTAATAATATAAAGCACTATCGATTTTGTTTAACATATGATAAGCATTACCAAGATATTTATGAGTCCTTGACTTGATAATGTTATCATCAAGTATATATGAATAATAGAGAGCTTTTTTATTATTGCTTATAGAAAAGTTATAGTAACCTTCATCGAGAAATAGTTCGGCTAATCTTGTATGAATAAGATGAACAAATCTTATCTTTTCATACTCCTCCGGATTGTCAACTTTAGCCTTTAGCCTTTTATCTTTCGTCCTTAGTCTTTTGTCTTTAGCCATCATATCTTCCATAATCTCCAAAGCAATGAGATAATGCTCGCAGGCTCCTACAATGTCGTCTTTTTCCGTGAAACCCACAGCGTGGTAGTAGTGCGCTTTAGCGCAGTTGAAGTTGATAAGTCTATAAGTCAATGTGTCTATTAGGTTAGGCTTTAAACCATGCAATTTACTAAACTTGGATTGGTGACGGCTGACAGCAGATGACTGACAGCT
>JAGBVS010000069.1 GCA_017630195.1 Bacteroidales bacterium | reverse complement strand
CATCGAAGAATGAGTGGAAGCAATAAAGTTTGCCGCCTTCTTCAAAGTTAGGTTTTATTTTATCTATAAATTTACGTAATCCCATAATATTGATATTCGATTAGTTCATTTCTTTGCGAAGCAATTCTAAGCCTTCACGTATGATTTGTTGAATTGGAGTTTTCGATGGATCGATGACTTCACACAAAGCGAAATCTTCAGCATCGATTTCATAGATTCCAAGTTCTTCCATTTGGTCGATATCCTTGATGATACAAGCCTTGATGAGCTGCATTGGATAGATGTCGAATGGGAAAACTTTCTCGAAGTTGCCTGTCATAATCAAAGGACGGATGCCACCGTTGAGGTTGGTGTCGAGAACCTTGCGGCTCTTCTTGCATAATGATGCGCCCATTGTGTTTGTTGAAGTGAACTTCTTGAAGTTAGGAGCTAACCAGCCAAAGAGTTGATAATGGTCGCCTTCTGGAATAACAGAGACTTGAGTGTCGTAGAATCCCAAAACGTTGTTGCCATTGATTTTTGTACCTGTCAAAACGTTGCCGCTGATGATACGAACATTTTCAGATGAAATGTTGTTATATAAACCTGACAAATCAGCACCGATGCGTGTTACATAGTAAACTGGTTCTTTTACTTCTGAACCTGTGAAAGCGAAGATTCTCTTGCTGTCGTAGTTACCTGTGAGGAAGAGATTACCTATGCTGATGATGTTTTGAGCGTAGCAGTACCATACGACTTCACCTTTATTTATTGGTGATAAGACGTTGAGTTGAGTGCTGACGTTACCAGCAGGGTGTGGTCCTTGGAATACGTTGACAGAAATATTTTTTGCAGAGAACTTCAATGCTTCAAGAGCTTTTTTAGTCTCTTCTGAATTGACGTTAAGATAAACTTTACCGTCTGTCAATTTAGCGAGAGCTTCAGCGCCTGCCTTAACAGCTTCCATTTGGTTGGCGATGATAAAGTTGTTATCTGGAGCCATTGGAGCTGTATCGAACATTGACACTACGATACATTTTGGTTTGTCCTGAGCCTTAGCGATTGTTGAATAAGGACGTTGACGAAGCATTGTCCATGTTCCGCTTTGGATCATTTTTTCTATCACTTCATTGCGTGATAACTTTGCTGGGTCAGCTTTACCGAAGTCGATAGCTTCATTTTTGCCGTCTGATTCAACGACGACTTTCAAGATGACGCGTTTTTCACCACGGACAACTTCTTTCACTTTACCTGACACAGGAGATGTGAAGAGAACGTCTTCGTTTTTCTTGTCGTGGAACAAAACGGTACCGACTTTTACTTCATCACCTTCTGCCACGTGCAATTTTGGTATCACACCGATAAAATCGTGAGGTTTGATGGCGAAGATCTGAGGCTCATAATTTCTTACCTCTTTCTTTGCTTCGCCAACAAGGTGAATATCAATACCTTTTTTAATTTTAATCATAATAAGTTGTTTATTTTTAAAAAAGTAAATATATACTTTAGATAATTATTTACAACTGTACTTTTAAAAACGACAAAAGGATGGCATCAAAAGATACCATCCGTTTTGAATTTTATCTTAAATTAGAGCATAATTCTCTTTGTTGACATAGCGTCTGCGATTTGTTCTTCTGTTAACAAACCTTGTTCTCTTACGAGATCCATAACGCCTCTGCCTGATTCGATAGCTTCTTTAGCAAGTTTTGTACATGGTTTGTAACCGATGACAGGAACTAAAGCTGTGATAACGCCAACGCTGTTTTCAACTAATTCTTTGCAACGTTTTTCGTTTGCTACGATACCGTCGATACAGAGTGTACGTAATACGTCGAAGCCGTTTTGCATCAATTCGATTGATTCTAACAAAGCGTAAACCATAACTGGTTCCATAACGTTGAGTTCTAATTGAGCGTTGTTAGCACCTAACATGATGCAGTGGTCGTTACCCATAACGCGGTAGCAGAGTTGGTTAACTACTTCTGGGATAACTGGGTTAACTTTACCTGGCATGATTGATGAACCTGGTTGTAATGCTGGGAGGCTGATTTCGCCTAAACCGCAACGTGGACCTGAGCTCATTAAACGTAAGTCGTTACATACTTTGCATAAGCTTGTG
>JAGBVS010000068.1 GCA_017630195.1 Bacteroidales bacterium | reverse complement strand
GCAACAAGAAATACGAATCAAGATTAGTGGTATTGTATTCATCTTACCGCCGCGATTTTTATCTATTTTCTTCTATTATTAACCGCTTTCGCGGCAAGGGGTGATTCACGACTCGAACGTGATTTCTATGCGTTCTAACTGACCATAGTGCTCTTCCTATTGAACTAAATCACCCATATATCGCGGCTACCGGAGGTGGTGATAGCCGCTTTCTATTAAAGGAGGTCGAGAGGTCTGACAAACTCCTCTCATATCTAAGGTAGAATTCTAAATAAAGTATTCAAAAAATTTTGTTCTATATTAATTATAACATAGAATCAATCTGAAAGTAAAGATTTTGTCTTCGATATTATTGTAGATTTTCGCGGCGAAGACTCAAATAAAAAAATTACTTCCATTCCGAAAGTAGGCAAACTTTAGCTACTTCGCTTAAAAATTCTTTAACGAGGTCGTGCTTTCTAACTTCTAATTCAGCTTCAAGCATTTGCTGACTAGTAGTGACACCTATATTTCCTGAGCGTGTAAGTTTACTTACAGATGTGCTATTACCCTGTGGTGTAGTTAAGTCATCAAAGGTTAAAGACTTTGTTGCATCATCAAAGCCACTAATTGCAGCCTCAGAATCAAAATCCGTACCGCTTAGAGTTTTCTGAGATACCGTTACCTCAGTTTCATTCTTAAAGGTTTCGGTATCAAAAGGTGCAACTTTACTTGTAGTCTTATGAGTACCTGATGAACTTCTTACTCTAGCAGTGAGTGATGTTCCGCCGGCAAGTTCAGTCATATCATAGTTATTTAAAGGATTATAACTTGTAAGAAAGGCATCGACCTTATCTTTCCAAGGTGTGTAGTTTGCGGCAAGATATTCCTGAATTTTAGAAGTAAACCAAGCATAGATATATTCCCACCTGTACTGTTCAGTTTCTAACTTTACAACCTACATATTGTAAATAACCTTGTAATCTTTTGGCGGCAATGGCTTACCGATTTTTAGTTCACCGAACATATCCATGAAAATCTGAAATAAGTCATCATCATCAATTTCAAATCCTGTAGCTTCAAATACAGAGAAATTCTCAAAAGGATTTGAAAAAGCCCATTCGTTTTCAATTGCTTTGATTGCGTAATCTCTTAATTTAATATAAGGCTTATTGAATCTCATTTACATCACCTTCTGTCTTTTCAGGATTTTCACTATCTGGTGTTGCATCAACAATCTTATCATCGGCTCTATCTTCAACGCCATCAACCAAATCTTCCTCAGCCGCGATTTCCACATTTACATCTTCTGGCATTGCTTTTGGATTGATGTCAACTTCAATAGATGTTCCAAACAATTCATTAACCTTTTCTATGTCTCTCTTAAGGTTGCTGATAATTGTTTCAAGATTAAGATTAAGTGAACCAGTCATAAGTTCAGATTCAGCTGTGTTAATACGTTCGCGCTTTAAATTGCCATTATAGCTTAATCCAAGCTGATTATAGAAGTTTTGCCAAATATTTGCTTGTGCTTCGATTAAACTCATTATAGTTGTATTTGTTCCACTTGCGGCAATAGGACTTACTGTTAACTTATTAAGAATGTCCTGTGTAAGAATCTTATAAGGTTTACCATTGTACATATCCTTAAGAACTTTCTCACCAGTATTAGCGAGTGCTTCATCATCAGCCACAAATGCAACTTGTACTCTTGAATTAATCTGCGCGCAATTTAAACTCACAATATTATCAGCAAGTAATCCAGCCGTCTGATAAATTAAATTAAATAAACCACCATGTTCTCCCGGCAGTTCCTTATCAATAGAAGTCAAACCAACTAAAATACCTTCAAGACCGCTAACATCTTCGCCGCCATCTTTGTGTCTAATCTTAACAATCTTTGAACCTAAAATCGGATTAGCAATAATAAAGTCCTAAGGCTCATAATAACAGTTAGGTTCTCCACCTACATTACCATCAAGTGCATATATGTGTGAATTGAACTCTGTAAAACATATCTTGCCGCAAAGAATTAAATGTTCCTTTAAGAATTCTTCGTTTACCTTTTCCGGTAGGTTTTTAAATTCTATCATAGAACTAATCTTATTGGTTAATGTTTTAAAGTAGTAATTAAAATTCTAATCTACACTACATACACCTTCATAGTTAGGTATTAAATTAATCATTATATCATCTCCATTTTCAATTATTAGGAGTAAGTAAAATCAAATAAAATAAAATAAATCCTCCCATTATATCTGTATCCATCCCCATTTCCCCTTCAAATAAAATTATACCACATCTTTCTCCTCCAAGTAAATAATTCCGCTACGCTCACATTCACTACGTTCATGTTCGCTACGCTCACTTCTATATTCATATTG
>JAGBVS010000067.1 GCA_017630195.1 Bacteroidales bacterium | reverse complement strand
CGTGAAACAGACCTTGAAAAATTGTTGAAACGTATGGACGAGGTAGGTATTCCAAAAGAATCAATGGATTGGTACTTAGACACACGCCGCTTCGGTTCAGTGCCTCACTCAGGTTACGGACTCGGATTCGAACGTCTCATGTTATTCATCACAGGTATGGGCAACATCCGCGACGTTATCGCTTTCCCACGTACTCCTAAAAACTGTGAATATTAATTTTTAAAGATAAATTAAGGATTTTCTTCTATGTCCTCACAACGACTGACACAAACGCAGAAGATGCTCCAGAAACTGTCGCCTCAACAGATTCTGCTTATGAAACTGTTGCAGATTCCGACAATGGAACTCAGCTCACGTATCAAAGAGGAGATAGAAGAGAATCCTGCTCTTGAAGAGAACGAGACAGAACACTTCGACGACGAGATGATAAACAGCGAAGAAGATAACTTCGATGACAATCAAGACGAATACGAAGACTCTGACGACTATGACCCACTCGCCGACTTCGACGAATATCTGCAAGACGGCGACGATGACGAAGCAGCATATAAACTGAGAACCAATAACTATAGTCGCGACGACGAACATTATGAAGCGCCAATTTCAAGCGAAGAGAGCTTTCAGGATATTCTTATCCAACAACTTGGCTACAGAAAATTGGACGATAGGAAATACAAGATAGGAACTTATATCATCGGAAATCTTGACGATTCAGGTTATCTGAGCCGCCCTATTATCGGCATTATGGATGATTTGCTTTTTGCGCAGAATCTTGATGTTACAGAGGAAGAAGTAAAAGAAGTGCTGCGTATAATACAAGAATTTGACCCGGCCGGAGTTGGTGCGACAAATCTTCAAGAATGCCTGCTGATACAGTTGCGTCGCCTTAAAGAAGATGCTGACGATGATAATGATTATACATTCCCTATCATTATTATAGAGCAGTATTTCAATGAGTTTATTAAGAAACATTATGATAAGATAGTTAAGAAAAGCGGTATCGGCGAGCATCAGTTCCGCGCCGCCCTTAACATTATTCTTAAACTTAACCCTAAGCCAGGAGGCGCAGTGGAAAACTCCAATCGCTCCAATTATGTCATCCCTGACTTTACGATATACAATAATTGCGGAAAACTCGAACTGACTCTCAACAGCCGCAACGCTCCTGAACTTCATGTCAATAAAGATTATATCGATATGTTGTCGGATTTCTCCAAACAGAAGAAAACGCAGAGCAATAGAGAAGCTGCCAATTTCGTGAAAAATAAAATAGAATCAGCGAAATGGTTTATAGAAGCTATAAAACAAAGGCAGACAACGCTTTTTGTTACCATGGACGCTATCATGAACTATCAGAAAGAGTATTTCCTGACAGGCGATGAGACAAAACTGAAACCTATGATTCTTAAAGATATATCAGAAAAAGTAGGCCTCGATATATCAACAATATCACGTGTCGCTAACAGTAAATATGTGCAGACTGCTTACGGAACATTTCCTTTGAAGAGTTTCTTCAGCGAGTCGTTGACTAACGACGAGGGTGAAGAAGTCTCAACACGTGAAATCAAAAAAATCCTTATGGATTGCATCGAACAGGAAGACAAATCGAAGCCTCTCACCGATGATGTCTTGACTCAAATCTTGAAAGAAAAAGGCTATAACATAGCAAGAAGAACAATAGCCAAATATCGCGAACAACTTGATATTCCAGTTGCACGCCTCCGTAAAGAACTATAAAATTAACTTATGAATAAGTTAGCCAAAATCATATCTGTAATTGCTCATCCTATATTATTGCCAACATTGATGCTATTGATTTTTATCGCATCAGGCATTTTTAAAATAGCAGCACTAAGAATGGATATTTGTCTTGCCGTTGTCTTTGGAACAACTTTTCTGCTGCCTGTTTTAATTCTTTTACTCTTAAAAAAAATTAAATTGATAAAATCATTGACGATGGAGAGAAGGGATGAACGATTTATTCCTCTTTTTATAATGGTGATTTCTCTTTATGTTACAAGTCGTTTTTTCAATGGAGTGATTCCTTTATTGCTTTATAATTTTTATCTTATATGTAACCTGATATTATGTGTTGTGGTGTTTTGGATAAATTTATATTGGAAAATAAGCCTTCATGGTATTGGATGGGGCGCATTTGTAAGTATGCTTTTCATAATGACATCAATATCTTCGAATATGTACCTTATATATTTTTTAGTAAGTATATTGATGTCTGGTATTGTTGGCTGGGCTAGATTAAAATTAAAATCCCACAGCGAATCACAGGTTTATGTTGGATTCACTGTAGGATTTGTTGTGATTTTGTTGATATATTACTTTATTGTCTAATGACTAATGACTAATGTCTAATGATAAAAATCTTTAGCCTTTAGTCTTTAGCCTTTAGTCTTTAGCCTTTAGTCTTTAGCCATTTAAAAAGGTCTCACGCCAATACCTATTGAGAAAGGTTTTATAGAAGGACCAAAACCGTTTTTAAATGTGTCGGAGAATTGATATGCCATAAACAAGTGTACGCTTTTATATGCGGCACGGACTGTCAATGAATATACATATTTCTCTAAATTGTTGAT
Source organism: Bacteroidales bacterium (assembly GCA_017630195.1). Lineage (GTDB taxonomy): Bacteria > Bacteroidota > Bacteroidia > Bacteroidales > F082 > Limimorpha. The sequence goes on along the minus strand of JAGBVS010000067.1, from coordinate 71,900 downwards.
TTTTCCGTATTTGATTCTCCATGTTTTGTCATCATTATATAATTCGCCGACGTATTTGGATTTGCCATAAGTTAAGATTCCAAATTTAAAGCCAGCAGAGATTTTGAATTGGTCCATGAATTTGAAGCTGACTTCAACAGGAATGTCAATGTAATTGGTGTTTATCTTGCTACGATCGTAGTCGTATATAACGTTTTCAAAATTTATTTCATCGCCGTAAGGAGTAGCTAAAAATGCATCTTTCATATAGAAGTTGTGGCCTGTAAATCCGATACCGATGGAGGCGAAGTGAGGAGTGTTCTCAAATTCAAAGTTGAACATTGAATAAACGCTTACACCTTGGTTTATGCCTCGGAGGTCAAAGTTTTCGTATGCTTTTCCAGTGCTGATGTCGGTAAATAAATCAGCTCCGATGATAACTTTGCCATTAGTTCTTTCGGATATTAATTGAGCTTGAGAAAATGATGTAAATACAAATAATAGAATTAATAATAATGATGTTTTTTTCATAAGTCGTATTTATTAACTATGTAACTTTTTAGAAATAGTATCTTGAATTTTTTTTCTTTTGTCTAATAAAATATCAATCTCATCCATTGAGATGCCAGGCTTTTTCAATTCGGCATCGATAGCGTCAAGAAGAGCGATGTAGCGATCTTCCGTAGGAAGCTGCTCAAATTCCTTTTCTTTTTTGTCAACTATCGAAATCTGTTCTTTGACAACTACGTCTTCGTCAGCTTCTTCTCCGAGTTGGTCGCGAAGTTGTTGTATGAGTCTTGATAATATTTTTTTTGTTGTCTCTTCATCAAAAAGACCGAACATGTCAGATGAGAATGATATTTCCATTTCATCATAATTGGATAACATCATTTTAAGTTGTTCAGCCTGAGCCTTGTCGATGCCGGGCATTGAATCCGGCGGATATTTTTCCATCATTTTTTTAAACAATCTGAAAAGCTCTTTCATTTGATTGTTTATATTTTCATTTTCCATACTACAAAATTTGAGGCTCTTTAATCAAAAATCGTTCCTGCTTTATAGAAACGACTTTTGTCAGTTTAAAGTATATTTTTTATAATTTTTTATTGCGTTATTGTTGAATAAATGTTTTTGCTATGTGAAATAAGTACCGGACATTGTGACTTTGTTACAATTTGCAATGAGTTTGAACCGGCGAAAATATTCTTTAATGATATTTCTTGTTCATCCATGATACTTATTAAGTTAGCGTTTATTCTGTTGGCGTATTCTACAACGTCGTCAGCGATGTCTTTTGTTCTGAGTTCGTCGGCTATATAATTGATGTCATATTCTGCCAAATATTCAGCTGTTTGTTTGACATAATTTTTTATTCTTGCATTAACAACGTCGATGTCGGAAGTATATAAAGCCAAGATGTATATTGTCGCATTGAAATATTTGGCGAGTGTGGCTGTTATTGGAAGTTTTTGTCTTGTTTCAACAGTGCTGTCGATAGGCAATAAGATTGTTGACAAAGTCTTGTTGATGTCAATGCCGTTTCTTATTGTTATGACAGGTGTTTTGAGTAAGAGTGACAGACGATAAGCGTTGCTTCCGAGCCATCTTTCGGATATTCCGGAGATGCCATGAGTTCCGATGACAACTAACATTGGGTCTGTTTCATCACAGACTTTCTTTATTTCATCGAATACTCCGCCTTCTCTTATTGTATAGGAAATGTTATCTTCTCCTATCACTTCTGAATGTTGTTTTATCAATAAATCAAAGTTTTGACGAGCTCCGCTAATAATAAGGCTTTTGTCTAATAAAGGCTGATTGGTATATTTGTTAACCCAAACCATTAAGATTTTTGATTCGGATTTTTCAGCTATTGATACAGCATGACTTAATGCGTTCTTTGAGCATTCTGAGAAGTCAATTCCGACGAGTATTGTTTTTTTCATAGTAGTAAGTTTTTAGAGATTTATAAGTCGTTGTAATAATAAAGTTCAATGTCGTTAGAATTATTTATAGCATCTTCATGTTCTTCTTCTATCATGATAGTTGAATCGCAGAAGATGTTGTTAGGGAGTTGTATTCTGTCAGATGTAATAAATGCCTTTTTGTAATCTTTGCTTATGGTTTGGAATGCTTTTTCAGCTTCAAGTCGAGTTCTGAAGTCGCCGACGCGTAATCTGTAATAAGGTTGGCCAAATATTAAGTAAACAGGAATGTCGGGATATTTTTCTTTGAATTTTTCAGATTCTATATTTCCGAGTTCTACGGCTTCATTGCCCGACTCCATGAATATTTGTATTCTGAAACCATCTATAGTATTGTCGGCAGAATGAATTTCATTCTGTCTTTGTATAAGTTGTTCAATACGTTGGTCTTGTTCCAAAATGACATAACCGTTGTTTTGAGAGAAGGAACAAAGAGATATGAACACAAATAATATCGTTATAAATAATTTCATCTTTTCGTATATTTTCTGCTAAAATAAACAAAAAAATAATACAAGTAGCACAAAATTTATGTAATTTTGTCACATAAGTAATTTTTTATGAACGAGAATTTAGATGCATACGGTAAATCTTTCAGTAAGCAAGAGTTAGAGATAGAACGCGCCTTGCGTCCTGAGGCTTTTCAGAACTTTGCGGGACAGGAGCAAGTCGTTGAGAATCTCCTGATTTTTGTCAGGGCTGCTGTGCAAAGAGGGGAGTCGTTGGACCATGTGTTGCTTCACGGTCCTCCTGGATTGGGAAAGACGACATTGTCGCATATCATCGCAAATGAATTGGGCGTCGGAATGAAAATGACTTCAGGCCCTGTGCTCGACAAGCCTGGCAACCTCGCAGGTCTTTTGACAAGTCTCGAGAAAAATGATGTGCTTTTTATTGATGAGATACATCGTCTTAGTCCTATAGTAGAGGAATATCTTTATTCTGCTATGGAGGATTATCGCATTGATATTATGATAGAAAGCGGTCCTAATGCTCGTTCAGTCCAGATTGCTTTGAATCCTTTTACGTTGATAGGCGCTACCACACGCTCGGGGCTGCTTACCGCTCCTCTGCGCGCTCGCTTCGGTATCAATATGAGATTGGAATATTATAATGCCAAGACTTTGGCTAATATCATAAAACGCTCAGCCTCAATATTAAGAGTGCCTATCGAGGATGAGGCAGCCTTGGAAATAGCAAGACGCAGCCGCGGAACTCCTCGTATTGCTAATCTCCTGCTGCGTCGAGTCAGAGACTTCGCCCAGATTCAAGGCAACGGAACGATAACTCTTAATATAGCTCAAATAGGTCTCCGCGCTCTTAATGTCGATCAACACGGCCTCGATGAAATGGATAACCGTATCCTTTCAACGATAATAGATAAGTTTAAAGGCGGCCCCGTCGGACTTAACACTATCGCAACGGCGGTAGGCGAGGAGCCGGGAACAATAGAAGAGGTATATGAACCTTTCCTTATACAAGAAGGTTATATCATGAGAACACCGCGAGGACGCGAGGCAACAGAATTTGCCTATAAACATTTGGGACGTACCAAAGCAGCTAACGGCGAATGGGAACTCTTTTGATTTTTTTACGTTATTAATTTTCTAAAGGCAACACAGATTGATTTTTATTTGTACCTTTGTGACATGTACGAAAAAGAAAATTATCATCATCGCGAAATAATAGATCGTCTTGCTTCGGGAGATAAACTTAACCGCGAAGAATGGATGATTTTGCTCGATTCCCTCGATGATAATGAAAGAGAATATCTGCATTCTAAAGCTGCACAAACGACGATACAGAACTACGGTAAAGGCATCTTCGTTCGAGCATTGATAGAGATAAGTTCTTATTGTAAAAATAATTGCAAATATTGCGGAATAAGATGCGGCAATAAAAACGCACAACGTTACCGCTTGTCTAAAGAAGAAATTTTAGAATGTTGTAAGGACGGAGCCGAATTGGGATTTAATACTTTCGTTATGCAAGGAGGCGAAGACCCGAAACAAAACGACGAATGGATTACTGATGTAGTCAAGACAATAAGAGCTACTTATCCCGACAAAGCAATAACATTATCGGTGGGCGAACGCAGTCAGGAGGCTTACAAAGCTTTCAAAGATGCTGGCGCCGACCGTTTTTTGTTGCGTCATGAGACTCGTAATGACGAACATTATGCTTATCTTCATCCTTCTAATATGAGCTCTGAAAATCGTCGTGACTGTCTCTTCACTCTTAAAAAGCTCGGCTTCCAAACTGGCAGCGGCATGATGATTGGCAGTCCGGGCCAGACAGTGGAACATCTGTATGAAGATATAAGATTCTTGGAAGAGTTAGAGCCTCAGATGATAGGCGTCGGCCCTTTCCTTCCTGCAACTAATACTCCTTTTGAGAATTGCAGCCCAGGAACGGTGGAACAAACGATACTGATGGTGTCTCTGCTACGACTTCGTTTCCCAAAAGCTCTTCTTCCGGCAACGACGGCTTTGGCTACGTTGTGCCCAAACGGAATGGAACGAGCAATACTCGCAGGCGCTAATGTCGTGATGCCTAATGTCTCGCCAATTGAACAAAGAAAAAAATATTCAATATACGATAATAAGAAAAGCACCGGAGCAGAATCGGCGCAACAAATGGAACAACTTGAACAACGACTTAATGCCATCGGTTATCATATTAATTATGGACGTGGCGACTATAAAATAAACTGACAATAACTCAATAGTAAAAACAAAAACAATAACAAAATGTACGACATAAAATCAAAAATAGCAGAAGAATTCATCAGCGACGAAGAGATTCGCGACACGATGGAATATGCAAAGAATAATAGCACTAACAAAGAACTCATCAGATCTATTTTACAGAAGGCTCGTGAATGTAAGGGCATCACTCACAGAGAGGCAGCTCTCTTGCTCGAATGCGACGACAAGGAAATAATAAACGAAATTTATGAAATAGCACGTGAGATAAAACATCGTTTCTACGGAAACAGAATAGTGATGTTTGCTCCTTTATATCTTTCTAATTATTGCGTTAACGGTTGCGTTTATTGTCCTTATCATTTGAAAAATAAGACAATACGTCGTAAGAAATTGTCTCAGGAAGAAATTCGTCAGGAAGTGATAGCTTTACAAGATATGGGACACAAACGTCTCGCTCTCGAAGCTGGCGAACATCCGGTAGAGAATCCTATCGAATATATTTTGGAAAGTATCAAGACGATTTATAGCATCAAACATAAAAACGGTGCGATACGCCGCGTCAATGTTAATATCGCAGCAACGACAGTAGAGAATTATCAGAAATTGCGTGATGCTGGAATCGGCACTTATATCCTTTTCCAAGAGACATACAACAAGAAAAATTACGAGGCATTGCATCCAACAGGTCCTAAGAGCAATTATGCTTATCATACAGAAGCTATGGACCGCGCAATGCAAGGTGGCATCGATGACGTTGGTATCGGCGTGTTGTTCGGCTTGGAGACATATCGTTACGATTTCGTTGGTTTGCTCATGCATGCGGAACATCTCGAAGCTACTTACGGCGTTGGCCCTCATACTATCAGCGTGCCTCGTCTCTGCATGGCAGACGACATCGACACTTCTGATTTCAAGAATGCTGTGCCAGATGACATCTTCTTCAGAATAGTAGCGTTAATAAGAATCGCTGTTCCTTATACCGGTATGATTATCTCCACCCGTGAAAGCGAGAAGAGCCGCGCTCGCCTCTTGGAACTCGGCATCTCACAAATTAGCGGTGGCTCGCGCACCAGCGTGGGCGGATACGTCGAACCAGAACCAGAAAGCGAAAACTCAGCTCAATTCGATGTCGCTGACAATCGTACCCTCGACCAAGTGGTTGGCTGGCTCCTCGACCTCGACCATATCCCAAGCTTCTGCACAGCATGCTACCGCGAAGGAAGAACAGGCGACAGATTTATGTCGCTCCTGAAAAGCGGTCAAATAGCTAACTGCTGCTTGCCTAACGCTCTCATAACATTGAAGGAATATACTAACGACTATGCATCACCGGAAGTCAAGGAAAAAGCTAAGTCGATGATAGAACGTTTGTTGCAAACCGTTCCAAACGAAAAGGCACGTGCGACAGCAGCGAAATATTTAGACGCTATCGACCACGGAGAAAGAGACTTTAGATTCTAATATAAACCTCAGAATCTCAAAATGACTTTCTGTGGTTCTGAGATTCTGAATTTCTAACATTAGAAAAAATGCAACGTTCAAATCGCTACCATATAGGAATTTTCGGCAGACGTAATGCCGGAAAATCTACTTTGATAAATGCTCTCACTAAACAGGATGTCTCTATCGTTTCAGATGTGGCAGGAACTACTACAGATACTGTTTGGAAAAACATCGAACTGCCAGGAATAGGTGCTGCCGTCATTGGCGACACCGCCGGATTCGATGATAGCGGTCAACTTGGTATAATGCGTAACGAAAGAACTAAACGCGCTGCACAACAAGTCGATATGGCGATAATACTCCTCACCGGAAATCCCGACGACGCCTCTTACGAATTACAATGGCACGACTTCTTCAAAAATGCTGACATACCAACGATTTTCGTCCTGACGAAATGCGATTTAAAGGACCAAGAAAGTGGTCTGTCGCTATGGAAAGATGTTTTGCAGGAAGATGTTTGTGCTGTCTCCGCAAAAGATAATATCGGAATAGATATATTGTTGGATAAAATGGCGTCTCTTTACAAAAATGACGACAATCTCGATGATATAACATATTCGTTGGTAAAAGAAGGTGATGTAGTAGTACTTGTTATGCCGCAAGATGCCTCGGCTCCAAAGGGAAGATTGATTCAGCCGCAGGTCGTGACACTGCGCAATCTCCTCGATAAACAGGCAATGGCATTTTGTTGTACTCCGGAAAAACTTCCTCAGACACTTGCAAATCTCAATAATCCACCTTCTTTGATTATCACTGATTCTCAGGTGTTCGCTCAAGTTCAGACATTAACTCCAAAAGAAACCAAGCTGACGTCTTTCTCAGTATTGATGGCTCGTCATAAGGGCGACATCGATACTTTCCGTGAGGCGGCCGATGTCTTGATGTCGCTGCCAAAAAATGCTAAGATTCTCATAGCGGAAGCTTGCTCTCATATCCCTCAAAATGAAGATATAGGAAGAGTGAAACTGCCTCGCATGCTGAGAAATAAATTCGGAAACGAATTGCAAATAGACATCGTCTCCGGCAATGACTTTCCTGATGATTTGTCATCATATGACTTAATAATACATTGCGGAGCTTGTATGTTTACTCGAAGACATGTATTGTCGCGTGTTCGTAGAGCAAAAGCTCAAAACGTGCCAATCACAAACTATGGAATCGCTATTGCGGCTTTGACAGGAATATTGAATAAAGTAACTATATAAATTTATGACAATGAGATACGTTTTTTTTGCTCTTTTCTCCTTCTTGTTTTTATCATCTTTTGCCCAAGATGATGAATATCAGAAAATGCTTGATGCTTTTAAAAAGGAACAAATGGATATGATAAATCAGTCGAAGAAAGAAATGGCTGACTTAGAAAAAGAATATCAAGATTATGTGACAAAAATCAATGCCGAATATGCGGAATTTATCAGAAAAAGCTGGCAGCTTTATGAAGAATTTGTAAATCAAGATTTATCAATGTCTTTGCCTAAAATCAAGCAGGTGCCGGTTGCTGATAAATCAAAGCTGACAGATATAAAATCTAATGAAGTTCAATATAAGACAGTCGAAAATCTTCCTCAAATATCTGATGTTTCAAGTGTTAATAATGGTGAAAATAGCACAAGCCATTCAGCTTCTGATAATTATGTAGTTAGAAAAGTCGTTACTAATAATGGCGTGAAAAACGTAAATACTATCGCAGACTTTCCTTCTTATGTAAAAAGTAAAATTACTGCGGCTTCTAATGTAAGCATAGATTTTTATGGTAAGAAACTCGATTTTGAAGTTGATGAAAAACTTCGTCTTGCACATAAAGGTATCAAAGAATCTGATGTAGCCGATTATTTTGTGGAAATATCATCTATGACACAGGAAACTTCGCACTTGTGGAAACAAATAGACGATTATGTGAAAGAGTTGGGACTCAACGAATGGGGATATTTCTGCCTTTTACGTTCTTTGTCAGAAAATATTTTCTCCGACATCGACAATCGTGTTTTGTTTAATTTCTATATGTTACGCAATGAAGGCGGTTTCAAGGTTAAAGTGGCAAGAGGTAAAGATTCTAATAAATTGACACTCTTGGCTGCTATCGATAATAAAAAAGAGGTCTATTCTTATACTTTTTTCCGCTTTAATGAAGGTGATGCTTCTCAGCTGAAATATTATTCTATATACGGCGGAGGAAATTCTAATGAGAGTATTTATACTTACGATTTTAATGAACAAGATAAAAATCTGAAACAGATGGAATTAGATTTTTATCGCCAGTTGAATATGGGAAAATGTGATGTTAAAAGAGTGTTGAATTTTGAAAAAATCAATTCTAAAATTGAATTGCCTTACAACAGCTCTCATATAGCATATCTTAATGATGTACCGATGACGGTTTTCCCTATTTATTTCGCTTCGCCTATTTCTATTGAGGCTCAAACTATCTTTAATCAAAAACTTAACGAAATAAAAAAACAATATTCGGCTGTTCAGTTTATAGATATACTTCTTAATTTTGTTCAGACAGCCTTCGACTATAAAACCGATGAGCAGCAATTCGGCTACGAAAAATATTTCTATCCAGAAGAAGTAATTGCATATCCATATAGCGATTGTGAAGATCGTTCTGCATTGTTCGCTTGGCTCGTGACAAATTATACAGATGCAAAAGTCGTTGGTTTACAATATGAAGGACATCTTGCAACAGCAGTTTGTTTCGGAGATAATGTTGATGTTAAAGGTGATATGTTTTCGTATGCAGGAAAGAAATATTATGTATGCGATCCAACATACATCAACGCTTCTATTGGAATGACGATGCCTCAGTTTAAAGACAAAATGCCTAAGATAATCAAGATGAATAAATGATTTATTCAACTTTGACAAAGACGCTTTTGACATCAAAGTCGTCTTCATATTCCATATTGGCAAGGTCTAACTTTGTGATTGTATATGCTTTAGGGATTATTCCACCTATTTCCATTTGATGGAAGTGCAAGAATCTGCGTTTGTTTAATTCCCAAGTGAATTTGCTTGCTTCCGATTCCATAACATCGTCGGCTGTGTCCCATGTCCAGCCGCTTCCGTCTTCATTATATCTGTAATAAACGCTTCCCGATTGCCATAATCCTATTATCATGTCGGAGTCATAAACTTGGTCTTCAAAGACTTCAGGTTCAACTATTTCAGGTTTGTATTCCTTAGGTTTGGAAATATTCCATATTATGAATGCTAAAATGCATAAAGCAATGATAATCAGTATTATTAATAATGTTTTCTTTTTCATGATAAAATGATATGTTTGTGGTGTAAAGATAGAATTTTTTTTAATGTCTCAAATTAAAAAAATCTTTTCATTACGGCGTATGCTTCTTTGACTCCTAATTCGCCGGCTTTGCTTAAATCGCTTTGTGCCAAATTTTTCTCGCCGAGATATAATAATGTCAAGCCTCTGTTGTAATATGCTTCAGCAAGGTTTTTTTCATATTTGATAGCTTGTGAATAATCGTCAATGGCCTTGTGAAATTCTTGCATCTGCAAATGAAGATTTCCCATATTATACCAGATGAATGGATTTGATGAGTTTTTTTGCAATGCTATGGAAATGCTGTTGAGCGCTTCTTGATAATTTGGTTTTGTTTGTGTTACTGCAATGTCGCTTTTGTTGTCGGAACTTTTTTTATAGTTGATAGTGATTGGGTCGTTGTAATTTTGATTTGCTAAAACAAGTTCCGCTTTTTCTTTTTGTAAAGAAGCGATATTGATGTTCGCATAAATGTCGTAAGTTACGTTGCCAATCAATGAGTTAAAGTTGTTTTCCGCATGTTGGTAATTATATATCTCATAATTTGAAATTCCTTTAAGGAAAGTCTTTAAGTCTTTGTCGTCGATGGTTTCAATAATAGAATCGTTGAGATATGATTGATATTCTTCATTAGAGAAATCAGCAAGCATATAAACGAGTCTAAGTCCGTTAAGTTGTTTGTTATCGTTGATATGGCTTAATGTTGCATCGACGAAATTCCGTTTGTTTTGTGTTTCTTTATCCTTTGAGTTAAAATATTCGACGCCGACGATGAAATCGCTGAAAGGCACGATGTTGACAGCTGAGAATTGAGCGAGTTTGCCACCTTTGTCGCCATTGGAGAAATCAGATTCAAAAGCGATGATTTTATCATAATCTATCGACTTAGAATAAATATTATAAAGAGAATCGATGCTTTTATCGTTTCCATTGACAAGATTTATTATTTCCTTGGATTTATATCTGTCGGCTTCAGCGCCTTGTGTGTCGCCTTTTTCATATCTCACTACCGATCTGTTAACCCAAGCGTCGATGAAATCGGGGAATAGTTCTATGACTTTTGTGAAATCTTGTTCGGCATTGTCCAAGTCTTTCATCTTATAGTATAAAATGCCTCTGTTATAATAGCCGTATATGTTTTCTGGGTTAATTTCAATTACCTTATCGAAGAGGGCAAGGGCTACGTCATCTTCTTTCAGCATTCCATAAATAATGGCTCTGTTAAAATATGTTAAGGCGTTGCGTTGGTCGAGATTATTGACACGTTCGTAGTCCTTCAGTGCTGCAATGGTATCGCCCATATTGAGGTGTACTGTTCCTCTGTTGAAGAACACTATAGGATTGTCGTTATCCATTTTGAGTGCGTTGTTGAAGTCAATCATTGCTTCTTGGTATTTCTCGCGTTCCATCTGGATAATGCCTCTTCTTATCAATGCTTCGATGTTGAAGAAATCGTAATATACCGCTTTGTCCAAATCGTCTATAGCGTCATCAAGGCGATTAAGGAATCTCTTGGCAACGCCTCTGTTGATATACGCATTTGCATTGTTAGGATTTATGATTAAGGCTGTGTCGAAACTTGCTATAGCATTTTCAAAATCATTGAGATGCAGCTTTGTCGAGCCAAGAGCGATGTGAAGTTCAGGATCGAAAGGGTCCAATTTGATAGCGTTGCTATAATCTTTTTTTGCATCGGCGAAATTGCCGAGTCGGTCGTTGGAAATGCCCCTATAATGATATGCGCGCACGTAAAGAGGATGAATTTCAAGTGTTTTAGTGAAGTCTTTCACTGCGCCTGTGAAATCGTTAAGGCTGTATTTTGCAATTCCTCTTAGAAAATATCCTTCAAAATCGTTAGGCTTGGCGATAATTGCCATATTGAAATTGTGAATCGCTTCGGAATAATTTTCTTCCGACAAGTCGATGCGACCCATCAGTATGTAATGTTTATGATTGAGTTGAGAAAATACGTTATGTGCAATAAGCAAGAAAAATAGTAATGCTATGTAGCGTAAATGTTTCATTATGGAATTATTTCTGTTTAGAATAAGTAACAAACGATTCCATGATTTTCTCGTTGTATGATTTGGAAACAGGTATTTCTTTAATTCCTTTAACATCAAATTCGAGACATATTTCTGTGTTTTCTCTTCTCAATGAAGCTACATGTTCAAAGTTGATCATAAAAGAGCGATGGCATCTCTGTATTGGAGTATCTTTCAAATCTTCTGACAGTTTTTTCAACGTGCTTCTGAGCATAAAATCATACAGATTCTCGTTGTTGATATATTTTATGGAGCAATAGTTGTCTGACGATTCGATGTAAATGATTTTATCGCATGCTAAAGTGAATCTGACTTCGTTTTTATCGTCTTTAAACTGAATTACTTTACCTTCTTCTTTTTCCATTATCTGTTCGTCTTTTTTAGGTATCACTACTCGTAACAGATGTTCGTTGTAGAGATATAAAAAAGAGATGATGTAAGGGATTAGAAGCATCCATGTAGTGTTGGCAATAGTTTTTCTTAATATTTCGAAAGTTGCGTCCCAATATGCAAATTCAGGATTTTCGATAATATAGTTGTCGATATAGCCTACTTTGTATGCTAAAAAGACGTAGAATACTGCCAATATAGATATTTCACATAAAATCCAGATGAGGTATTCTAAATAACCAATAGAGATTTTCTTTACGAAGAAATACATTACGATTCTGCTGATTGAAATCAGTGCGCAACCAACGAGAACCATTAGTGATGAGTAAAGAAAATAGTTCATGGTGTTGATTCCGGGAATCCATGTTTCTGAGTTGAAAGGACGGAAAATGTTGATAAACACCAAAGAATATATTGTTGTAAAGAAAATAAGTTTTCTGATATTTTCTTTAGTAACTAAAAAAGAAGGCAAATCTTTATTGCCAAAACGTAATGAATATTTTTTCTTGTTTTCCTGCACGATCATGTTTGCAAATTTACAATTTTTTCTCTTAAAATTTGTAAAAAAATATAAGTGATGTTCATAAAAATCACTAATTGAATAATATGTTTAAGGAAGAAATTGTGCATTTAATAAAACAAAAAAAAGTTGCCTTGAGAGAAGGCAACTTCATTATTTGTATAATTCTTAAAATACTATTGCAATTTGAAGATGATAGGCACTGTGAATGAACAGCGGACAGCAGTACCACGTTGTTTACCAGGATTCCATTTAGGCATGCTGTTAACAACTCTGACAGCTTCTTCGTCGCAACCGCCGCCGATACCACGCATAACTGTTACGTTAGAGATTGAGCCGTCTGGTTCAACAACGAAGTTAACGAATACTCTACCTTGGATGTCGCTTTCACGAGCCATCAATGGATATTTGATATTTTTTTGGATATATTCCATCATCTTAGCAGCGCCACCTGGGAATTCAGGCATAACTTCAACTACTTTGAAGATTTCAGCTTCAACGATTTCTTCTTCTTCAATTTCAGCTGGAGCGAAATATTCTTCGATGACTTCATCTTGAGAAACTTCAGCGTCGATTTCGATGTCGTCTTCAACTTCAACGTCATCTTCTACAACTTGAATTTGAGTTACTTGTGGTTTTGGTGCTGGAGGTTGTGGTTTTGGTTGTTCTTGTTTAGTGATTTCAACCATTTCTTCTTCTATAACCTCAACTGTTCTTTGTAAATCATCTACAACTTGTTTATCATAGCTTTTGTATTCGAATACACGCCAGATAACGAATAAAGTTACAACTAAACCGATCAATACAAAAGTCGATTTCTTGCTTTCAAGATCTGCTTTTGGTGATTTTTTAATTTCCATTTTTTATTTATTTTTCTAATTAAACTCAAAAAATTATTTTCGCCACAAAGGTAATAAATTTCTTTAGATATTGTTATCAGAAACTTTCATTTTTTTAATTTTTTTTTGAAGCAAAAAAAGAAAGCGATAATGCCTAAAACACAACCTATTGCGTCGGCAACGAAGTCGAGAAAGCTGCCGTATCTATTAATGAATAGGTGTTTTTGTAATAATTCTGTCAGACCTCCGTAAGAAATAGTAAATATAAAGGTCAGTAGGAATATCTTTCTTTTGTATGAATTGTTGTTGGATATTATTTTGTTTCTGTAGCCCCACAGCGTGAGGAATGCGAATGAGCCAAAGAGAAGGAAGTGCATTATTTTATCTGGGCCTATCCAATCCCAGAAATTGACAACTGTCGGAAAGTATCTTCCCGGTAGTCCCATCAATATCATAATAAATATTGCGCTGATGAGACTTGGATAAATGCCTTCCGACAGTCGTTTCAAAATTATTAGCCGATTAATTCTTTGTAAGCTTCAGCTGTTAATAAACCATCGATGTCTGCTGCGTTAGCAACTTGAATTTTGATAATCCAGCCATCACCGTATGGGTCATTGTTAACTGTTTCAGGAGCGTCAGCGAGAAGTTCGTTGAATTCGATAACTGTACCTGCTACAGGTAATAATAATTCTGAAGAAGTTTTAACTGCTTCAACTGTACCGAATGTTTCTTCTGCTTCGAGTGATTCTTCAACTGTGTCAACGTCAACGAAAACGATGTCGCCTAATTCATGTTGTGCGAAGTCTGTGATACCTACGTAAGCTGTTTCACCTTCTAAACGGATCCATTCATGGTCCTTTGAATACCTTAATTCTGCTGGAATGTTCATTTTGTTTATTTTTAAATTTATAATTACTTTTTAATGTGCCAAAAATACAATTTTTATTCTTATAATTTCTATTTCTTTGAAAATTTTTATTGTGTCAAACTAAATCTCATTGTTACACCTGCAAATGTGTTTGATGTTTTGAATGAATTAGCGATAAATGGGTCTGTCATATCGTGACGGAAGAATGCTTGCATGCCCAATCTGTTGCTGAAATCATAGTCGGCAGTGAGATAAATGTTTATCTTGTTTTGACCTGAAGAGATTTGGCTGTAGTTCTCGTCGATGCTTCTTAATGTGGTCTTGTCTTTTCTGAATCCAATGTCGAGTTTCATGGTGAGCTCGTTGGCGTTTTTAGAAGAACCGCCTAATGATGATATGACTAAACCTAAATCTTTAAATGTGTATCCGCAGCCAATAATGATTTCGCGTCCTTCAGCTTCTGTAAGTTGATTGTTGATGAAGCTGATGGTTACAGTTCTGCTTTTCTTGAAGTCTAATGATGGTGACAAGTTGTTGTTAAATGATAATTTGAGACCAATCAGTGGAGCATATTGTTCTGATAGGATAATCTGTGCCATATCGTATTGAGGCACTCTCAAATTGGTTCCATCATACATAAGCATCGGGTCGTTTTCATTGTAATTGAGGTTTGTTGACCATGATGAAATAGAATATGTTGACTTGTATGAATGTGTTATGTTGATGGTTTTAAATATCTTTTTCAACGCTGGTATTTTTGTGAGACCTGTGAAGTTGACTGTCCAGTTAGGCAATGCTATTTTCTTGAACAATGACAGTTCTACATCGTTGACGTCTTTGCCTGAGTATGCCGACATAAACGAATAGATGAGAACGTCTTGTGAGTTGGCGGCATATCCCAATGGGAATAATCCGTTGCCAATAGAGTCGTAAACCATAGGCGAGCCTAAGTCGAGCCATGCTTGATTTTCATTGGCGAGACGCATCGCAATGTCTTGTCTGTTTTTCAACATATTTTGGAATAATTCTTCCCCATCAACGAATGATGTAGCAGTCATAAGATGTGAGATGTTGAAGTTACCTCCGTTTGATGGTGTGTAGAAATTGAATATTCCATTAGCATCGGCTCTGAAATATTCAGAGAAGTTTTCGACATATGTTCTATTTCCACTAACATCAATTTTGAAGTTTTGGAATGGCTCTAAAGTGACTTTATAGTTGTAACTTTCATTGAATCTTTCCGAATAAGCTTGGTTGAAAGTCGTGTCGGTTGTTATCCAATTGTTGTTTATTGCATGATTTAAGATGTCATCGTTTCTACCGAAGATAAATCCCCATCCAGGAGCGCCTGTCATTGTGTTGATGCCTAAATAATCAGGTTCATACATGTAGCCTGGCAAAGAAACGCCGCTGCTTTGTGAGAATGAGAATGAAACTTTCTTGACACTCAACAGCACTCTTGTTGCATTGTCGCCAATTATTTTAGCGTAGTTTTTCTTTGGTGCTTTTCCTGTTGTGTCGATAGCTGTTTCTTCTTCTTTTTTAGGCTGTCTGTTGTCTCTGCCGTTTTTTCCGCTGGCACGTTTAGGTGTAGTTACTTCCTTGAAGTATGGCACCTTGTTGTATAATTTGGTAAAGTCGGCAGATCCGTTAAACTGTAACATGGATTCATTTTCATTTACGTTACCCATGATAGCCTGAGTTGCACGTGATGAAGCTGTCCAGCGATATGTTCCGGTGTAGTTTGCATTTGCTGTCATCCAATCCATCAAAGGCAATTTATTAATAGGTATAGTATAGTTAAGTTTTGAAGTCTGGTTGAATCTTGACATCGAACCTAAACCGTAAATTTCATTTCTGATAGTGTCTCTGTTAGCACCCCATTCTGCAGTTTCTCTTTCTGGATTGCCGGCAGGTTCGTAGATATATGCGTTAGCACTTGCATTATAAGTAAAGTTCAAGCCTTTTGTGATGTCGTAACGCAAATCATAGTTGCGGTTCCAGTCCCAATTCTTTGCGTAAGTTGGTTTGATGATAATGTTACCTGTACTCTTGTTTCTCAATTTCTGTTCTTGATATTGTCTGAACATTTCTGTTGTAAATGAGAAACTCTTAGGCATATAGTAGAAGTTAATGTCTTTGATGAGTTTCAGATGTTTTGAAGAAGCCCATTTAGCGTTAGCGAAAGGCTGAATGTTTTTAGCGTTGGTGGAGTAGGAGTAACCGAGTCCGCCTCTGTAACTTTTGTCGATGGAATATTCAATGTCGCTGTTTCTTTGCTCTTGTTTAGTGTAAGCGTATGTGGCATTGAAGTTTTCAATATTCCAGAAGCGCGGCTTTTTGTTTCCGACGCGGTTCTTTCTTAAATTGGTGATGTTGAAGTTTGTTTGTTTAACAATATCAACAGCAGCTTTTTTAAGAGAGTCTCTTCCTGCTTGTTCTTCGATAATATCGAGAGCGTTTTTAAATTTGACATCAGGGTCAAACGGATTGTATTCTGGTGTTATAGATGTTTGATTTTGGTCGTAATGTATTGGCACAGTGATACCTGTTTTTTCTGGGGCCATAAATTTACCTAAATCAATATCTGTTGATATGCTATAGTAACCATTAGACTCCATGTTTGATTCAGTAGCCTTTGTCTCTAATGCGCCGTAGCCTGCTGAGTTGTATGAACCGGCTGCTGTGACGCGACCCAAATCGGCTAATGTTGCTTCAATACGACCTGTCGCAGCCCATCCGCCGCTGTTGTTCAAGTCGGTAAGTCTTAATTCATTAATCCAGATGATTGCGCTCTTGTCGGCACCTATTTCGTTGTTGTTCTTAGGATTTCTTACACCGATCATCATGCTTCTGACCTCACTGATTGTAGGATTACCCATTACTTTAATCTTGTTTCTGCCAGAATATTCGGTATAAACTCTGTTCGATTGAACGTTGTTTATTCCTAACGATTTGTTACGATTGTTTTTAACTTGTATAAGTTCGTCAAAATTGATTTCGATATTATTTTCTTCCGGCCAGATGGCGAAGTCGTCTGTCGATGAAGTGTACCATTCTGTAAATTTAAGAGGCACTTCGTATTCGTAGTAGTTGTCGGTAAGGTCGGAACCGAAACGTAAGAATACAGTGAGGTCGCCGTCTTCCATATCGTCATATTCATACATCTGTTCGGCATGTATAAACATCTTGAGTTTCTTGTAATATCTGAAGTCGAAGCTTGTAGATTTATATACTGCTCTTGCGTCGCCATCGACGAGGTTCTCAACAGAAAGTTGAAGCGCTTGTTCGTTTTGGCGGTAAGAAGATAGTGTTCCGGTATAAACTTCTTGGTAGATTCCAGGAGGAATTACGTAAGGCACAGGCTGGCGACTGCTGTTTTCTTCAAGGTTGACAGCAGATTGTTCAAACAATGTGTGATTTGTCTGGTCGCCTGGCATGTATTCGCCTGGAGCTTGAATAGCGTTGTTGTATGTTCTCCATTCACCTCTTACAAGGTCCAAAGTGGCGAAACGAAGCACAATATCGCTCTTGAATCCTTTCATGAAAATTCTCATGAAACGTATTGAAGAATAGCCTTCTATATTACCGACAATCTTATCTGGTTCTTTGATAGGGATGCGGAATTGGTACCATTTGATTTCTTTGACTTCACCGTTGATTGTAGTAATATTTGCTGTGCGAATGTCGGAAATTCTGTTTTGACCTGATTTCATCATTTTAGTAGGGTCGAGGTCGATTTCATATTGATAATAATTTTCCGATTCGCTTAATGTATTATCGTTGTTGATGTCTTCAACATCAGGGAGTGTGCTGTTGTTTGTTTTGTAATCTTCGGTATATTGGCTTTCCGATGGTGAGTTGCCTTCGTTGCCGTTATATAGTTTATAACGTTCCAAAACACTTGAATATTTAGGGTCGTTATCGTAATCGGTGCCTCTGAAATAATGATAGTCGTCTGATGAAGGGTCTTGTTTGGCTTGTTCAAAAGCATCATTAGATACTTTGCTTTGTAAAATATCAAGATAGTTTTTGAAGAAAGATTGTTCGTCAGAATTAGAGAGACCGTCATAACCTACGTCTTGGTATTGTCTTGAGTCAGGGTTGGAGTCGAAAGCGTCAACTAATGCCTGTAATGATGGAACACGTCCCCATCTTGTTGTATCAACATTAGTTACATTTTCTGTTGTTGGCAAACCGTTTTCGTATGACTTTCTTCCGTCGCGCAAAATGTCTTCAGAAATGTCGCCTAAGTTGAAATACAATTTACCTGTATTGCTTTGATCTTGTCCTTCAAAGAATGGGTCCATCAACCAGAATTCGATGTATTCGACATTGGTTGCATTGAAGTCGGATGATTCTATTGCTCTCATGATACCGCCCCATCTGTTTTCTGGGTTTGAGAATGAACCGTCTTGGTTAAGGTTCTCAGTGTCATAGTTATAAGGACCTCTTAAAGCAGGATAATAAGCTAAGTTGAATACAGATACGTTTGTCGAAACGCCAGCTTGGATGTCTTTGTTAGGGAATATTTCTGTTTCAAAGACCTGTCTTACTCTGTGGTCAGACAGTTCGTCGTTGGTTACGTTTGGAGGTAAGATTCTGCTGTCTCTGTTGTAGAATACAGATTGGTCGATTATGTACCATGCTAATTTTGAACGGTTTTTACCGAAATCATATCCTGTTGTAGAATATGCTTCAGGGAAAAGATTGTGTTGGTATTGAGGGGTGCTTGCTAAATGCCATGTTGACCATTGACGAAGGTCTATTGTTGATTTAGCTCCTTCAAAATCATCTATATATGATGTTCCAGTCTGACCGTTTTCCTTATTGATGCCTTGGATAAAGTGGGCAAATTCTCCATAAATTGAAATTCTCGATTTTTGTTTAGTTTCTATAAATGGTAATTTGTCAATAAGGTCTGTCAATAACTGAGAATCAGTCTGATAATTGAAGTCAAATCCGTAAATGGTATTTGATAATGGCTCGTCGTTGTAATTGACTTTAGTAGTATAAGCTCTTTCGTTAAGATGTAATATTGTTCCTCCTATCAGGAAGTCTGGATTTATCTCATGTTCGACTCTTGCGCCCATAAACGACTTTTTCATCGTTGTCATGGCTGTGTTGTTTTCCAAAGAGATGTTGATATTGGCTCCGGAGTTGAGTAGGGCCTCGTTCAAAATAGTGACTCTACCGAGTGTGTAATCGACTGTGTAATCGACGTTTTCGACAAGAGGAGCGCCTCCTGCTGTTACAGTGACGGAACCTGGAGAGACGTTAAGTGCATTTAAATTGATTTCACTTCCAGATGATGATGTGTATTGTCCTTCAAGTCTGAATTTGTTCTTTTCCGTATATTGCTCGGCAGATGTCTTTGTTAAAGTGTATAAAGAATCGAAAGCATATTTTTCTGCAAGGACAGGGTTGTCTGCGAATATTTTTCTTATATGGCTTCCAAATGGTTCGAGCACAGGGAAATAGATTCGTCCTGTCGATGCGTTGATTGTACCTCCGTTTGTTGTGGCTCCGTTGATAAAGTCGAATAAACCGTCGCCTCCATCTATAGGATTTTGTTGTGTGTTTAAGTTATCGAGGTTCATAAGATGAAGCAGCGATTGGCCTTTTAAATCACCTTCTGCATCTGCGAAATATCCTGTTGCAACACCGTTGTCATTTCCTAAATATAGAATGTTCATGATGAAATCGTTTTGGCTAACTTGATAAGCTCTGATGTTGTAAACGTTTTTCATCATAAGATTCCACATTGGCATCTTAGTGTTGATTGTTGTACTCTTTAATAATTTGGTAATTAATATATTAGGGTCTGTGATATTTTGGTCGGAGAATTCACCTACCTGATAAACTTTATCTTGTCCGATGACTGTATATTGATAAGCAACAGCAAGAGTTTGGTTTGCATTTAAATTGATATTCAGTGTGATAAAACCTAATTTGCTGTTGAGGACATATTCTGACGGATTTAATTTTCTGGCTTTTTGTAATTTTTCAAAATCCTTTCCTGACGTGTAGCCTTGTGATGTTAAATATGAAGTGACGCTGTTTAATGATCTTATTGAATTGTAGTCCAATTCGTTAAGCAAGGTGTTTGAAGCGTTGTCAGGATATTGTGAACCAGGGTAGCCTGATGGTTGTATTTCGCTGTCGTTGAAAATCCAATCGCTCTTGCCTTCTCCTAAGTCTGTGAAAGCTACAATGTTACGGCAGTTTTCGTAGTTTGAAGTTGTGTTAGTGACCCATACTTCAATTTTGTTGATATTGATGTCGGAAGTTACTAAAGGAAGGTCTTTCAATGCGTTTTCGTAATTGTCTCTAAAATATTGGCTGAGGAAGAAGTGTCTGTTTTCTTCGTAGTCGAGACATTCTATTTCGTATTCGTTGCTAAGGGAGCCACCGCTTACAGTAATGTTCTGTGTCTCACTTTCTTGGTAAGATATGACAGATGTTACTGTTGTCTTTCCAAATTGCAATTTTGTTTTGATACCGAACAACGACTGGGTACCGGTGATGAGAGAACTTTTTAAAGGCATGTTAACATTACCGGCTTCGATAAGTTGTATGATGTCGTCTTCGTCGCCTTCGTATTTTAAAGTGAATTTATTGTCGAAGGTAAATTGTGTTTCTGTATTGTAATTGAGTTTGAATTCGATTTTCTCGCCAATCTTTGCAGCAGCGCTTAACTGAATGCTTTCGTCAAAATCAAAGTTTGTAACGCTTTGTAAGTCAACGGGACGAGAAGGGTCGTTGCGTTTTTGGTTTTTAATTCCGAAGGTTACGTCAGCAGAACCTTGTAATTTGATGTCGATAGTATTGCTTCCGAAAATTTTATCGAAAGCTTTACCTCCGACATATATCGTTGGGATAAGCTGGTTGCCGTTGCTTGAGTTTTCGCTTGTCGTTTCGCGACGTTCTTTCCAATATTCTTTTTTCAGTTTGTCGTTTTGGTATTTCATGTAAAGGTCTTGACTCATGCTTTGAGGCTCGCGATACATGAAATCTCCTATTTTGCTGTAAAAAGTATATTGACCTGTTACTGGGTCATATACTATTTCGCGTGTGATATTGGATGGCTCTTGTAGATAAAATCCAGATTTGGTGTTGCTTTGATTAAGTGGGTTTCCGTCATCGTACGGAATGGGATAAATGAGTTTTGTTGTGTCGGAAGTTTGAGCTTTTATGGAAAGAGATGATATTATTATGCCTAATAATATAAAAAGCTTGAAGATGTTATTTATAAAAAAAGATTTTCTCATACTTGAATAATAATAACTTACAGTAATCTAAGGGCTTCTTTAATCAGTTGTTCCACATTAGGATTTTCCATCTGTGACATGAGCTTGTCCAAAATTTTCTCAATGCTTGTTCTGTTGAAGCCTAAAACCATCAAAGCAGATAACGCTTCTTCCTTTAATGTATTGTACCCTATAGGAGTTTTTTCGCCATCGGAAATGTTAAGTTTTGCTATTTTGTCGTGCAGGTCAACGATTATTCTTTGAGCTGTTTTTGCGCCTATTCCTTTGACGTTCTGAATAGCCTTTGTATTGTTGTTAGAGATTGCATCTACGGTTTCTCTTACAGTCAATGAAGATAGTATTAAACGAGCGGTGTTACAGCCTACTCCTGAGACGGTTATCAGCTGAAGGAATAAAGAACGCTCTTCCTCGGTGTAAAAACCATAAAGAACATGTGCGTCTTCACGAATGGCGAGGTGTACATAAAGTTTGACTTCCGATTGTTCGCCTATGGCTGTAAACGTATTTAATGTAATATTAATTAAATATCCAACTCCATGATTGTCAATAACTACATAAGCGGGATTTTTTTCTGCTACTTTGCCGGAAATGAAACTATACATACCTCAATTATACATCAAATTCTTGAAAAAAGTGTTGATTATATCAAACGACAAAAATACGTTTTTTTGCGCTAAAAAGCAATAGTTTTTTTTGAGCTTTTTTTGTTTCTAAACTGAGAATATTTTTACCTTTGCAAAAATATAAATGAGCATAATTTTAAATGAAATATTTGATATGAATCCTTCAATTGTAATTCTTGCCGGCGGTGGTCCGGCTCCTGGTATCAATACAGTTATCAGTACTGTGGCTAAAACATTCTTGAAAGATAATTACCGTGTTATAGGTCTTCATGAAGGTTACAAGAATCTCTTTAAAGCAAATCCTAAGCTCGTTGAAATGGATTTTGCTTATGCAGATCAGATTCAAAGAATGGGCGGTTCTGCTTTGCAAATGAGCCGTTACAAACCAAAAGATGAAGAGTTTAATACAGATTTCTTTGTTAAAAACAATGTAAAACTTTTGGTTACTATCGGTGGTGATGACACTGCTTCAACAGCTAATCGTATTTCTAAATATTTGGCTGCCAATAATGTGAAAATTCAAAATATTCACGTTCCAAAGACTATTGACAACGACCTTCCACTTCCTGAAGGTGTTCCAACATTCGGATATTATTCTGCAAAAGAAGCAGGCGTGAGAATCTCTCAAACTGTTTATGAAGATGCTCGTACAAGTGGCAACTGGTTCCTCGTTTCTGCTATGGGCCGTGAGGCAGGTCACCTCGCTTTCGGTATGGGCGCTGCTTGTCACTATCCGATGATTATCATCCCTGAAATGTTCTACAATACAGAAGTCACTTTCGACCGTATTCTTAATCTCGTTATCAGTGCGATGATTAAGCGTAAAATATTGGGAATCAATTATGGTGTTGCTATCATTAGTGAGGGCGTTTTCCATTTTATGACAGATGAAGAAATAAACAACTCAGGCGTTAACTTCTCCTACGACGATCATGGACATCCAGAACTTGGCAATGTAAGTAAAGCTCATATCTTTAATACATTATTGCAAAAACGTATTTCGGAATTAGGTCTTTCTATCAAGAGCCGTCCTGTTGAAATCGGTTATGAAGTCCGTTGTGTTGATCCAGGAGCATTTGATTTGTTCTATTGCAGTATCTTGGGCTATGGAGTGAAACAGTTGTTCGATGAAGGCGTTTCTGGTGCTATGGTTACAGCCGACAATAAAGGTGAGGTTAAACCATTGTATCTTAAAGATGTTGAAGATGAAAACGGTAAGGTAAAACCTCGTCTCGTAAATATGAATGGAGAAAAGGCTAAGCTTGTATTCCGTGATTGTCTCCAATATTTGACACCTGCTGATTACGAAGCTGCAAAGCAATATGTAGCAAATCCAGAAGATTACGATTTCAAGAAAATACTCAACTGGTAAAAAATATTATCCACGAAATTGCACTAAGTTATTCATGAAAAATTGGTGCGATTTCGTGGAAATAAAAAGAAACCGTCCACGAAAAGACACGAAATCAATTCCTATTTTACATTGTTGTGGACAAAATGTGGACAAAAATACAAACAAAAAACCTCGATAGCCAATGACTACCGAGGGTTTTTTGTGCTCCCACCTGGACTTGAACCAGGGACCAACTGATTATGAGTCAGCTACTCTAACCGACTGAGCTATAGGAGCAGGAGAACATGTTAAAATTTTGTTTATAACTTTTTGTTCTTTCCCTTGTTTTTGCGAGTGCAAATTTACAAATTTGTATCGAATTTCATAACAAAAAAATAAAAAAAATGAAAAAATTTTTTTCTAACATAAAAAACATCATATTTGACCTTGGTGGAGTCATTATTGATATTGATAATAATCAGATTGTTAACCATCTGAAAAAGAATGGTTTTGCTAATGTAGAACTGTTAGAATCACCTGATGTGAAACGCACTTTAAGGCAGTTTGAATGCGGCATTATTTCAGCTGAAACTTTCAGAAAAACACTCATGAATCAGTTAGATTTGAAAATTTCAACACAGAAATTCGACGAAATATGGAACTCAATGATACTTGATATCCCTCAAAGACGTATCGATTTGGTGAAAAAACTCAAAAGTCATTACCATGTTTATCTCATGAGTAACTCCAACGAGATTCATTATGACCTTTTCATCCGCGACCTTCAACTGCGATTTGGCTATCGTGAGTTTGACAGCCTCTTCGACAAATCTTTCTTCTCATTCGACACTCATCTTGCAAAACCAAATCCGGATTTCTTCACACTCATTTTAGACAGATATAGAATGAAACCTGAAGAAACACTTTTCATCGACGACACACCGGAAAATATTATCGCTGCACAAAAATTAGGAATAATAACTTATCATAACGTCACTGGCGCACGTGTGGTAGATTTGTTTGAAAACGGAAAACTGAAACAAGACTTAGACTTTAATGTAATTCATTAAATAAAGAAGAGAGTTTTCATGACTCTCTTCCTTCTTTTATTGATTATTATAAAAATTAACAACTTCATCAAGTATCGCCGAGACTTCTTCTATCGTCTTTGCTTCCATAAGACGAAGCTTGAATTGTTTGAAATTTGCATATCCTTTGAAATATAATCCCCAGTGTTTACGCATTTCCATCACGGCGTAAAGTTCGTCTTTCTTATAATTTAATGAGTCAACAAGATGTGCTAAGGAAACTCTCACACGTTCGCATACATCCGGAGACGGCAATATTTCACCAGTCTTTAAATAATGTTTCACCTCTCTGAATATCCATGGGTTGCCATACGTGGCACGTCCTATCATAAGTCCATCAACGCCGAAATTATCTAAGAAATATTTTGCTGAAGGTCCATCTACAACATCACCGTTACCTATGATTGGTATTGTCATTCTCGGATTGTTTTTCACTTCGCCTATTAAAGTCCAATCTGCTGGCTCGCCCCATTTGGTGGTACGCAGCCTTCCATGAATAGTCAGCGCTTGTATTCCAACATCCTGCAAACGTTCAGCAATATCGACGATTTCCTTATGTTCACTATCATAACCGAGACGCGTCTTTACCGTGACAGGCGTCTTGACAGCTTTTACCACGGCCTCCGTTATCTCAATCATCTTTGGAATATTGTTCAAGATGCCGGAGCCAGCACCTTTAGATGCTACTTTCTTGACAGGACATCCGAAATTAATATCAATGATATCAGGATTATAGCGTTCAGCATAACGCGCTGCTTCAACCATAGGGGCAACATTATTGCCAAAAATCTGTACACCAAACGGACGCTCCTTTTCCTCAAAACCCAACTTCCGGATACTCTTGACCGCATCACGAATCAAACCGTCTGATGAGATAAATTCAGAATAAACTATATCAGCACCTTGCTCCTTGCAAACATGTCGAAAAGGCGCATCAGTGACACCTTCCATAGGAGCCAACAACAAAGGTATATCTTCAAATTCTAAGTTCGCTATCTTTTTCATATCGACTGCAAAAATACTCATTTCATTTAGTAAAAAAATATTAAATTTGCAAAAAAAATAAAATATTTTATCATGAAATTCCCGTTGTTAAAAAAGTCAAGCTTGGCTGAAAGAATATTCCTCATGGCCGCTCTTTTGGTTGTAGGATACATATTATCTGCCGTTATTGGCGTTGTTGCCGTATTTGTTGCCAAAACAAACAATATGACAGAACTCGCAATATTACGTATTAGTCAAATAGGTTCTCAGATTCTAACTTTTGTTATGCCTCCTATATTATACGCATGTATCACCAAAGAGAAACCAATGAGATATTTGGGATTCAACAATATTCCTCTTTGGTCATTATTGGGAGTGGCGTTGATTTTCACCATTATGCCACTCAATAGCGTACTAGCGGAATGGAATACAAATGTTAAATTACCTGAATCGATGGCCGCTCTTGATGAAATAATAAAGTCTTTATCAGAGCTCATGCAGGAAACCCTTGAAAAAATGGTCAATGTCGGCGATATAAGCGGACTTATAATCAACCTCATAATGATTGCTGGATTAGCAGCATTCGGCGAAGAACTCTTGTTCCGCTCTGTGTTGCAATCGTTCTTAGTCAAAAAATGCAAAAACGCTCACATTGGAATCCTAATTACTTCAATAATTTTCTCATTGATTCACTTCGACATTTATGGATTCTTGCCACGTCTCGTTTTAGGACTTATTCTTGGATATATGTTCTATTATTCAAAATCTATCTGGGTTCCGATGATAATGCATTTCTTGAACAATGGAACCGCAGTTGTTGTTTATTACCTTAATAATATTGGCGTTACCAATATTGACGTTGACACATTCGGACAGACAAAATTGTTTCCTTTATTATTAAGCATAATAGCTACAATAGCAATATTTTGGTTCGTGATACATAGTCATAACAAAGAATTTAAAACAGAAAATACAGAAATTTAAACAATGAGAAGTTTATTAATAATAGATAAATTGCTCATTTCCAAATTTATAAAATTTGGTGTAGTGGGTTGCTCCGGAATGTTGATAGATTTCGGAACAACTTATTTATGTAAAGAAAAATTAAGATTAAACAAATATCTCAGCAACTGCATAGGTTTTATACTTGCTGCCACTTCAAATTATTTCTTAAACAGAATCTGGACTTTCGAAAGCCATAAAGAAGAAATAGCTGTTCAATACATGCAATTTATGGTTGTATCAACCATCGGATTAGGAATTAACTCATTGGTTTTGTATCTGTTGGCTGATAAGCTAAAATGGAATTTCTATTTCAGCAAACTCATTGCAATAGCAACCACAACCATCTGGAACTTCTTCGCCAATATGCTATTTACATTCGCTTAATTCATTGGCACTTTTCTTCCTTTTCATCTCTGCAAAATACCAGAAATGAATTAAAGAAAGCGAATAATGTCACACCGATTTGCGTTTCAATTGTATCTTCCGTAAACATTGAAAGCGCTATTATAAACAAAAACACAAAGTAGATATAATTGCGGTTTTTCTTGTCTGAAAAATACGGGTAAAACATTGAAAACAAGAACCATAACAAGCCTACAATACCAAAAGCCACTGTAATGGCTAAATATTGATTATGGCTTCTGAATCTATATTCCGGTCTCAATTTGGAATTTGTTTCTTCGTAATAATCAGCGAAAGCATCAACAATATCTCCAGTTCCAACACCAAAAATAACATTGTCCTTTATAATGCCCAACGACGCTTTGATAAATTCAATTCGTTGAAAGACAGAGCTTCCGTTAGCATCACCGTTTGCAGAATAATTGTTATACGCAACCAAAACTTTCATGATTCGCGTTTTGATTCCTGGATTCTCTATATAATTATAGTTGGCGATGCCATTTTCAATATTAGTAACATCACTTTCTAAAAGCTGATTAACGCCTTCAGCATCTTTTCTTAAATCTTTTGATGTCAGATAACGAACCAAACGATGATAACCTTCGTCATATTCGCTCCTGATTTTCAATTCACTACGTTTATTCCATGCATCAAGCATCTCGGCTTTTGAAATATACAATCCAATATAACGTCCGTCTTCAATGCCAAAAGTTATTGTGTCAAAAACATACTCATTGCCGAGTTTTGTATGTGTATCCAATTGTTCTACAATAACTTCATCCGGATTGTTATAATCAGATATTATTCTGTAAGGTATAAAAATCATTAAAGAAGCCAATATTGTTACGACGATAAACGTTGATATTTTAACTGCAATATTTTTACTTTTAAAAATAAAATATAATGCCAATACTACACATAAAGCAGCTATAATCAAAACACTAATAAATGATTCCCAGATAGTTATCTGCCATAAAAACCATGTTATCAAAAAGACAATAGCAATCTTAACAATAACGCTGTAGTTTCTTTTTATAAGATAATATCCTAAAATAAAAATAGAAAAAACCATACAGAGAGACACCCTGATATGACTTACAAAAACCGACAATTCTCTTACATCGACAAAATCACGACGGAAAAACTTGATGGCTCCTAGAACAGTGACGAAGAAAACCGAGCCGATAAAAAACCATATTACAGCATCGAATTGCTTCTTATTCAATGGTTTCATCGATGATAATATCAATGGAAAAACCAAAATAGGAAGTTTTATTCTTAAATCTTTGAAGGCGTATTGGAAATCGGACGTATAAATCAAGCCGATGAAATGTAAAAGATACATGGAAACCATTACAACAGCGATTTTGTTATGAATAAAATCGTTGAAACGTGTCTTTATATTATGCCATATTCCTTTGAAAGACACTGCAATGCGAGAGATTATTCTATTGATAAACGGTTTCTCCGGGAACATTTTGTTTATGGCTCTCATATCGAGGCCGAGCAAAAACCACAAGGCGATGAGATAAAACTGAGATACGCTCAATCCAAATTTCGATGTCGGCAAGAATATTCCTATCAATATCAATCCTGCCAAATAAAAATAAGTTCCAGTTTTACCGTATTCAACCTTCATGTTTTTTGACTTTAAACTTTGAACCTTAAACTTTAGAAACTACAAACTTTTAAGTAAGTTCTCATATTCATTTTCGCCATTAGAATTAAGCAGAATTTCAACAGCGCGATTCAATTCCACGTCATCTTTCAAAGTTGAAATTATCTTGCCTTTTTGGAAATAATAACGACCTACGATTTCCATTTTAAGTATTTCAGAAATCTCTTTTTTATTATTAATTAAATCGTTGTCCTTATGATTTTTCAGTTCATTTTCCAAAATGTCGAGTTGAGGCTTTATTTTTTCGTAATAACCTTCAAGTTTTGCTGTTTCAACCAATAATTCGAAGTCTTTTTCACTTTCACTTGTATATTTAAAGTCTTGTTGTTCAACAAATTTTACGAAGTCATCATAAATTTCGTCAGTGATTTCAAATTCATTTGGAGCAGCTATCGACTTATGCTCTTTATAGAATTTATTGGCATATTTAAAAATCATATTTTGGGCGTAAAGATGAACAGTAATTGTCGATACCATTTCAGGTTCAATCTTCACATCAGGTTGAATGCCATGACCTTCATAAACTATTCTTCCGTTAGCTGTCTTGAATTGAGGACCGAGAGTGTCGTTCATGGCGACAGTATCGTTTTTAGATTTTTTTGAATAATCTATTTCTTGGATGCAACGTTTGCTTGGGATATAATATTTAGAAACAGTAACTTTCATCTGAGTATTATAATTCATTGGTAAGATGTTTTGTACCAATCCTTTACCGAAAGTTCTCTGTCCTACGATTACGCCTCTGTCAAAATCCTGAATCGAGCCTGATACGATTTCACTTGCCGACGCACTTGATTGATTTACAAGTATAGCGAGAGGAATTTCAGTATCTTCAGGTTCTTGTTTTGTGTAATAATTTCTATTTTGTTCAGGGGTTTTACCTTGAGTATAAACGACGAGTTTATTTTTGGGCACGAAGAGGTTTACAATATCTACAGCTTCGTTGAGCAGGCCGCCGCCATTGCCTCTGAGGTCGATGACAAGACCTTTGAGTTCGTTTTGAGCTTTCATTTCCAAGAAGGCTTCTTTCAATTCTTTAGCAGCGTCTTTAGTAAATTGATTCAGGATGATATAAGCCACACCGCCCTCAAGAACAGTATAATAAGGAATATTGTCGATTTTGATTTTTTCACGAGTGAGAGTCTTAGTGATTATATCTTTCTCGCCTTCGCGTTTTATTTTAAGAGTAAGTTTGGAACCTGGCTGGCCTTTAAGGAGCTCGCTCACTTCAGCCACTGTTTTTTTCTCAGTATTGACTCCGTTTATTTCCATTATAGCGTCACCAGGGAGAAGTCCGGCTTTGTGAGCAGGGAAGTTCTCGTAAGGTTCTGAGATATGTACATTATCGTCATAATAAGATATTATGGAGCCTATTCCGCCATATTCACCCATCGTAAGCAGTCTTACATCTTCAATTTCTGACTCGGGGATAAATACAGTATATGGATCTAATTCTTTAAGCATCGCATTGATTGCAATCTCATTGAGTTCGGCAGGATTTATCTCATCGACATAATTTTGGTTAAGGTATCTGAACACATTATTATAAATATCGATGCTTTTTGAGATTTCAAAGTTGTTTTGTTTTTCTTGAGAGAAAGATAAGATTGGGAAAAACAACAATACAAATAATAAAAGTCTTAATTTATTCATAACAAAAATCTTAATTCATAATTAAGACGCATCAATATTTATTTCATAAGGAATTATTGATACGCCACTACAATCATTCCTAACTCCTAATACCTAATTATTACGGGACTGGGTCATATCCGCTGCCGCCCCATGGATTACATGATAATATTCTTTTTATAGTCAGCCAACCTCCTTTTATGGCGCCATATTTTTTTATTGCCTCAATTCCATAATTAGAGCAAGTTGGTGAATATCTGCAGTTTCTGCCTATGAACGGCGACAATGTCACCTGATAAATGCGTATTAGCAATATCAAAAATTCAGCTGGCAGTTGTGCTATTTTCTTCATCATGGAAATAGGTATTATTCAAACGCAAAGATAGTTGTTTTATTTTCTTTTCTATCTCTTCGTACGATAAAATTACTGTTGCTGTATAAACAAGTGCGATGTCAAAAGTGATTTGATGTTTTTCACATTTAACAATTAGTTCTGATTTGTTTCTTCTCCAAGCTTCACGTACGAGTCGTTTCACTCTGTTACGTTTTACGGCGTGATGGAATCTTTTTTTGGAGACAGATACGAGGAAACGAGGAATTGATGGCTCATCTTCTTCAGAATCATGCGCATAAACAACAACTCGGAAAGGATAAAAGTTAAATCCTTTACCCTTTCCGAATAATGTTTCTATAGCTTTCTTTTTATATAGACGCTGTTCTTTCGGAAGTCCTTCGTTCATCGAAATTATTTTTTCTTGGCTTTTTTGATTTCGTTGCTGATAAACTCTTCGATTGCCATGTTCATTGATGGGCATGTTGGTGTTGGCGCACTGAAGTTCAATGTGTAGCCGGCTTCAGTGATGGCTTCACATGTAGAATGTCCGAAGCCGCCTATGGCGATGTTTTCATTTTGGACGAAATCTGGGAAATTAGCTTTCAATGAGTCGATACCAGCTGGGCTGAAGAACACAAGCATATCGTATTTATTAATGTCAACGTGTGACAAATCAGCTGACACTGTGCGGAAGATGACAGCTTTGGTATAATCCAATTTCGCTTCTGAGAGCATGCCGTCATGATCTTCAGTAACCAAATTGGAGCTTGGCAAGAAATACTTCTCTTCTTTATGCTTTTTCATTATCTCAACGAGGTCGGCGAAAGTTTGCTTGCCGTAGAATATCTTTCTTTTTCTGTATTGAATGTAATGCTGAAGGTATTGAGCAGTC
The DNA here is from genome assembly GCA_017630195.1 of Bacteroidales bacterium. Taxonomy (GTDB): domain Bacteria; phylum Bacteroidota; class Bacteroidia; order Bacteroidales; family F082; genus Limimorpha. The sequence goes on along the minus strand of JAGBVS010000067.1, from coordinate 40,532 downwards.
GTTTCATTGACACAGAAATACTTCAAATCTTCAGGAATGGTGTAGCGCATTTCTTTTGCGATACGGAAAAAATGGTCAATGGTGTTACGACTTGTAAGAATAATTGCGGTAAAATCGGTGAGTTTTACTTTCTCTTGTCTTAATTCGCTTGCTGAAACGTCTTCTAACTTAATAAATTTTTCAAATTCTATGTTGACGTTATACTTTTTAATGATTGCTTCGTATGGTGTTTTGGCTACATCAGCAGGCTTAGGCTGCGACAAAAGGATTGATTTAATCTTCATCTACAAACTTTTTTATCTTTTACTAATCACAGAATTTTAATCAATTTTAAGAACATAGTAAAATGATTTCCATAGCTTTATACTGCCATAAGAACCATTTTAAATATTATCAAAATCGGTAAAATTTCGACGGTGCAAAGATACAAAAAAATATTTACAAAATTTAATTTAGATAACATTCGCACCTCAATTAATAATTTAACAAATCGTATAGAGAATAATATCAATAATATTGCAATAATTATCACGCATAAAAACTTATATGGATAGAAAAATAATATCAGCATCATAGGCATAAGAATGACGTTGGTTGTTGCCATTGTAGATATATGCAGATTGACATGAAAATGCAATAACGCAGCTGTTTTTATAAGCCATGAATAAAACAACGTAAGCAAATAATTGAATATGAATATTGTTGTTGTCACGGTAACGACATCAAAAAAGAAATTTATGTTGTCGTGAAGTATATCGTTGCCTCCATATATGACATAAAATTTTTGTACAAACATAGAAAATGTCAGTACAAATGCAACTACAGACGATAAAGATATTATATTGAAAATCGAAGGATTTTCCCTTATTATCCTATCGCTTCCTCCATTTTGAAATGACATTACCATAAAGGAAGCGAATCGTTGAGGAAATAAAAACTTGTTGAGAACAACGATAATTATTGCCAAAAACAATATCATAAAGTTCCAACCAGCACTAATATAGGAGATTTCCCGATGCTGAGGACCTTCCCATTCTCCTGATTTCTCAGTTATGAATTTAAAATCTTTATATTGATTATCAATGCTTTGAACTTCAGAATAAAATCCATTCACTGTATCGTTGCTTAAAGTACAATTTAACGGTTTTGTTTTCATACAGTTCAATATTGTCATTAATATTTTTTTCGAACTGCAAAATTACATTTTTGTTTTTTTCTTAGCAAAATAATAAGATTTTTTTTTGAATTTTTAGAATAGATTCTTACCTTTGTAGCTTGTAAGAAAATTTAATAATTAACAATAAATAATATGGATCTTATAGAACAAATAAAACAAAATGCGCGTGAAAACAGACAACGCATTGTGCTTCCTGAAGGTGATGAACCAAGAACATTAAAAGCTGCCGATCAACTTATTGCTGATGGCATCGCTGATGTAATTCTTATTGGACCAGCGCAGACAATCAAAGATATGGCTGCTGAATTTGAATTGAAAAACATCGACAAGGCAACTATCATCGACCCTAAAAACAATCCAGAAAGAGATAAATATGCAAATTTGCTTTTTGAAATTCGCAAAAGCAAAGGCATGACAATGGAACAAGCTCAAGGATTGGCAGAAAATTTCATGTATCTTGGCGTTTTGATGCTTAAAGCTGGCGATGCCGACGGTTTGGTTAGCGGCGCTCGCAGCACAACAGGCGACATGCTCCGTCCAGCATTGCAAATTATCAAGACTGCTCCAGGCGTTTCTTGCGTATCTGGCGCTTTCATCATGTTCTTACCTAACGACAAATACGGAACAGACGGCAAGATCGTTTGCGCCGACTGCGCTGTAACTCCTGTCCCAACAGCAGAACAACTCGCAGAAATCGCTGTCTGTACAGCCGACACTGCAAAGAACATCGCCAAAATAGACCCTAAAGTGGCAATGTTGAGTTTCTCAACAAAAGGCTCTGCAAAACATGAAGATGTTGACAAAGTCATTGAAGCTACAAGATTGGCAAAAGAAATGCGTCCAGACTTATGCATCGACGGTGAATTACAAGCTGATGCCGCTATCGTTCCATCTGTAGGCGCAAGCAAAGCTCCTAACAGCGAAGTGGCTGGTAAAGCTAACACATTGGTATTCCCAAGATTGGAAGTCGGTAACATCGCTTACAAACTCGTTCAACGTCTCGCTGGCGCAGAAGCTGTAGGTCCGGTTCTCCAAGGATTCGCTAAACCTTGCAACGATTTAAGTCGCGGCTGTTCAATAGACGACATCTATAAACTCGTCGCTATCACATGTAATCAAGCAATAGCTCAAAAGAATTCATAATTCTCAATGCATAATTCATAATTGCAGAGACGCGTCAATGTAACTACAACAACGCACATTGACACGTCTCTCTTTTCGACAATAATTTTTAACCCAATTATAAAAAAATGAAAGTTTTAGTTTTAAACTGCGGCAGTTCTTCAATCAAATATCAGCTTTTTGACATTAATGACAATGAACACACTGTCATGGCAAAAGGTATCCTCGAACGTATCGGTCTCGAAATGGGAGAGTTTACTCATAAATGGAATGGAGAAAAATATTATGAACAACTTCCTATTCCAAATCACACAGTAGGTATTAGTATAGTTCTTAACGCATTGCTTGATGAAAATCACGGCGTTATAAAATCTTTGGACGAAATCGGTGCCGTTGGTCATCGTTTGGTTCATGGCGGTGAAAAATTCACCAAGAGCGTCCTTATCGACAACAGTGTCATGGAACTCATGGAAGAGCTCATCGACCTCGCTCCACTCCACAACCCAGCATGTATGGCAGGCGTAAAAGCTGTTACAGAATTGCTTCCTAACGTTAAACAAGGTGGCTGCTTCGACACTGCATTCCATTCAACAATGGAACCAGCTGCTTATCTTTACCCTGTCCCTTACGAATATTACGAAAAATACCGCGTACGCCGTTATGGATTCCACGGAACAAGCCACAAATATGTCGCTGAAAATGCAGCTAAATTTGTTGGTAAAGACTGGAACGACCAAAAAATCATCACTTGCCATCTCGGCAGCGGCGCTTCTATAGCAGCTGTTAAAAACGGCAAATCTGTCGATACATCAATGGGTTTCACTCCTGTTGAAGGTCTCATGATGGGAAGCCGCACAGGTGACCTTGACCTTGGTGTGTTCATGTATATCGCTGAAAAAGAAGGTTATGACCTTAAACAAATGAACACTCTCGTTAACAAGAAGTCTGGTCTCATCGGTATTACTGGCGATAAACAAGATATGCGTGACGTTAGAGCTGGCAAAGAAGCTGGCGACGAACGTGCAACATACGCTTTCGACATGTTCAAACATCGCGTCAAAAAATATATCGGTGCTTATGCAGCAGTGATGAACGGCGTTGATATTATCGTCATGACAGGCGGCATAGGCGAAAACGCTTGGTTCATGAGAGGTCCAATCTTACAAGATATGGAATATCTCGGAGTTAAAATCGACATGGAAGCTAACGACGCTACAATGGGCGAAGCTCGCATTATCTCAACTCCAGATTCTAAAGTGACAGTAGTTGTATTCCCAACTGACGAAGAATACATGATTGCTAAAGATACATACGACATTGTTAAAAGTCTATGAGTCTATGAGTCTATAAGTCTATAAGTTAAGGGAGCTACTAATACTTAGTAACTCCCTTTTTACTTATCAACTTACTGACTCATTGACTTATCGACTTATTGACTTATCGACTTCATTAACTAACAGTCACCACTTCCACAGGCTGTGAATTAGGTTCATCCAATCTCTGGTATTGATATTTTACTTTACCGAAGTCGATGTTTTTCAAATCAATCATTCTGATATTGTTGTTATCGAAAGTCTTGTAATAAACGACTGAGTTTGTCAAATCTATCACTGAAGTCCATTGTGTTGCACTTGGCAAGTTAGGGATTTCGTTTTTAGGGAAATTCATTCCGATTGGAATATCAAAATTGTTCAAGATATGAAAACATTGAAGCATTGTAGCTCTTGCAGTAGCCAACATAGGAGCTGTTGACTTGAAGAAAGCGGCTCTCACAAAACGTGAAGGAGGTGTGAAATCTCCAGGTAAACCGAGAAATCCATTGCCGTGACCTATAGGCTTTACCATAAAGCCAGCCATTTCATGTGCAGTAGGATTTATAGGAGTAAGGTTAATGTAGTTGCTTAAATTAGACAGATGCCAAGGAAAATTAGGAGCGTTTGTCAAGACACCGATAGGATTGTCATAGATATGAGTCACTCCGTTTTCAATTTCTATCACAATCTGTTTTCCCGATTTGTCGCCTATTCTCCAGTGGATAGCCTCTTCAGAGCCATCGCCTCCCATAAGTGAGACGACACGCACATTATTAATATTAGCCTTCACTTCATCTACGGTAGCGAACTGCGACAAAATCCACGACACTAATTGCAAGTCGGCAATAGTCGTTGAATTGTACTTTTCGTCATACAGTTGATAGCTGCCATAGTTAGGAAAATAGAACAGACCGGCAGACAAGCCTGCTTCGTTGAGGCCTTCTGCTATGAATTCCTTTTCATGTACGGCAAGTCCAATGTAACCATATTTAGACTTGAACGTCATTCCGTTTTGTCCTTTTGGAGTGAAGGATGTCTGATTGAAATTACGTGGCACAACAACATACATGCTGTTAAGATTTGTGCCAGCCCATTCTATTGTTCGTGCTTGAAAATAAGAGCCATCTGCCGAAAACATCGAGATGCCCGTACATGCCTCCGCTTTAAATTGCCATGCGAAGAACAAACATGCGATGATTAATAGTTTTTTCATAATCTTTATTGTTTTTTTGTACGGAATAAACAATAAAGAATAGAAAATGTTTGATAAATCGATTCTGTTATAATAAAAAAAGAGAGACTCTTTGTCAGAATCTCTCTTCTTGTCATAATATTTTTTATTATTTAACGACTAATTTTTGTACTACGCTGTTACCATCTTTTTCAATCATAACAAAGTAAACACCTTTATTAATATCGTCGATAGCTATTGCTGTGATATTATCTGTTGTTTCAACTTGTTTTACGCAGCGGCCTGTCAAATCGATAACGCTTACTTGAGCTGTTTCGTTCATCACTGATTCAATGTAAAGAACAGATGTTGCAGGGTTAGGATAGAGATTGAATTTAGATGTTAAGATTTCTTCGCAACCTTCGCCTTGTGGTGTTGTTACATTTTTCATTGTGTTAGTCCAGTTGCCTTCAGAATTTTTAGCTGTTGCTATAACGACATATTCTGTTAATTCTGTAAGGTCGCCGAATGTAATAACTTGTTCGCCTGTGTATGGATTGTTGTCAGCTTTAATAGCTTCAACGAGAGCATCTTCGCCAACTTGGTCGAACATAGTTTTTGAAACTATACCTACGTGATATTCTGTTGTGTATGGGTTAGGAGTTGCAGTAACTTCTACGTTGTATGCATTTAATGCTTCAGCAACGATTTCTACGCCAGCAGCTTCTGCTTCACCTTCTACACTTGTATAAATACGAGATGTGAAAATCTCTGTATTAACATTGCCGTCGTATGTATAGCCACCAGCGATGATTTTACCGTCTTTTTGTATTGCTATTTCATCTAAATACAATTCAGGATAATCTAATGGGTATGGAAGGAAACCTGTTCCTGCGAAGTCTTCATTAAGTTGACCGTCAGCTGTTAAGTTGAAAGCATAGATACGTAAAGATTGAAGAGTTTGTTCGTACCATAATTCAGCTGAGATAGCTCCGAAGATTTGGCCATCAGGAGCGATTGTTATGCCGCGGCAGTTGTGAGATGCGTTTTCGTATGGTTGCATTTTTGCGAAACCATTTTCGCCGAATGTTGTATCGAAATCGCCATCAACAGTGATACGTGCAACGTATGCTTCTGATCTTAAATAAGGTTCATTGGCTAACCATGAGTGACCAGCACAGAGATAGTTGCCATCATTATCAACTTGAATGTCTAAAAGTTGTTCTGAGCCTTCGCCAATGTTTAATTCAACATAACCGTTTGTACCGAAGTTAGTATCTAAAGAACCATTGTTTTTAACTTTGTATAATGTAGCGCGAGTGCAGCCCCAGATAGTATCGAGTCTTGTACCACCAACAAGTATTTTGTTGTTTTCAACGCACTCAACAGTGTAGCCGTATGAGCTGAATGATTGGTGAGGAGCTATTTTGAGTGTACCGTTTGTACCGAAAGAAGGGTCTGTTAAACCAGCGGTGTTATAACGTCTTACAAATAATGTATCAGTGTCATGTTGTGTATAACCTGAAACTATACATCTACCGTGTTCGTCTATAGCGATACCTGTGAAGTTGATGCCGTTGCCGCCTTCACTGATAGCGTAGCCATTGTTGCCATAATTAGCATTTTCGAAACCGTTTTCGTCTAAGCAGAGAATAAAACCTTTGCTGTCGCCATTGCTTGAATCAAAGATGTGACCAGCGATATAAAGCATGCCATCAGGACCGATTTTAGCGTCGTAAGCTTCGTTTTTGTAAACCATTGGGTCAGCTTTGAAATATGAAATGCCACCGTTTGCGCCCCATGTTTGGTCGAGAGTGCCGTCAGGATTTTGACGTGCTACGAAAACAGCGTAGTTTGTTCCTTCAGTTTGTCCTTCACCTACTGTGATGATTTTACCGTCTTCTTGTACTAAGACAGCTTTGATAAAGTCAAATCTTGAAGATGGATTGAAAGTAGCGATACCATTGGTGCCAAATGATTCGTCAAAAGAACCTGGGTCTTGGGAGTAGCCGCATAAAGCGAACATGCAGATAAGTGCTAGTGTAAATAACTTTTTCATTTTTTTGATTTTAATTAAACATTCATCTTTTAAAAACTGTTGGCAAAGATAATAATAAAAATCGACTTATACAATATGTAATCATAATTCTTAGAAAGAAATATAAAGCGTTATAAATTGTAAAAACAAGTCAGTCAAAGAGTGAAAAAAATATTTTTTCTTTCAACATTCGCCTCTCGTCTTTTATTATATTTGCAAAATAAAAAACCGAATAGTCATGTCGTTATTAAGAGTCATTTTGTCAATAATATTTCCGCCGTTAGCAGTGTTGGACCAAGGATGCGGTTCCATACTTATTGTTTTTATTTTAACATGTTTAGGCTGGATTCCTGGCGTGATAGCTGCATTGATTATATTAAACAGAAACTGATTAGGCATGATTAAAGAAGTTCAGAATATTACAATCGAGGATTACAATTACCCTCTTCCGGATGAGAGAATCGCGAAATATCCATTAAGCGAACGTGACGCTTCCAAGTTGTTGGTTCTAAAAGACAACAAGATTCAATCATCCTATTTTAAAAATATAGGAGATTTTCTTCCTGAAGATTCGTTGCTGATTTTCAATGAAACAAAAGTCGTTAGAGCACGGCTTCAATTTACCAAAGAAAGCGGCGCTTCTATCGAAATTTTCTGCCTCGAACCCATAACAGGCAACGGCGACTATCAACTCGCATTCAGCAGCAATTCTCCATCAGAATGGAAATGTTTGGTGGGCAATTCACGCCGCTGGAAAAATGACAAGTTGTCTCTTGATGTAAACGTAAGACAACAAGACAACAAGACGACAAGACAACAAGCGACGCTTTACGCAGAACGTGTAGAAAAAAACGACAATTATTCAGTAGTAAGATTTTCATGGGAGCCATCTCATTTGAGTTTCGCGGAGATATTAGAAGCGGCTGGTGAGATTCCTCTTCCGCCATATCTGCATCGTGAAGCAGAAGCGTCCGACAGAGAACGCTATCAGACGGTATTTGCAAAATATGAAGGTTCTGTTGCAGCACCTACGGCTGGTTTGCATTTTACCAATGAATTGATACAAAATCTCAAAGACAACGGAATATCTTTTGAAGAAGTGACTCTTCATGTCGGAGCTGGAACGTTCCGTCCTGTTTCTTCCGAGACAATAGGCGAACACGAAATGCACTCCGAGACAATAGCAGTGAAAAAATCATGTATTGAGAACTTGATTAAAAACTGCAATAAAACCATAATTCCAGTTGGAACGACAAGCATGAGAACCTTGGAATCTATTTATTGGATTGGACTTATGCTCATGGAAGAAGGCTTGGAGGAACGACGACTTCATCTCAATCAATGGTTTCCTTACAAAGAAAGAGAATCTTTGCCATCAGCAGAAGAATCTCTTTCTACAATAGTTAAATATTTAGAAACAAATAATCTGTCGGAACTTCACGCAAGCACTGCCTTGATGATTGCGCCTTCTTGCAATATCAAAGTGGCTAAAGCTCTGATTACAAACTTTCATCAGCCTAAGAGTACCTTATTATTATTGGTGTCAGCGCTTATAGGCGAAAGATGGAAGGATGTTTATCAATATGCACTTGACAACGATTTCAGATTCCTAAGCTACGGTGACAGTTGCTTTTTCACGATGCATAATTCATGATAAACTATGCATTAACTTCAACTGGTTCTGTAACGACGAGTCTGAAGCCTACGCCGTGAACAGTAAGGATTTTTACATTAGGGTCTGCTTTTAAATATTTGCGAAGTCTGGCTATAAAAACATCCATCGAACGACCGATGAAATAATCGCTATTGCCCCAAATCATTTTCAGGACTTTTTTACGTGTGACAAGGTCGTTTTTGTTGTCGTACAATACTTTAAGTAATGCAGCTTCTTTTCTTGTTAATGGTTGCTCTTGTCCATCCAAGACGAGAACCATATTTTTAGCATCAAAGATAAAACGACCTATATTGATCTTTACATTACCTAAAGTATATGAGAAAGGGTCGTTGCGCTCAACGCGACGCAAAACCGCCTTGATTCTAAGAAGCAATTCTTCATTGCTAAACGGTTTTGTCAAATAATCATCGACACCGTATTCAAAATCCTTCAACATATTAAGGAATAATCCTTTTGAAGCCAAGAATATAATAGGCATGTCTGGATTCAGCATTCGAATCTGTGCTGCTAAAGCAAATCCATCCATGCCTGTCATCTCAACATCAAGAATACAAATGTCTATATCATATTTCTTGAACAAGTCAAGACCTTCAACACTCTTTCGTGTAGCATATACTTTATAGTCAACAGCTTTTAGATTCTCACTAATAGTATTACGTAGTTCGACATCGTCTTCGACAAGTAAAACTGAAGTTTTATTAAGAGTTTTCATAGTTAGTTGTTTTTGTCGTATAAACTAACGAAAGATTAAAATGTTTAATGATGTTTAATTTTTTTCTAATTATTTATTTCTATTATATAAATATTTTGCGTAATCTAACAAGACATTCTTTCTTTCTGCATCAACATCGAGCTCTGTAACAAGACGCATTATTGCGCAGTCGAACATTTCTTCAATCTCCGCCATCACTTCATGTTTTACTGCATATCTATCATAGATTTCCAGTACCTTCTTTATCTTTTCTTCGTCACGACCTTTTGGCATCTTGAATAACTTACGTAATTCTTTCTCATCTTCATCAATTGCCATATCGAGCGCATAAAGGTATAAGTAAGTCTTTTTGTTATCAGAGATATCGCCACCTATCATCTTTCCAAACACATCAACATCGGCATAACAATCTAAGATGTCATCCTGCAATTGGAACGCCATGCCGATTTCAACACCAAATTCATATATAACATCTTGACTTTTTTTATCAGCGCCTGCTACTATAGCGCCTATTTTCAAGACAGAACCAAGAAGCACAGCGGTCTTTAGACGAATCATCTCCAAGTATTCTTTCAAAGTTACATCATCGCGAGTCTCGAAATTCAAATCAAGTTGTTGGCCTTCGCACACTTCCAAAGCCACCTTGCATAATTCGGCGAACACCTCATAACGATATTTATTGTCTGTGTTCAAAACATATTGAAAAGCTTTAATCAACATGGTGTCGCCAGAGAGAATTGCAACGTCAGACCCCCACTTTTTGTAAATGGTTTCCATTCCTCTTCGCAAAGGAGCCTGATCCATGATGTCGTCGTGGACTAATGTAAAGTTGTGGAAAATCTCAGCTGCAACAGCAGGAACCATACATTCTTCTATATTGCCACCAAAAAGATCACATGCGAGCAGACATAAAGTTGGACGCAATCTCTTTCCGCTTTGACGTAAGATATATTCTATTGGAGCATATAACTCTTTTGGTTCGCCTTCAAATTTTTGATTATCAATATAATCATTTATTAATTTTTGAATTTCGTCTATTGTGTACATAATCTAAATTTATATATTCCTTGATTTAATCTTAAAATAAGATGCTTTTTTTAAATTAACAACATCTAAAATTTGAATGTTCAAAAATACGATTTTTAACCTAATAAAAACAAAAAAATGGTGCGAAATTTGTAATATTTTAATAAAAAATTATCTGATGAAAACATTAAAATTAATAATTTTCACTCTGCTGATTTTCACAGCAACATTCGCCAAAGCACAGTCATCTAAAGACTATGATAAAACTATTGACAGACTTATTCCAAAGGCCAAGAAGAACAAATTGAATGAGAAACAGCTAAATTCGCTCACGGTATCGTATCATGAAGCCAATGAAATAGACCATAAAACCATAATGAAACTTAAAGAATCTGGACAGCCTGAAATCTGGATTGAGATTTTTTACAGACTCACTGAAATTGATGCAAGACAAGATAAAATCAATGTTCTGTCAGAAGAAATAAAATCTGCCATGAATTTCAAGCATCTCGATCTTGAAAATGAAATTAACAATTCAAAAGAAAAAGCAGAACTATTCATTTATGCCAAGACTAAGCATTTGTTAAAAGACATTAACGAAAATAATTTAAAAGAAGCACATTGGCTTGTAAATCAACTTTGTAAAATCAATCCTCAAAGCAGTAATATAGAAGAATTGAAGTTAAAACTCGCAATAATGCCTTCAGAGCGCATTCTTTTTAGGGTAGCAACATCTACCGAATTGTTTCTTCCAGACAATTTCGCACAACTTGTTTTAAATTTTGACGACAATAATATTTATGGTGTGCCTTTTGACATTGTTCCAAACGAAAATATAAATTATGATTTAATGATTCTTATCATGATTGGAGAAAAAAAGATTTCTCCCGAACATATAGAAACTATAGTCTTTGAAGAAAAGAAAGATGATTTAGTTGCAAAAGTAACAGATAAAAGAATAAGCAAATCTGCATTCATTTTGGGGCAAATTGAATTTATTGACGTTAAAAATGAACGACTTTTAATCAAAACACCTTTCGATATAGGCTCAACATTCGTACAACATAATGCGAAAATCGATGGTGATATGGCAGCATGTTCAGAACAAACGTTACAGTTGTCAAATATAGAACTTGTTGATTTTCCGTCAGATGAAGCACTTTTAAAAGATTGTGCGAGAAAGTTAAATCAGGTCATAAAAAATATTTTTTAAGAAAAATAAAAAAAATTAAAAAAAAGTTTGGATGTATTAAAATTTGTTGTATCTTTGCACTCGCAAAACGAAAGGTAATTGCATTGCCGGCGTAGCTCAGCGGTAGAGCACGTGATTTGTAATCTCGGGGTCGGGGGTCCAAATCCCTCCGCCGGCTCAAAAAAAGAGGACGAAAAATCGCCCTCTTTTTTCATTTCATAGAGCTATTTATCCACGAAAATACACTAAACCTTTGCGAAAGGAATTTAGTTAAAGATTCGTGCAGATTGGTGGACCGTATTTATTCTGCGGATGTTTTATTGAAATATTCCCATACAATCTTAGCCTTCGCTTTTCCAACGATTTTTTCCAACGACTCTAAACTTGCGTCTTTGATATTTTTGACGGATTTCAATTCTAACATCAATTTCTCGGCTGTCTGTTTGCCGATACCTTTGATATCGTTAAGTTCAGAATGTATGAAACCTTTTTCGAATTTCTTTCTATGATGCGTGATGCCGAAACGGTGAGCTTCATCGCGGATGTGCTGTATCACCTTTAGTGTCTCAGAGCGTTTGTCTATATATAAAGGTATGCTATCGCCAGGGAAATAAATTTCTTCCAATTTCTCTGCAATGCCGATGATGCTTATCTTGCCGTAAAGTCCTAACTGCTGCAAAATCTTAACAGCTGACGACAATTGTCCTTTGCCGCCGTCAATGACGATTAAATCTGGAAGTCGTTGTCCTTCATCTAAAAGGCGTCTGTATCTTCTGTAGATAATCTCTTCCATAGAGGCGAAGTCGTTGGGACCTTCAACGGTTTTGATGTTGAAGTGACGGTAGCCGCTCTTGTTGGGTTTAGCGTTGACAAATTGCGTCATCGCAGCTACAGCATAATCGCCATGGAAGTTGGAGTTGTCGAAACATTCAATCACTTCAGGAAGAACTGGCAAATTAAGGTCGTCTTTCATCTGATTCAAGATTCTCTTTGTGTGACGTTCAGGGTCAACGAGAGTCCTGAGTTTTTCAGTCTCTATGCGATATTGTTTTGCGTTGCGTTGCGATAGTTGCAAAATGTCTAATTTCTCGCCTCGTTGAGGAACTGTGAATTTAACACCTTCTATATTTATGTCTAATTCAACAGGTACGATGATTTCTTTGATGTTTCTGCTTTCCATCATCTGACGGACCTCAATGATTGCAATCGACATCAGTTCTTCAGCAGTTTCGTCTAATTTTCTTTTAATTTCAAAAGAATGAGATTGTATGATGGCTCCTTCGACGATTTTCATATAATTGACATAGAAAGAATTGCCTGCGTCTTCGTAGGAAAATACTTCCATGTCGAAGAGGCTGTTGCTGCACACTACGGATTTCGCATGATAGTTTTCGAGTATGTCGTATTTGTCTTTTATGACTTGTGCCTTCTCGAACTCTAATCTTGATGCGTGGTCCATCATCTGCGTTTTCATGTCTTTCAGCACTTCATGGATGTTGCCTTTGATGACTTTCTTGACGTTAAGAATCATCTGACGATAATCGTCTTCGCTGATGCTGCCGTCGCATGGAGCTTTGCAGTTGCCGATATGATATTCGAGACATGGACGATAATGTCCGTTGTTGATATATTCTTCTTTTAAAATAAGTTTACAGTTTCTGATAGGGTAGAGCTGACGAAGCATTTCTAATAGCGTCTTGGCTGTCATCACAGAAGGGTAGGGCCCGAAATAAATAGAGCCGTCGTTGACTTTTTTTCTTGTGAGGAAAACGCGAGGGAAACGTTCGTTCTTGACGCAAATCCAGGGATAAGTCTTGTCATCTTTAAGTAAGATGTTATACCGAGGCTTGTATTGCTTGATGAAATTGTTTTCGAGAAGAAGGGCTTCCATCTCATTGTTGACCACGGTAAATTTTATGTCGGCGATGCGGCTTACAAGGACTTTTACTTTTCCGCTTTGCTGTTGCTTGTTGAAATAACTGGATACCCTACGTTTCAGGTTTTTGGCTTTTCCGACATAAATAATCTCTCCTTTGTCGTCGTAATAACGATACACCCCCGGATCGGTAGGGATGGTTTTTAGGATTGATTTTACTTTGTCGTTCATGGCATTTGGGGTAGAGACGCACGGATGTGCGTCTCTGCATATTTTTAAAAATGTTTAAATCCTTGTGCTTCTATTGGTATCACGTGTTCGTCGGTGGTGATGAGTTCAGCTACGTTGGCGTCTGCTGTCATGAAGCCGATGATTCTCACGTCTTCCATATTTTGTACTTTCTCGTAATCTTCTTGTTTTACGGTGAAGAGAAGTTCGTAGTCTTCGCCTCCGTTGAGAGCTGCCACGCAAGGAACGATGTCAAATTCCTTGGCGACATCGATAGCTTTTTGATGCATCGGGATTCTGTCTTCAAAGATGCGGCATCCGACTTTAGAGTCTTTGCAAAGATGTAAAATCTCAGATGCCAATCCGTCGGAGATGTCAATCATAGATGTTGGTTTTATCTCTAACTCTTTGAATTGAGCCACTATGTCTTTGCGAGCTTCCGGTTTGAGCTGTCTTTCGAGGATGTAATCGTAGCCGTAAAGTTCTGGCTGTACGTTAGGGTCGGCCATGAAAGCGGCTTTCTCTCTTTCTAAGATGAGAAGTCCGGTGTAGGCAGCGCCTAATGTTCCGCTGACGCATAAGAGGTCGTTGGCTTTAGCTCCGTCGCGATAGACGATGGCATCTTTCTTCGCTTTGCCGATAACAGTTATTGAGATGAAAAGTCCTGACTTGCTCGCTGTGGTGTCACCGCCAACCAAGTCAACTTTATAAGTGTCGCAAGCTAATTTGATGCCGGCGAATATCTCTTCAACGGCTTCTACTGAGAACTTGCTTGATATTCCCATTCCCACCACGATCTGAGTAGGAGTGCCGTTCATGGCATAGATGTCGGAGAAGTTCACGACGGCTGCCTTGTAGCCTAAGTGCTTCAGAGGCATATATGTCATGTCGAAATGAACTCCTTCAATCAAGACATCGGTGGAAATCAATGTCTGCTCGCTTTTATGGTCGATGACAGCAGCGTCGTCGCCGATGCCTTTCACTGTCGATTTGTTGTATGTCTTGATGTCTTTCGTTAGTCTGTCGATGAGACCAAATTCACCGAGTTCTGACAATTCTGTTAATTCTATTTTTTCGTTTTCCATAATTAGTTTAAGTCAACGGACAACAGTCAACAGACTACAGACCTTGTCCTGTTTTTTTAATTATTAATTCCGTTTAAGATAAGAGCGTTTTGATAGTCTTCTTCTGTGATTCTATATAGGACCTCATATTCTTCATATCCTTTTTTATCTTTAACAGAAAGAATCTCCCAACAAGATTTCTTGAACATTGTTTTTTCAAAAGTCCTGATTAAATCCCAGTCTGTTATTGAATCGACTTTATATATCACATTTTCATCAAAGATAACAACAGGTGCATCATAAATATACTCATCACTGTAAGAAAACTCTGAATGTCCCATCCCATCTTTAACCATCACTATACGATTTACATCTGGACCGATATATGTAGTGTCTGTCATGCCATTTAGTGAAAAAACGACTTTAACTTCCTTAAGTAATTCATTTTTCATAATATAAACATCATGAAAACCAGGGTCGCACGATGTCAATAATACTATTAAAAATAAGATTGCGATTACTGATGATTTTTTAAGTGATTTTTTCATGGCAGATAATCTTAATGAATGTTTTTAACAATCTTGGTGGTAGATGAACTTTCATCTGCAAAAATCTTTACAAAATATATTCCTTCTGCAAAATCGCTCATGTCAATTCTGACGTCTCCTGATTTTTTCTCTGAATATAATTTTCTTCCGAAAACATCATATATCTCAACCAATTCAATATTTTCAGCTTCTATATTGATGATATCTTTGACAGGATTTGGATAGATATTGTATGCTATGTTGTTTTCCACAACTGATGTGACATTAATTTCATCGTAACTATATTCACATTCATTTGCAACATAGAACTCGCCATTATCTCCCAAGTTATATTCTGTATATCCTGTAATCATATTGTTGTGAGTTGGATAAATATAAATGTATTCTTCGAAGTCATTGTAATAATGAACGATGTCGTTGCTGATGTTAATGTCGTGATGATATTCTTTTCTCCATTCGACCGTGCCGTCTTCGTCGCATTCCTTTTCCATGATACAATTACCATGTTCATCATATTCATAAATATACACATCATACAAATATTCTTCACCATCTTCATAAAAATACCATTCTTCTCTAACCATAAGCCCGTTTTCATAATCATATCTGACGATGTCTTCAACCATATATCCAAAGCCTTCATTGTATAAGTAAACATCTTTAATTCTCAAACCTTCATCGTTATAAGAGAATTCCATTTTCTCGGAATACACATCACCATAATAAGCACTTGTAGCCTCAACGCTTGTCATGAGATTGTTATCATCGTATGTGTAAGTGACTATATATTCAAGCTCGTCATAAAAATAAGAGTCGCCATGGATTATTTGTCCATTGTCGTTATATGTATATTCAACATGATTTGAATATTCAATTTCATTATCGAAAAGGCCATAATACACTACTTTTACAAGTTGTCCTAAATTATCATAAAACAATGAATCTATAGAAACATAAGTGTCATACGGAGATTCATAAGTTATTTTCTGACTTATAGGTTTTGTGCTGTTTTCACTTTCGTATGTGTACAAAATCTCTTCTCCATTTGTAGAATAGATTCTGTTAATGCGGTATTCTGTTTCGTTTCTCTGAGCCAATACTGGCAATGCTAAGATTAGCAATAATGGTAATAAAAACTTTTTCATTTGTTTATTTTTTTAAAATCACATCAATTTCTTATATTTAAACTTCTTAGGAGCTGTGTTGCCAAGACGTTTGATCTTGTTTTCTTCATATTCAGAATAGCTTCCTTCGAAGAAATATACTTGTGAGTCGCCTTCGAAAGCGAGGATGTGTGTTGCGATTCTGTCGAGGAACCAGCGGTCGTGAGAGATGACGACGGCGCATCCTGCGAAGTTTTCGAGACCTTCTTCCAAAGCACGTAATGTATTGACGTCGATGTCGTTGGTAGGTTCGTCGAGGAGAAGCACGTTAGCTTCTTGTTTTAATGTAAGAGCCAGATGCATTCTGTTACGTTCACCGCCTGATAAGACGCCAGCTTTCTTTTGTTGGTCGTTGCCTGCGAAATTGAATCTTGAGACGTAAGCTCTGGAGTTCATGGTGCGCTTGCCAAGTTGTATCAGCTCGTTGCCGCCTGATATTACTTCCCATACAGTTTGTTCTGGGTCGATGTCGGCATGTTGTTGGTCAACGTAGCCAGTCTTCACTGTTTCGCCCACTTCAAATGTGCCTGAGTCTGGTTTTTCCAATCCCATGATGAGACGGAACAATGTTGTCTTACCGGCGCCGTTAGGACCGATGACGCCTACGATGCCTGCTGGTGGGAGGCTGAAACTGAGGTTTTCGAATAACAGTTTATCGCCATAAGCTTTGGTGATATTCTTAGCTTCGATGACCTTATTGCCAAGCCGGTCGCCGTTAGGGATGTATATTTCGAGTTTTTCTTCTTTTTCTTTTACGTCTTCGTTAAGAAGTTTTTCGTACGAAGCGAGACGAGCCTTGCCTTTTGCCTGGCGGGCCTTAGGTGCCATTCTGACCCATTCGAGCTCGCGTTCCAAGGTCTTGCGGCGTTTGCTTTCTGATTTTTCTTCCATTGCCATGCGAGCTGTCTTTTGGTCGAGCCATGAAGAGTAGTTGCCTTTCCATGGGATGCCTTCGCCACGGTCGAGTTCGAGAATCCAGCCAGCGACGTGGTCTAAGAAGTAACGGTCGTGGGTTACAGCGATTACAGTACCTTTATATTGTTGCAAATGTTTCTCGAGCCAGTTGATAGCCTCAGCGTCTAAGTGGTTGGTAGGCTCGTCGAGGAGGAGAATATCAGGTTCTTGGAGGAGGAGACGCACCAATGCCACGCGGCGGCGTTCACCACCAGAGAGGTTCTTGACAAGAGCGTCGCCGTCAGGACAGTTGAGAGCGTCCATGGCTCTTTCCAATTTGCTGTCCAAATCCCAGGCGTCGTGTTGCTCGATCAAATCGGTGAGTCGTCCTTGTTCTTCAACGAGTGCGTTCATCTCGTCGTCGGATAGCTCTTCCATGAAACGAGCGTTGACTTCTTCATATCTCTTCATGATGTCAACAATCTCTTGGATGCCTTCTTGTACAATCTCTTTTACTGTTTTGGTGTTGTCCAATTCCGGCTCTTGTTCCAATAAACCAACAGAATAACCTGGTGAGAAAACTACCTCGCCGTTGTATGATTTGTCTTTGCCGGCAATGATTTTCAACAATGTTGATTTACCAGAACCGTTTAAACCGATGATACCAATTTTAGCACCATAGTAAAATGATAAATAAATATCTTTTAAAATCTGTCTCGTAGGTGGAATTATCTTGCTTACACCAACCATCGAGAAAATAATCTTTTTATCGTCAGCCATATTTTTGTTTTTTTAAGTCAATAAGTCAATAAGTCAATAAGTCAATAAGTCTATGAGTTGACATATTATAATTTGTTTAATTAATTCCTAATTCCTAACTTCTAACTCCACATTCCTCATTTCCGTTTCCATAATCCTTGTGGCTTCTCCCCAGTCATAGACACGATGTACGAAATCGTAGCCGTTCTGTGCCAGAGTGTCAGCTTTTCCTTTATCTGTGAGAAGTGTGATTATATGTTGAGCGAGTTCTTGTTCGTTGTTGCCAACGAGAATTTCTTTGTTTTCTTCAGCATGTAATGAATTGTTTGCCAATGTCGTTGTTATGCAAGGGAGTCGCATCGACATTGCTTCTAAGAGTTTGTTCTGAAGTCCGGTGCCTATTCTCATTGGTGCTATGAAAATTTTGCTTTGGGCGTAGGCATCTCTCATGTCGTCAATCCAGCCGCTAATTATGATTTTGTCTGAAGCAACTTTCTTGACACGAGGGTCTGGGGTGGCACCGGCAACATATAGCTTTACATTCGGAAGTTTCTCCCAAACTATTGGCAATATTTGATTTGCGAGATATTCGACAGCATTGACATTAGGTGCGTATGCCATATTTCCAGTGAAAACTATATCGTATTTTTTCTCACATTCTTTAGGTGTATAATATTCATGGTCAACGCCATTAGGTACGATGAGTATCTCGTCTTTCTTAGGATGGTCGATATGAATCCTGTCAGGAATGCTTATTATTGTCTTGATGTCGAAATCGTTGAAAATGTCGTGTTCATAACGTTTTAGCCTTTTATATTCCATATTGAATATAGGTTTCAGATAAAAAGGCGCTATTTCATATCTTCTCTTCATTCCCATTGAAAAGACATCTTGATAGTCAATTGTTTTGGGAGTTTTTTCATTGCGGATGTATTCTGCTATTCTGAGCAGTTGGCCGAAGAGCATATCAGGTTTGTGCTTTTCAATAAGATCGTGAATTTTCTTATGATTTTTTTTGTTATAAAAATATCCGCATTGAATAGGAATGCCTTTAAAGAAGGCCATTGCCATGTTGAATAATATTGATATTTTGCCTAAGTCGATGAAGTTTATTGATGCACAATAAGGTTGAAGAGCTTTGAAAGCCTCTTCTTTATTCGATTTTTTGTCAGATAAAGCACATAAAATCACCTCGTTGTTTTTGGCGAGTTGCTTAATCTGGTTGAAAGCTCGCAACTTGTCGCCCTTTTCGAGAGGCCACGGTATTCTCGGCAACAATACAAATATTTTCATAATGCTTTAATTGTTATTTATATATGTAATATCTTTTTTTGTTTTGCTAATTTCATCGTAGAAGATTAATAGTCTTTCAATGATTTTCTTATTATCATAAACTTCTTCTATGAGTTTGCGGGCGTTTCTGCCAATTCGTTGAGCCTCTTCTGGTTCTTTGATGATTTTACAAATGACTTCTGTCATTTTCGCAGGAGAATCGGCGATAATAATGTTTTCATATTCAGAATATTGAATGCCTTCAGCTCCAATCATTGTTGTTATCACAGTTCTGCCCATAGCCATCGATTCGATGATTTTGATTCTTATTCCACTTCCTGACAGAAGAGGAACTATAGCGATATCGTGATTTCTTATAAATTCTTTTGCGTCAGCTACTTCGCCTAAAACGTTAACGTTTTTTGCCTTTAATTTCATTAACCATTTCGGCATGTGACGTCCTGCCAAATATAAATTTATGTTAGGATTTCTTTTGATTAATTTTCCCCATACATTATTTAAAAACCAAGCAATGCCTTCTTCGTTAGGCATCCAGTTCATTGAACCTATATGATAAAGTGTAGGAACATCATTTACTTCATAATGAGGTTTGAAGTCATCTGGATTGACGCCATACGGAATGTCAATCACAGGGACGGCGGTCTCGCCTCTGAAAAAAGCAGCGTCGCGGTATGTTATTGCAGCGATGCCGTCAACTTGATTTATGACATTTAATTCATATTTTTTCAATGTCCTGACTAAATGGTTGATATACCATCGTTTAGGTAGGAATTTAGTTTTTTTTGCTATTCTGTCCCAAATGAGATGTTCTACATTATGGGCACGTAGCACTATCGTTGCGTCGGAGTTTTCTCTGATGGTCTGAATGTACGGTGCCATATAAACCATCTCTAACTGAACGATGTCGTATTTGTCTTTCTTGAGAATCTCGATAAGTTTGTTGGTGAAATTGGCTGAGATGAAGCGTTTCACGTGATATGACTCATCGGAAAAAAGATTCTTTAAAGCCTCAAAAGGTTTTATTCTTAAATCGACATCGACTAATTCGATGCCTGTCTTTTCCCGATATTCTTTTGGAATATCATTTTCTTTGATATGATATTTCTCGCTATTTACGGCAAGTATCTTGACTTTATGACCTGCTTTAAGTAAGCCGTTGACAATACTATTCATTGCCATAGGGCCGCCTTCACTTGGCGGATAAGGTGACTTGTTGCATAGCATTAAAATATTCATAATCAGTATTTTTATAAATTATTTTTTCTAAAGATTTTATTTAATGTCTTTTTCCAGCTTTCCCCGTCGAGAATGCTTGAGTCGGTTGTGGCTTTCACTGTAAGGAAAATGCCTATTGGAAGTATTATGATTGATGAAAGCCATACTCCTATAAAGATAGGAATGTCGCCAGCTATCGCAATGCGTTGACTTGTGATGGTAATGATGTAATATATCACGAAGAAAATGACGCTGATAACGATAGGAAGTCCGAGACCGCCTTTACGTATGATGGCTCCTAATGGGGCACCTATGAAGAAGAATAGGAGACAGGCGATACTGAGCGAAAACTTCTCATGCAAGACCTGCTGATGTTTTCTTATATTAGTTTCTTGTCTCTCAAAGTCTCTGATGTTCAATTCGATATTGTCGATTTGATTCTTTGTTGCAGTAATCGCCATATTGACAATAGATTCTTGTTCTTTTTTGCCAAAGTTTTCTAATAAAGGCCATTTGAACACCGTAATTGTATCGAGTTCAGCTTTTTTGCCTTTGTCGTATTTATTTGATTTAGCTTCTTCTTTGGAAGAAAAATGCTGAAGTCGGTTTTTGAAAGAGTTCTTAAATGAATTGTGTCTTTCTGTTGAATTGGTTTCCAATGAATCGATGGCAATAACTAATTGATTGATATTCAGCATTGATTGATGCCCTTTCATGGAACTTTCATCGCTTTCTGTCATGTTGAAGTCGGAGATGTCGAAACTGACGAATTGTTTTTCAAAAGACATAGTCTCGAAAGGTCTTTTTGACTTATATTCTTTGTCGTCAACGACTTCTGTGTAATTGGAACCGTTATAGAGTGTGAAGACAATCTCTTTCTGACTTGGAGCTAAAGCTATTGTGGCAGAATCGGCAGTTGTGACTTTAATGTTGCCTTTATATTCGGTGTGGTCGTAAATCAAGACATCGTATAAAGTGTTGCCGTCCGCACCTTTCTTTCCGGCTCTAATTGTATATCCGTCAATGCCTTTGTAAAATCTTCCTTCAGGGATGTCGAATGACATTTTCTGTTTTCTGACATCTCTTAACAGTGTCTTTGATTTTAATGTCGCAACAGGCAAGACGTTGTTTGAGAATACGAATGCAGTGAAACTCATTATGATAGAGAAGAATAACAAAGGACGCATTATCTTCCAGACGGATATTCCTGATGCTTTCATCGCAACGAGTTCGTAGTATTCTCCTAAATTGCCGAAACACATCAATGAAGATAATAATATTGCAAGAGGCAGTGCCATAGGAACAAAAGTGATCGATGTGTAGAACATCAGTTTTCCTAAGACTTCAAATCCTAATCCTTTGCCGACGAGGTCGTCTAAGTAGCACCATAAAAATTGCATCAGCAAAATGAATACGGCGACAAAGAACGTGAAAATGAATGTGCCTATAAAAGAATGTAATATGTATTTATATAGTTTTTTCAAGACTTTTCGAAATTACGTTTGCAAAGATAACTTTATTTTTTTTTATAATGACGTATCTACATTGACAAATATTTCTTTTTTTTGCATAAAAATTTATGTTTATGGAAAATAATGCTTTTGACTTTTTTAAAGAAATTAATGTAAGTATAACTGTCTCTGACACAGAAGGTAATGTTCTTTATATGAATGACAAATCGAAAAGTGTTTTCGGTGATATGGTTGGAAAAAATATGATGTCATGTCATAAACAGTCGTCACAAGAAACAATAAAGCGCCTCATTGATGAAAAAGGCACTAATGTTTACACTATTCAAAAAGGTGATGTGAAGAAAATGATTTATCAGACACCATGGTATGTTGATGGAGAAATTAAAGGTCTCGTCGAATATTCGATTATTTTGCCAGAAGAAATGCCTCATTATATAAGATAAATTCTAAAGAAATGAAAATAATAAAACATATTCCTAATTCGATAACATGTTGCAATCTTTTATCGGGTTGTGTGTCGATACTTTTGTCAAGGCAGGGACATTGGGAATTAGCCGGAATAATGATATTTGTTGCGGCTCTTTTTGATTTCTTAGATGGTTTTGCGGCTCGCCTCCTCAAGGCTTACTCTCCTTTAGGCGCTCAGTTGGACTCGCTCGCTGATGTCGTTTCCTTCGGAGTGGCTCCATCTTTTATAATGTTCTCTTATATAGCCCGCACACAATTGAACCCTTTTTCTTTTAGATTATTAATCGCAGGTATCAATGTGTTGCCGTTCATGGCTTTATTCTTGGCCGTTTTCGCAGCTCTGCGCCTCGCTAAATTCAATATCGACGACAGACAAACAACATCATTCATAGGACTTCCAACACCGGCAATGGGTATTTTCGTCGCTTCTCTGCCATTGGCATTGTTAAACGAATCGTTTACATTAATGGAAAATCTTATGAAAAGTCCTTTGTTCTTGTTCGCGACAGTGATAGGATTCAGCTATTTGATGGTAAGCGAGATTCCTTTCTTCTCATTGAAAGTAAAAAGTTTGAAATTCAAAGATATAAAACACATTTATGTGTTGGCGGCTTTCGCTGTCGTTGCGTTTATTTTCTTGCAATTGGCGGCAATTCCGCTTGTGATTTTGTTCTATATCGTTGAAGCGATGTTTGTTAAGACTACAAATGAAAAATAGAGACGCAAAGTCTCTATTTTTTTATTCAGAAATTATGATGGAATTACCAACTATTTTTGTCTATTATACCAAATTTTCTGAGATTCTGAATTTCAATTAAAACTCTTTTCTTCTTAACTCGAAATTGCTTCCTAAATAATGTGAGCGTACTACTTCGTCGTTGGCTAATTCTTCCGGAGTTCCAGCTTTAAGTACTTTCCCTTCAAAAACTAAATAAGCTCTGTCGGTGATTGACAGTGTCTCATTTGCGTTGTGGTCGGTGATGAGAACTCCGATATTTTTGTTTTTTAATTTAGCCACGATACGTTGTATGTCTTCCACGGCTATTGGGTCAACGCCGGCGAAAGGCTCGTCGAGGAGGATGAATTTAGGGTCAACAGCCAAGGCTCTTGCTATTTCTGTTCTGCGTCGTTCGCCGCCGGAGAGCTGAATGCCTTTGCTTTTTCTGATATGTTGTAAGCCAAATTCGTCTAACAAAGATTCTAATTTCTCGGCTTGTTGTTCTTTGGTCATGCCTTTTTTGAACTGCATGACAGAAGCGATATTGTCTTCCACGCTGAGTTGACGGAAAACAGAAGCCTCTTGTGCGAGGTAGCCTATCCCGAGCTGAGCTCTTTTATACATCGGGAATTGTGTGATGTCGTCGTTGTCTAAATAAACATGTCCTGAAAATGGCTTGATAAGACCGACAGTCATGTAAAAAGTTGTAGTTTTCCCTGCACCGTTAGGACCAAGCAACCCTACGATTTCTCCTTGTTTTACTTCAACGCTAACTCCTTTTACTACAGTACGATTGTTGTATTTCTTTACTAAATTGTCAGTCCTGAGTATCATTTTTTAAAAGTTTATATTTAAAGATTATAGTTTAAAGTAGATGAAGGTTTAAAGTTTAAATGATACCTTCTTTAATAATGTCGTGTATGTGAATCATTCCTACGTAGTTGCCGTTTTCTAATACAGGCAGTTGTGTTATTGATTTTTTCTGCATGAGTTCAAGGGCGTTAACTACTAAATCGTTTTTATCTATCGTTTTAGGGTTTTTCGTCATGATGTCGGCGGCTTTCACCTCATTGATGTCAGGGTGTTTCATCAGCATTCTTCTGAGGTCGCCGTCAGTGATTATTCCTGAGAGATTGCCGTTTTTCATTACGGCTGTTGCTCCAAGCAGTTTTTCAGAAATTTCTAATATCACATTTGTCATTATGTCGGATTCGTCAACCATTGGCACGGCGTTTTTGACACAGACGTCGCCTACTCTTAGATAAAGTCTCTTTCCTAAAGCGCCACCTGGATGGAATTTGGCGAAGTCTTCGGAGCTGAAGCCTCTGCATTTTAAGAGAGCGATGGCAAGAGCGTCGCCCATTACCAATTGCGCCGTTGTGCTGGCGGTAGGAGCGAGGTTGTTCGGACAAGCTTCAAAAGGCACAGTGGTGTCAAGCACGAAATCGGCTTCCGCTGCGAGATAAGATTTGGTGTTGCCAACGATGGCGACAAGTTTGTTCTTCCTTATTTTAATAAGCGGAGTGAGAACTTTTATTTCAGGTGTCTCTCCGCTTTTTGAAATAATTATCACAATATCTTCGTCTCTTATGATGCCTAAATCGCCGTGAATAGCGTCGGCGGCATGCATGAAAACGGCCGTCGTTCCTGTGGAATTTAAGGTCGCAACGATTTTTTGTGCGATATTTGCGCTCTTGCCAATACCAGAAACTATCACATTTCCCTTAGAATTTAAGATTAATTCAACAACTTTGGTAAAATTATCAGTCAAAAGCTCTTTTAATCCTAATATTGAATTGGCTTCTGTATCAATTACTTGTATTGCGATGTCCTTGATGTTTTCCATACTTTCAAAAAAAAGTTATTTTTTTCTTGCATCTTTAAAATTAAAAATCATAACTTTGTCAATGAGACAAATGATAAATTTTACTTTGAACAAAACTTTGCAAATATAAATAAAATTTCATTGAAGAGATTATGGCAAAAAATAATGAAAAAAGTTTGCACGATTTATTGAAAAATGTTTTTGGTTTTGAACAATTCAAAGGAAACCAAGAAGCTATTATAAAAAGTATTCTCGCAGGTAATAATACTTTTGTTCTTATGCCAACAGGCGGCGGCAAGTCTTTATGTTATCAGCTGCCAGCATTAATGAGTGAAGGAACTACTATCGTTGTTTCGCCTTTAATTGCGCTTATGAAGAATCAAGTTGATATGATTCGTAACTTCGGTACCGATAGCGGCATCGCTCATGTTATGAATTCTTCGCTTTCTAAGGCAGAATTGCTACAAGTTAAAGAAGACCTTACAAGCGGAAAGACGAAACTTCTTTATGTGGCTCCAGAATCTCTCACAAAAGAAGAAACCGTTGACTTTTTGCGCGGATTGAAGATTTCCTTCTTCGCTATTGATGAGGCTCACTGTATTTCTGAATGGGGTCACGACTTCCGACCAGAATATAGACGCTTGAGACCTATTATAAATGCTATCAGCCCTAAATTGCCTGTCATAGCCCTTACTGCTACAGCAACAGTTAAGGTGCAGAAGGATATTTTGAAAAACCTCGAAATTCCAGATGCAAAAGTCTTTAAATCTTCTTTCGACAGATCTAACCTTCATTATGAAGTAAGATCAAAAACCAAAGACGTTGTTAAAGACATTATAAAATATATCAAAAATAACCCAGGTAAGTCGGGTATCGTTTATTGCTTGAGCCGTAAAAAAGTAGAGGAACTTGCCGAAGTACTCGTTGCTAATGGTATCAGAGCGTTGCCTTATCACGCAGGCCTCGACAGCCAGACTCGCCGCGAAAATCAAGATAAATTCTTGATGGAAGAAGTCGATATCATCGTAGCTACTATCGCCTTCGGAATGGGTATAGATAAACCAGATATTCGTTTCGTTATACATCACGACATACCTAAGAGCCTCGAAGGTTATTATCAGGAAACTGGTAGAGCTGGTCGCGACGGCGGTGAAGGTAAATGTATCGCCTTCTATGACTATGAGGATATTCATAAGTTAGAAAAATTTAACAAAGGCAAAGATGTAGCAGAACAAGAAATAGCAAGAGAACTCCTTAATGAAACTGTTACTTACGCTGAATCGTCTGTGTGCCGTCATAAACTCCTGCTGCACTATTTCGGTGAAGCATACGAAAAAGAAAACTGCGGAGCATGCGACAACTGCGTGAACCCTAAAGTACGCTTCGATGGCAAGGAAGATGTGAAACTCGTTATTGAAGCTGTTCTCTCAACAAAGCAATTATTCAAAACAAAACATATCGCAGAACTGCTCGCAGGAAAAACAACAGGCGACATTCTCACTGCAAAACATGATACTAACGAATTCTTCGGAGCCGGCGATGATAATGATGAAAAATATTGGACATCGATAATACGTCAGGCTGTCGTCAATGGTTTGCTGACCAAAGATATTGAAGAATACGGCGTTTTGAAAGTGTCTAAAGAAGGTAAGGATTTTATTAAAAAACCTTATCCTGTCATGGTGGCTAAAGATCATGATTACGACAATCCTGATGAAGACGAATTTGACGAAGAAAGAATATCTTTCGGAAAAGATAGCGGAACCGACAAGACTTTGTTCGCTATGTTGAAAGATCTCCGTAAGACCATGGCTAAGAAAATGAATCTGCCTCCTTTCGTCATTTTCCAAGACCCTTCTCTCGAAGATATGACAATCCAATATCCAATTACAATGGATGAAATGACACAGATTGTCGGCGTTGGTCAAGGCAAAGCTCAGAAATTCGGACAGCCTTTCTTAGATCTCATCAAAGAATATGTTGAGGAAAATGAAATCACTCGCCCTAACGATATGGTGATTAAGTCTTCTGTTAACAGATCGGCTCTGAAAATAAGTATTATCCAAAATATCGACAGAAAGATTCCTCTCGAAGATATAGCTCATTCTAAAAATATGGGCTTCGACGAACTCCTTACAGAGATAGAAAGTATAGTCGCAAGTGGAACTCGCCTCGATATTAATTATTATATCGAAGAAAATATCGATGAATATCATCAGGAAGATATTTTGGAATATTTCCGCGAAGCTGACTCCGATACTGTTGAAGACGCTCTCGACGCTCTCGGCGTTAACGATTATGAAGAAGAAGAAGTCCGTTTGATGCGTATTAAATTTTTCTCCGAAGTTGGTAACTAATAAAATAAAAATATTGACATTGTCGGTGTTGTTACTTCTTTTGTCATGTGATGACAAACGTGAAAAAGTAACAGCACCGTCTGTTTTATTGTCAGAAAAAGAGATGGTGGATGTTATGACCGACGTTTATATTATTGAAAACGCCATCAACCATCGTCGCGGTAAAAACATAAAGGTTACAAACCTTAAAACAAAAGGATTCGATGAGGTGTTCTCTCATTACGGCATTAACGATTCTATATTTTTAGTCAATTTGGATTATTATAACGCTAATCCTGAGAAGATGAAGATTGTTATGGATTCCGTTAATAAGAACTTTCAAAGAATACAGAAAGATCTGAAATCTAAGAAATAAAAAAGAAACCGCCTAACTTTTTGTTGTTAGACGGCCTCTTGTTTTTACACAAATATTTTCATTATTTGAGATTAGTCTTTTTTTCTAAATGCTATATAGCCTAAGCCCAAGCCTGTGAGAATTGCCAATCCTGAGCCTATTGGGGCACCTTGGTCTTCATTAGTGTTTGCAACTGGCAACAATGGAAGCGCTACATCTTCACTTGAACGATATGCTTTTGAAGAGTTGCCTGCCTTTGAATCAAAGAAAGCGTCTTGAGCGTTTAAACAATTGTTGTTGCCTAAAAGAGCAATTGCTAATAATGCGATTGATAATGTTAATTTCTTCATTTTGGGTATGTTTCTTTTTTTAATTGTTTACAATGACTTTTTGAACTTGTGTACCGTTTTCATCTATCAATTGGATGATGTAAACTCCATTAGCCAATGATGATGTTGAGAGTTGACAACTGCTGTCGTTAGTGTTATATTTTATTACAGGGCGTCCCATTACGTC
This sequence comes from Bacteroidales bacterium, assembly GCA_017630195.1. Lineage (GTDB taxonomy): Bacteria > Bacteroidota > Bacteroidia > Bacteroidales > F082 > Limimorpha. The sequence goes on along the minus strand of JAGBVS010000067.1, from coordinate 12,376 downwards.
ATATACTTGAACTGAACCTTTACCTTTTATGTTTTCAACAATAATGTTGTTGTTGTCTGTATAGAACACAGCTTCTTGATTATTGTTCAATGAGACTTTCAAAATAAATCTTGCAGGATCGTCGGTTGTTGTTGCGAGGAATGTATAGTTTCCTTTTAACATGTCTATTTCCTTGTTGTTGTCTTGTTTGTCGATGAGAGTGAGTTTGCTATATTTGCGGCCTTCAGCTGAAATGCCGATTGTATATTCACCCATTTTCTTAGCTTCAAAGTTAACAGGGTATTCTTCTGCGTTTTCATCCATGATAGCGATAGCGTAGTCTGTGCCATCAACAGGGACATAAACCATTGGAATTTCATTGTTTCTGTGTTCTATTTTATCGAGGCCGAGACCTTCGTTGAAGCTGATGTAAGCTACATCATTATATTCATTGTTAGCGACATTGATGGCGATAACACCATTATTTGATCTTTTTGGAGATGGTGATTTGTGAGTGTGTCCTATTGTTATTGAACATTCTGCATCTGTTTTGACGAGAATACCTTGCATTGGTTTGATTGGTACAGAATCAAGTATTGTTTGCCACTTACCTTCATTGGTTAATGTATAATAACCTTCTGATAAATTTTTATCGTAGATAGATGCACCTTCGCCTTTGTAGATATTATGTGTAAAAGGATTACCGATGAGGTTGAAGCCTTTGAGTTCGCTAACTGTTCCTTTTGCTGTTAATTTGATGTCTTGGCTGCCAATGTTAGGTTCTCCTGTAATAGATAATGTTTGGCCCTCTTTGTTTGCGTAAAGGTAACCTTTTCCTGGTTCTAATGTTGTGAAGTCAGAATGAGCTTTTTGGTTTTCCCACATTGAAGTAGCTTCATTGTAGCGGAATAATTCGTAAGTGCCTTTTAGGAAATTATTTTCTGATAATGTAAAACTTCCTTCAAATGGAGAACTAATTGTGTACCATCCATTAATCAAGACGTTGTCTGTGCCTGCTGAATATTTTGAGATGTTTTTTTCCATTGTTACGTTGCCAGTACTTGTAGCATGAACAATTAACTGTCCGCCTTCTTCGATTGTAATGCTGCCGTTACCTTCTATTTTGAAACTCTTTACTTTAATAATGTTTGTGTCTTGTATTATAGCATTTGCTTTTATTATAACATCTTTATCTGCTAATTTGTTTACATCGCCATCTGGAAGACCATCCCATTTATCAGTGTCGCTCCAATTGCCATTAGAGGAAAACACTATAGGGTCTTCTCCTTGGATGTTATTTGCATATTCGGTCCAAGAAAATTTATATGCGTTGACACATCCTTCTGGAACATGGATTTTTAAATTAGAATTATTACCAAATGAATTAGTGCCTATTGATGGAGGCGTTGTAGATTTACATTCTATTGTTTCTAATGAAGTAAATGCATAATCGCCTATTGTTGTATTGTATAATTTGATTTTGGTTACTTGGACATTGTAAAAAGCTCTATTACCAATTGATGTAAGGTTTGATAAATCCAATTCTGAAATTGATAAATTTTTACAATCGTAAAAAGCTCTTTCACCAATTGTATTTATGGTTTCTGGTAAAAAAACGGATGATATATCCATGTTTTTATAAAAAGCTTTTGCAATGATACCTGTGATTGTATATGTTATATTGTCATATATAATAGTATTTGGAATTTTAATACTATTATCACTTCCAGAATATTCTAAAATATGAACTTGATTAGGATTGATTTTTACAACCTCATATACAAAATCATCAATTTCAATTTCATCTCCTACTTGTATTTGTCCAAACGTATTAAAACTAACAAATAATGCAGCAATAATTAATAATAATTTTTTCATTTCTAATAGTTTTGTTTACAAATTAATTTGGGCTGCAAAGTTAAATAATTTTTTGCAATAAACTGAGGAAAAAATTAAAAAAAATTAAGAATTAATTTTGTCTTGTTTGTTGAGTTTTTTGGTCTAATATTCAATCACTTAACTTTTTATGTTTTTCTGTATAAAATTGCAAAAAAATATAGATGAAAATTTACGAATTATGTGGTTTTTTTATTAAATTCTTCCGGCTTTTTCAATCATCTCACGCAACATCTTGTTAAATTCATGTCTTTCGTTGAGAGATTCTAAGCTTTGGTACATTTTGTAGCACCAATGGTGTTCTGAGTTTGCGGGCACGTTTATCTGTTCTCTTTGTGTTTCGTCCCATCTGAAATCGCCGTCTATTGCAATATAATCTTGTATAGGAAGGATGGTTAACATTGAAGAGGAATCCAAGTGTTGTTCTATAATTTCTTTGCAGACATAAGGTTCTGCGAAATAAGGTGCTCCTTCGTAATGACCTAACATTTCTCTGTAGAAACGGTTTGTTGTTTCACCGTTTTCTTCCCACCAGCCTCTTAGAGTGGAGGTGTCGTGAGTAGATGTGGTGTCAACGCTCAAATAAGGATTGTCTTTAGGATTGACGAAGGTATCGCAAGGGTTTTTAGGCATTCTCTGTACTTCGAGGCTGAGGATATTGAGTTGCTGCATCACTTCAGGGACGCAGGCTGGAACCATGCCGAGGTCTTCGCCGCAGACTAACATATCGCTGGCTTTTATTATTTCAGGCAGCTTGCTTAAAGCTTCTTCCTTCCATAACTCGTTGTTTCTGTGATAATAATAATCGTCGTATAATTTGTTTATCTCGTTTTTCTGATATTCATCTAACTCCATGTGTGAATGAGTGAATTGAAGGGCGATGCGAGGATGAACAATGTTGTCGTCGTTTTTATCTTTCAAAAACAAAACTTCTGCAGCCAAAGCGAGAAGGCCTTTTTTAATTATCTCGTCTTTATCGTCGGTTGTCGGCTGTTGTTTTTTTGAAAAATAATCGACAATTTTTCTTTGTGTGTTAAATTCTGGTTTTAATTCAAAATAGCTGAATGAAGTCTCGTTGAGATATTTTTCTCTTACTTCATTGGTAAATTCGCCGAAATATTCATATAGGAAGTGACCTCTTATATAAGGAGTTGTCAGTCTGTCTTCGTTTGCTGACAACAGTTGGCAGACATCTGATAATTTATGTCCGATAGCTGGGCTGAAATATCCGAGCAGACCTTGTGTTGATTTATAGGGTATTTCCCAGATTCGGAAGAATCCGAGTATGTGGTCGATGCGATAAGCGTCGAAATAGCGGCTCATCTGGGAGAGTCGTTCGCGCCACCATTTATAATTGTCGTGTCTCATCACTTCCCAGTTGTATGTTGGGAATCCCCAGTTTTGACCTTCAGCGGCGAAGCTGTCTGGCGGAGCGCCTGCTTGAGAATCAAGATTGAAAAGCTGAGGTGAGGTCTGGGCTTCAACGCTGTGACGTCCTATGCCGATAGGAATATCGCCTTTTAAAGCGATGCCTTTTTGGTGAAGATAGTCAACGGCTTCTTTTAATTGTTTGTCGAGATGATATTGAAGGAAATGATATAATTCAGGCTGTTGGCCGTTGGCTGTTGGCTGTTGGCAGCAAAATGTTGAGTATGGGACGAGCCAATCTTTGTTGTCATCAAAGAAGGTTTTGTAGTCGTCTTTTGTTTTTATTTCGTTCCAAGTTTGGTCGAATATTTTTCTGAAAAACTCGTTTTTTATTTTAATGACTTCAGGATAATCGACGAAGTCTTTAGAATTTAATAAGTGGCGTTGTTTCTCGAAATAAGTTCTATCGTTTTCATCGTTAAGCCTTCCCATCAAGTCGATGTTGAGATATATTGGGTGTAAGGCTTTTGTTGAAATTGCTTTATAAGGGTAAGAGTTACTCCAAGAGTTGTCGGTGCGAGTGTCGTTGATGGGGAGAATCTGTATTATTTTCAAGCCTACTTTGTTGCACCAGTCGGCTAAAAGTTTCAGGTCGTTAAATTCCCCGATGCCGAAGCTGTTGTTGCTTTTCAAAGAAAAAACAGGCACAGCGACGCCTGCGAATTTAGGACTGTCGCTGATGCCTGATTTGTTTTTCAGCAGCACTTTAAATGCTTTTGTATTGGAGAACTCTTGACGATTCATAATATTATGCGTTGAGCATTAAGAATTATGAATAGAATCTATTGTTTCACAGATGTTGACGAAAATATTTTCTATTGATCCGACGCCGTTGATAGGGTGGAGAATGTTTCTGTCTTCGTAGAAATGAAGGACAGGTTTAGTTTTGTTTTCGTATTCCACGAATCTGAAGTGAATAGATTCGATGTTGTCGTCGGCGCGTCCGCTTGTCTTTCCGCGTTCGAGCATACGTTCGATAAGGAGTTCTTCAGGCACTTCAAGGCTAAGGACTCCGTTAAGTTCCATATTGTATTTTTGGAATAATTCTTCTAATATCTCAGCTTGTTTAACTGTACGAGGGAATCCGTCGAAGAGGAAGCCTTTGCTGTCGGAATGATTGATGATGAATTTCTCAATTATTTCAGCGACGATTTCATCTGAAGCGAGGCCGCCGTGTTCGATGATGTCTTTTACCTTCAAGCCTATTTCAGAACCTGCTGCCATTTCTGCACGAAGGACTTGTCCTGTCGAAATATAAGTGAGATTGTATCTTTCTTTTATATGTTCAGATTGAGTTCCTTTACCTGCACCCGGAGGTCCGAAGATTATTATATTTAGCATGATAAATTTATTTTAACTAAGTATGTGATCAAAATTATTCTATGACTTTATATATTGAGCCGTAGTTTCTGCCATGTTGGTTGTAGTCGAGACCATAACCAACGATGAATTCGTTGCCGATATTCATTCCGATATAATCGATTTTGTAATCGAATTTGAAGGCGTTAGGCTTGAAAAGCATTGTGGCTATTTTGACGCTCGCAGCTTTCATGGCTTCTAATTTATGAAGTAAGCAATTCATAGTGAATCCGGAGTCGATGATGTCTTCAATGATAACTACGTTGCGTCCTTCAATAGATGAATTTAATCCTATCAATTCTTTTACTTCGCAAGTGCTTTGTGTTCCATCGTAAGTAGCATATTTCACGAATGATGTTTCGCAGTCGATGGTAAGTTCTTTAAATAATTGAGAAGCAAACATAAAAGCACCGTTGAGCATTACAAGAAACAATGGGTTTCTGTCTTTGTATTCCACATTGATTTGATTGGCTATGTCTTTGATGACAGCCTCAATCTCTTCTTGTTTTATGTAAAGCCTGAACTCTTTGTCAAGGACCTTTATAGTATTCATATTCAGATTTATCGATAATGATTAAATTCTCGTTTGCAAATATACGAAATTATACTTTAAAAAGATAAAATAATATATGAATTTGAAAATAATATATCGATTCAATGAAAAAGGAAAGCTGTCAGTAAGATGCGTTGATGTAAGGCTGTGAACATTTATCGAGTATTGTTGTTTGTGTGATAAAATTTTAAGCTTATGGATTCAAGTAAAACAAAAAATGTTGCTAAGTTGAGTGTTTTCACAATAGCAATCATGAATGTTACGGCGGTTGTTTCCTTGCGTGGACTTCCTGCCGAAGCCGAATATGGTTTGAGTTCGGCATTTTATTATCTTTTTGCGGCTCTCGTTTTCTTAATTCCAACATCGCTTGTGGCGGCAGAGTTAGCGTCTATGTTCGCCAACAAGGAAGGCGGTGTGTTCCGTTGGGTCGGTGAGGCTTTCGGAAAACGATTGGGATTTTTAGCTATCTGGCTGCAGTGGTTTCAAAACACAATCTGGTATCCTACGGTGTTGACTTTCGGAGCGGTGTCGTTGGCTTTCATCGGAATGAATCCAACACACGATATGGGGTTGGCCGACAACAAGATTTACACTCTTATCGTGGTGCTTGTTATTTATTGGCTTGCTACATTCATCTCGTTGAAAGGTCTTGGCTGGGTTGGAAAAGTGTCTAAGATAGGCGGTCTCGTTGGTACTATCATTCCTGCAGGTTTGCTTATAGTTTTTGGTATATATTATTGGGCATCAGGTGGACAAATTCAGATGAACATGAGTGGCAGCTTCTGGCCTGACCTCGCTAAGTTGGACAATCTCGTACTTGCGTCAAGTATTTTTCTTTTCTATGCAGGTATGGAAATGACAGGTGTTCACGTCAAAGAAATGGACAATCCTGCCAAGAGTTATCCTAAGGCTGTCTTTGTAGGTGCTTTCATCACTGTTATTATATTCGTTCTTGGAACTTATTCGCTTGGTTTTATCATTCCTCAAGATAACATCAATTTGACACAAAGTCTTTTGATAGGTTTTGATAATTATCTTAAATATTTACATGTCTCATGGTTGTCTCCTGTGATTGCTGTCGCTCTTGCTTTCGGTGTTCTCGCTGGTGTTTTGACATGGGTGTCTGGTCCTTCAAAGGGTTTGCTTGTTGTTGGTAAAGCTGGTTATCTCCCTCCTTTCTTTCAAAAGACTAACAAACTCGGTGTTCAAAGTAACATCTTGATAATTCAAGGCTGCATTGTGACTATATTAAGTCTTCTCTTTGTCGTTATGCCTTCTGTGCAAAGTTTTTATCAAATCTTGTCACAGATGACAGTCTTATTATATCTGATAATGTATCTCATGATGTTTGCTGCTGCTATTTATCTTCGTTACAGCATGAAGGATGCGCCTCGTGATTTCCGTATCGGCAAGAATGGCAACTTTTTGATGTGGATTATCGGTGGAGTTGGATTTCTTGGTTCATTATTAGCTTTCGTGTTGAGTTTCATTCCTCCGGGACAAATATCGACAGGCAGCAATGCCGTCTGGTACGGTGTTATGTTCGGCGGATGTATCATTTTTGTGGCGGTTCCTTTTATCATCTATGCATTGAGAAAACCGTCGTGGCAAGATAAAGACTCGCAAATTCAACCGTTCCATTGGGAGATGTGAAGATAATAAGTCAATAAGTCAATGAGTCAATAAGTCTATGGGTCAATAAGTCAATAAGTGTTTTTAGAATAAACATATAAACTTATAGACTCATAGACTTATAGACTCATAGACTTTAAAAAACAATCTGGTATGTACTTCTGCTTCTTTGTTCGACGTATATTTTTCTGTCTTTGATGAAATTTTTTTCAAGACCTTCTTGGTAATGTCGTATGGTGAAGAGCTGAAGACCGTTGTTGTATTTCACTTTAAAAGCTTGAGAGAGCGCCTCTGTGAGTTGGAGGCGTTTCTTTTCGTTTTCATCGAAACATATTGTGAGGAACAGAGCAGATATTTGAGTCATATTGGCATGAATGTTAAGTTCGTCCATTATGTTAAATATGAGCGCGCGGTTATGTTCGTTCATGAAAGAATAGTCTCGAGCCGAGATGCTCATAAGTGTCTGTTTTTCTTTTACTATGAAAGAAGGCACATATTCTATGTATTCTTCTGTTCCGTCGATGACAGAAGGTTCTAATTCAGTGTTTAAGAATGAACGTACCTTGAGAGGTATGTTTTTGTTTTGTAAAGGTTTAAGGGTGTTAGGATGTATGATTGACGCTCCGTAGAAAGCGAGTTCTATTGCTTCGAAATAGGAGAGATGTTCTATTTTTTGTGTTTCTGGAAAACGTTTAGGGTCGGCATTGCGGAGGCCATCGACGTCTTTCCAAATGGTTAATTCTTTTGCGTTGAGGCAGTTGGCGAAGATGGCGGCGGTGAAGTCGGAGCCTTCTCTTCCTAAAGTCGTCGTTGTCTTTGGCGAAGTGGAACTTGCGATGAAACCTTGTGTGATGTACATAGTTCCGTCATGATCGTCGTTGAGTTTGTCGATGCGTAGTCGGCAGTCGTCCCATTCTGGGTTGGCAGCGCGGAATCCGTGGTCGGTGATGATATAATCGCGAGCATCGATGAGTTCGTTCTTGATGCCGCATTCGTTGAGGTATGCTGAAATTAAAGTCGTGGAAAGTACTTCTCCGAAGCTGACGGTATTGTCATATTGGTAATCGTAATCAAAACCAGTCTCTTGAAGACAAAGATATAAATCCAAGAAGAGATTGGTCATCGTCTCGAAGATAGGATGATTGGTGTTGCCCTCGAAAAGGTCATTCATGATATTCTCGTGATATTCGATTATCTCGCTGAGAGCGCTGATTTCGAGATGGCCGTTGTTAGCTCGGAAGTCCGCCAAAACCTTCTCTATGGCGTTGGTTGTCTTTCCCATAGCAGATATGACGAGCATAAGCTCGTTTCTGTCTTCTTTTTCAAGAATATTCTTTAGGTTTCTTACAGCGTTGGCATCTTTCACAGAAGCACCGCCGAATTTATATACTTTGTTTATCATTTTTTTTATGTTTTGAGTTTGTATAGTAGAAAAGCGTCAATGATGTAATTATATAAATAAATACGATTTCAATATATTAATGCCATCATTGACACGTCTGTACAAAACCTTAGTTTTTACGAAGCAAATGTAAGAAAAAATAAATAACTATATCTCGCGGAGATGTATTGTTTTAGTAATTTCCTCTATTTCTTCTCTGCTGATGTTTTCTCTTTCAGCTTTATCGTAAATAGTAAGAAGATTGATTTCGCTTTCGTCTTCGGAGACTAATAAAATGTACGAGATGACACGAGCGCCGTGGCTTTTGCCTCTGCCTTTTGATTTTATTGCCATTCTGACTTTATGCAAGCCATTGCCTAAATCAATGCCTGAATAGGGATTGAGTTTTAGTTGGTTTTGTAAAGTCTCTAAATCTTTTTTAAAAGAATTGTATTTCTTTGCCAAACGTTTGGCTTCTTTTAAAAAAGAATCGTTGAGGATAATTCTATAGTTCATCAATGAGTTGTTGAAGCGTTACACCATCACTACCGCTTTCACGACGCTTCTTTATCTCTAAAAGACCTTCTCGAATTGCATCAAGGATTTCTTGTTTTTCGATGTATTCTTTTTCCTTTTTCATAATATGGTTTTGTATTCCATTATTACAAATGCCATTATTTGGCATAATGGTAAAATCTAATGTTTTCATAACTTTCGGTTTTAAAATTATACTGCAAATATACGATGTGAAAATCCAAAAGTCAAGAACTTTTTTCTTAAATGTTTTTAACATAAAAACCCCAGAATCTCAAAAGAAAGTTCTGAGATTCTGAGGTTCTGAAGTCTTGAGATTCTGACCTTTGTCCTTATTGACTTATAGACTTATTGACTTATAGACTCTTCTTCCCTCCGTGGTTGAAGCTTTGTTTAGGGTGGTTGTTTCTGTTGACTTCCACTCTCGATTGTGTAGGGTAGCTGAGTTTTTCCAAGTCGGCGACAGCCATTCTGATATCGGTCAAGAGCATGTCAGCCATGTCGCGGCTGAATCCTTGACGACAGACAATTCTCATAACGACGCATTGCTCTAAATCCTTCGGCAATGTATATGCTGGAACCATCCAGCCGTTTTGTTGTAACTTGTATTGTAAGTCGTACAAGGTCCAGTTGGCGACTTTATCGTATTTAGGGTTCAACGACCAGATGAACAATGGATTAACCAACTCGCTGCTGTAGTTCTTGAACTGTGGCATCTTGCCGATTTCTTCGTGAAGATATTCCGCAATCTCCATAGAGTTCTGTTGTATCGCCTTGTATCCTTGGAATCCTAATCTGATGAACTGATAGTATTGTCCAAGTACTTGTGCAGCAGGGCGTGAGAAGTTAAGACCGACTTGAGTGATGTCGGCGCCGAGGTAGTTGACGCTGAATGCCATTTCTTCTGGCAGATATTTCTTGTCTTTCCAGATGACCCATCCCAAACCTGGATATACGAGTCCGTATTTGTGACCTGAGGTGCTTATTGACAATACGTTGTCTAAGCGGAAATCCCATTTGACGTGAGGTTTGAGGAATGGCAATATAAAGCCTCCTGATGCGGCATCGACGTGGATGCAGAGATTGTTGCCAGTCTTTTTGTTAAACTCAGTGACAGCCTTGTCGATGGCTTCGAAGTCGTCGTTCATGCCAGTCCAGGTGCAGCCTGCAATCGGCACGATGCAGATGGTGTTCTCGTCACACATCTCGATGGCTTTCTTAGGGTCTAATGTCGGGTTTTCAGTGGTGAGCGGCACTGTACGCATTTCTATCTGCCAGAGTTGTGCGAATTTTTCCCATACTACCTGATAGCCTGTAGAAATCACGAAATTAGGTTTGTCGTATGGCTTGCCTTGCTCCATCCTTCTCTTGCGCCAACGCATCCATGCTGCCACGCCGCCGAGCATACAGGCTTCAGAAGATCCGATGCCGAGAGCGCCTGTTTTCCATTTGTTGGTCTCTGGGCTGTTCCATAAATTGGCAAGTATGTTGATACATTTTTGTCCCATCACCGCGACACGTGGATATTCAGTCTCATCGATATAGTTGATGCTGATAGCCTCATTCATTAATTTTGTGGCATATTCATCCATATATGTTGTGACGAAAGTGGCGAGGTTGAGTCGGGGTTGTGTCTGTGGGAATGTCTCGTCCTTAACCATTTGATATGCAACTTGTGGAGTTGTAGGTGACTCCGGAATTCTATCCACCGGAGATGGATTTACCATCGCATCAGTTCCGAAGACATCGCTCTTGGCGTCTCCATGTCTGAAATTCAAATCTTTCATAATGTTGTTTTTTAAGTTTAATTGATATTGACTTAAAAACATTGTGAATAGATGAAAGTTTGTTTAGAAATTGTTAAAATACAACTTTAATTTTAAAACTCTTTGATTTTATCAATTTCTCTTCTGTCTTTTTTTGTCGGGCGGCCAGCGCCTCTGTCGCGGTATTCCACTTTGTATGCGTGGATGAATTCTATTCTTTCGTATTCTTCTTTAGGTGTTCTGTCGATATAAACATCTTCAACCTGTTTTGGAGACACGCGGCTTTTAGGGATGCTTTTCACTTCCACCACTTTATGTAACTGTCCGAGTTGAACTTGTATGAGTTCGCCTATTTTGACTTCTCGTGATGGCTTTATCGATGTGTCGTTTATTTTGACTTTTCCGCCTTTACAAGCGTCAGCAGCAAGTGTGCGCGTCTTGAAAAGACGCGCACACCACAGCCATTTATCTATTCTGAGTTCTTCCATATTTTTTATGTCAACAGACTATAGTCAACGGACAACAGACTTTATTCCTAACTCCTAACAGAATTACTTTTCTCTGAAAAACAATTGTATTGGCACTCCGTTGAAGTTCCAGTTCTGTCTGATTTTGTTTTCCAAGAAGCGGCAATATGATTCTTTGACGTCTTTTGGCAAGTTGCAGAAGAATATGAACTGTGGAGTTGGACTTTTCAACTGTGTGATGTATTTAATCTTGAGATAACGGTTTCTTGATGCCACTTGTGGTGGTTGAGCAGAGATTATTTCTAATAAGGTATCGTTGAGTTCGCGAACTGATATTCTGCGTTCTCTGTTTTCATAAACTTGATGTAAGGCTTCAAGTACGCGGAATGTTCTTTGGCGGTTTATCGCTGATGTGAAAATGATAGGATAATCGGTGAATGGAGCTGTCTTTTCTCTAATCATTCGTTCATATTGAAGGTGAGTGTTAGAGTCTTTTTCAATCAAGTCCCATTTGTTTACGATTACTACTAAGCCTTTCTTGTTTTTCTCGATGAGGCGTAAGATATTCATATCCTGGGCTTCGAAGCCTTGTGTAGCGTCTATGATGAGAGCAGCAACGTCGCATTCTTCGATGGAGCGAATAGAACGCATTACAGAATAGAACTCTATGTTTTCAGACACCTTGCTTTTCTTGCGGAGACCAGCAGTGTCAACCAAGACGAAGTCCATGTTGAAAGCGTTGAAACGAGTGTTATTGCTGTCGCGTGTTGTTCCAGCTATATCGGTAACGATGTGACGGTCGTGGCCGAGGAATGCGTTGATCATTGAAGATTTTCCAACATTAGGACGGCCAACGAGGGCAAATCTTGGAAGCCCGTCGTAATTGTCTGTTGTATCGTTAGGAAGATGTTTTACGACTTCGTCTAAAAGTTCGCCTGTTCCAGTTCCTGTCATGGCTGAGAATGCGAAAATGTCGCCCAAGCCTAATGAGTAAAAATCAGCAATATTGACTTCCTTGTTAGGAATATCGGTCTTGTTTACGGCGAGTAACACTTTTTTCTTTGAACGACGTAATATCAAAGCGACGTCTTCATCAAGGACGTGCAGACCTTCTTTTCCGTCAACGACGAAGATGATGACATCAGCTTCATCGATGGCGAGGTCAACTTGTTTTCTGATTTCTTCTTCGAAAATATCATCGGAACCGACAACATAACCTCCTGTGTCGATTACTGTAAACGATTTGCCGTTCCAGTCGCTATGTCCATAATGACGGTCGCGAGTTACACCACTTGTCTCTTCCACAATGGCTTGACGTGTTTGAACCAAACGATTAAAAAATGTTGATTTACCTACGTTAGGCCTTCCTACTATTGCAACT
>JAGBVS010000066.1 GCA_017630195.1 Bacteroidales bacterium | reverse complement strand
CTGTGATATATGGCATAATACCTAATGCGAATACTGAAGCGTTAGCGAAAGCACCACCTGAGAACATATTCAACAAACCGAGAAGGCCACTACTGCTTTGGTTTTGCAGTTGAGTGAGTTGTTCTGGGTCGATTCCCGGGAGAACCACGTAAGAACCGAAACGATAAATTAAAATAATTAATATCGTGTAGGTGATACGCTTACGGAGTTCCTCAATTTTAAAGATATTTCGTATGTTTTCTCTGAGTCGTTTGTTTGCCCAAAGAATAGCTGCTATAACTACACATACCAAAATAACTATTAATAACTCCTTCATATCTCTTCAGTTTTATTTATTATATTTTCTCAATTGTTCCACCGGCATTTGTAATAGCTGTTTCAGCGCTTTTTGAGAAAGCATGAGCTTTAACAGTCATTTGAGCCTTTAATTCTCCGTTGCCAAGAATTTTAACAAGTTCATTCTTACCTACAAAGCCATTATCCATTAATAATTCTGGAGTAATGTCCATGATACCACAGTCAGCGAAGTCTTGAAGAACTTCAATATTAACTGCACGGTAGAATTTACGGTTAATGTTCTTGAATCCGAATTTAGGGACAAGACGTGCCAAAGGCATTTGACCGCCTTCATAACCGATTTTGTGTGAAGTACCAGAACGTGAGCCAGCACCTTTGTGACCACGTGTTGAGGTACCACCTCTACCTGAACCTTGTCCACGACCGATTCTTTTGCGAGCCTTGACTGAGCCTTTTGCTGGTTTAAGATTACTAAGATCCATACTTATTATTTATTTTCTTAGTTCAACAATTAAATTTCTTCTATTTTGAGAAGGTGTTTTACCTTTTCAACCATACCGGCGATACATGGATTTTCCATATCGACCTCTACAGATTGGTTCATCTTTCTAAGACTCAAAGCTACTAATGTATCTTTTTGATCTTGTGGTCTGCCGATGCCACTTCTAACCTGAGTAATTCTAACTTTTTTCATTGCTTTAAGATTATCCGTTAAACACCACATCCATATCAACACCTCTCAATTCAGCTACCATACGTGCATCGCGCATTTGGCTTAATGCTGCAAATGTAGCTTTAACAACTGAGTGAGGGTTTGAAGAACCTTTTGACTTAGCCAAGACGTTTTTAACGCCGACGCTTTCCAATACAGCACGCATAGCACCACCTGCTATAACACCAGTACCTGGAGTTGCTGGTTGTACGTAAACGTATGCTCCACAATATTTACCATATTGTTCGTGAGGAAGGGTTCCGTTGATAATTGGAACTTTAATTAAGTTTTTCTTTGCATCATCAACACCTTTTGCAACAGCGGCTTGAACTTCCTTGGCTTTACCAAGTCCGTAACCTACCACGCCATTTTCGTTGCCGACAACAACTATAGCTGAGAAGCTAAAAGTACGTCCGCCCTTGGTAACCTTGGTGACGCGTTGAACGCTTACCAAACGTTCTTTAAACTCGATTTCCGAAGTTTTTACTCTTTTTACGTTGACTTCTGACATAGCTTTAGAATTTTAATCCACCATTACGAGCTCCATCTGCTAAAGATTTTACTCTACCATGATACAAATAACCATTACGATCGAAAACAACATTTTCAATACCAGCTGCTTTAGCTTTTTCAGCGATTAAAGCGCCAACTTTTGCTGCTTTTTCAATCTTTGTAATTTTTTCATCTTCGATTCCGTTCTCACGTGAACTTGCAGCGAGTAATGTTTTTCCTGCAAGGTCATCTATTAATTGAACGTAAATTTGTTTATTGCTTCTGAAGACAGACATTCTTGGACGTTCAGCTGTACCGTTAACGATCTTTCTGACGCGTCTTTTAATATTCAATCTTCTTCTAATCTTTTTAACTTTAACCATCTTAATTGCGTTTTTCAGTTATCGATTAACATTATTTACCTGCTGCTTTGCCTTGTTTACGTCTTAAGACTTCGCCAACAAACTTGATACCTTTACCCTTGTAAGGTTCTGGTTTACGGAATGAACGAATCTTAGCTGCAACTTGACCGAGCAACTGTTTATCGTAAGAACGCAACTTGATGATAGGGTTCTTACCTCTTTCGTTTACAGTTTCAACTTTAATTTCTTCTGGGAATTCCATAAGAATTGTGTGTGAGAAACCGAGTGATAATTCTAATTGTTGACCTTTTGCTTCTGCTTTATAACCAACACCAACGAGTTCTTGTACTGTTTCAAAGCCTTCTGATACGCCTTTAACCATGTTGAAGAACAATGCGCGGTAGAGACCATGTTTAGCACCTGCTTTTGGGATATCAGCTGGTTCAACAACAACAAAACCGTCTTCAATTTTTACAATAACATCACCGTGGAAATCTTGTGACAATTGTCCTAATTTTCCTTTTGCTGTAAAAACGTTATCGTTTACTGATACTTCGACGCCTGCTGGGATAGCGATAGGCATCTTTCCAATTCTTGATAATGACATTGCTATTCTCCTTTCATTAACTTACGTAACATAAAACTTCGCCACCGATATGAAGTTGACGTGCTTCTTTATCAGTCATAATACCTCTTGATGTTGAGATGATTGCGATACCTAAACCGTTCATCACTCTTGGGAGGTTTTCAGAATCAGCATATTTACGTAAACCTGGAGTTGAAACTCTTTGGATTGACATAATAGCTGGTTGTTTTGTTACAGGATGATATTTCAAAGCGATTTTAATAACGCCTTGTGGTCCTTCATCTTCAAATTTATAGTTAAGAATATAACCTTTTTCGAAAAGAATTTGGGTAATAGCTTTCTTCACATTTGAAGCAGGGACTTCTACTATTCTATGTTTAGCGTTGACAGCATTACGGATGCGTGTCAAGAAATCTGCTATAGGATCTGTAATCATTGTCTTAATTTTTAATGTTTACCAACTTGCTTTTTTAACACCTGGAATTAAACCTTTCAGTGCCATTTCACGGAAGTTGATACGTGAAATGCCGAACTGACGCATGTAACCTTTTGGACGTCCGGTAAGCTGACAGCGATTATGCAGACG
>JAGBVS010000009.1 GCA_017630195.1 Bacteroidales bacterium | reverse complement strand
CTTCGTAAAACTCCTTCATCACCGAATATGTATTCTCGATAGAATTCTTGTCGTACATCATTGAACTTTCGAGCATTATCTTTCTTGAATAACTCGAATGAGTGCAGAGATTGTCAATCATGAAACGCAATCCGCATGGTGAATCTAGAAGTTTTCTCAGTTGCATTGGGTTATATATATTCGACTATTGGTAAAATTAATCTTTAATACTTATTTGATGAAGTTAAATGTTCATTCCATACTTCTTCAGCTAAGTATTTATCGCTGCGACAATGTAAATCAGCAATACCATCTTCAATCATATTAGATGTTTCAGAATTGTAATAAATATCAGCAGCATCATTTATGGAAACACCATACATTTCGCTTATACACATAATTATTCTTGCACATTGTGTACTTCTCA
Organism: Bacteroidales bacterium; assembly: GCA_017630195.1. Classification (GTDB taxonomy): domain Bacteria; phylum Bacteroidota; class Bacteroidia; order Bacteroidales; family F082; genus Limimorpha. The sequence continues at coordinate 3,922 of JAGBVS010000009.1, read as the reverse complement.
GTATTTGCTCACCAACTTCATTCATATCTGTTCATATTTAATGTATGTAAGACATTCCTTCAACAATCTCTCAGAACGTATGCAGTATTGTATATTTGGTTTTTCAAATTTAAGAATACCAAGAGCATCATCTTGCGAAATCTCACCCATAAAGTACCTGTCGAGAGTGATAATTACCCTATCATTAGCGATTCCACCTATTACTATATCATATTCTCCAACATCTTGACCATCTCTACATTGAGCGACAAAATCAAGCCATTGTTTATCATAACTATCAAATCTCAATATATTCCATTTTGATTCTTCATTCATCGAAAAATCATATACATTAAGCCAAGCCTCCTGACCTCTTCTTTTAAATCTTTGCGCATATCTTACTGCTTGTTCATAAATAGAAGTAAGATAGAAGCCGCGTCCAAAATCAAGATACTTGCGTGAATGCAAAATATCAGGATGTTCAACTACGACATTTGATGAATGATATAACTTCATGTTTATAATACCCCTTTTTCCTTCATGTATTCTGTTAAATCTTCTAACAAATAGCGAGAACTAAATGTATGAAGCACATCGTACGACGGCACAATATATTCGTACAATATCCCTGATTTTTTCAAACGCCTATAAACTTCTTGCTGCGGCAATTTTAAAAACAGCGATAATTTTCCTATGCAATACGTCACAAATTCCAGTGTTTTCTCATCCATAATCTCGCGATTAATTTTATAAACAACTATCCAACAAGTATATTAAAAGTTTGTTTATTCCAAATATCATATTGCAAATATAAATAAAAGTGCTAAGAATAAAGGCAAAAGATAAAAGATTTTTCACACTTAAAATACCCCTTAATAAATAATCGCCCTAAGCCTTAGTTCAAAAGCCAACAGCCTTAGCTCTCAAATCATAAACCGGCAGTTTTATCGCTTCCGACAATGTGTTGCATAATTTCTCGGAATCCAAGACGATGCCGTTCGGCGAAGTCGGATTTACACAAACCGCGATGAGCTTACTTTTCTGCAAGACAGTTATTTTACGTTTTCCATTGACGAAACTATTGTAAGTCATAGGTGTCAAGAAAATCTTGGTAAAGTCACGCACCACGATTTCAGTCTCGTTGAATATTTTATTCTGTCTTATATGATTGATGAAATTATCCGTCAATGCGCCGCTGACGAACAAAGTCTTGCATTTTTTCAGACCTTCAGTATTTATATTTATCGATAACGAAGACGCCACCTTCAAATCATGGATAACGTCATCTTCATCAATCGCCCAGACTCCGTTTTTTATATCATTGAAAGTCTCGCGATTATCTTCCGATGTTAGGTCGAGGTTTATCATCTGCACCACGAAGGCAGTCTTCTGAACGAGCGTGTTGATATTTGCCGAATAAGCGGCTCCTGTCGCGAGTATCATCGACTCGCTCACAGTTGGCGACGCTAAACTCATCCTCGACAATGCGCCGTCGATGATGGTAAGGTCGATGTCATATTTCTTCATCTCGTCCATCCAGCGACGCAGTCCGACCGTTGACGAAGGACCAGAAAGCAGAATCTTGCCTGGAGTAAGAGCCTTACCTATTATTATATTACCTAAGGAAGTGTTTTCGTTGCTTATTTCAAGCAGTTCTGCGCTGAGACGTTTCATGAGATAATGTTTCTCCGATGTTCCGAAGTAAATGCCTTCACGCAAGAAGATTTCAGGTTTCGCGGTCTTGGTTACTTGGTCTGTCGTCTCGCCGTCGATACCTATGGAACTCACTGCAATACGTTTCTTGTCAAGAGGAAGACGCTGCAAGACATAGTTGAAACACTCCGTCTTGCCGGTGTTCTTCTCGAGACCTACTATCGAGCAGCTTTTGTATTTTATGAGTTCTTCGATGAAAGGCATGATTTTTAAGTCAACGGACAACGGTCAACAGACAACAGATTTATATTAATTAGGCTGCAAAAATAAGAAAATACACTATAGAAAAGTGAGGTTTGAGATATTTTTATTGAGTGATTATGAATTTAAAAAACTTGTATAATCTAAAATTATATTTTTTTCGGAATTATCCTTAAATTCAGAGTTCTATAATTTTCCCAAAAACTCTTGACAATAGAAATTAATATACTATTTTTGTAAAATCTAATCATCTTCTTCTAACAAAAAGTATTTCATACATGAATAACACAGAAATTATTTTAACACAATTGCAAGAAATGGGATACAAAATCAGCAAATCATCCGATAATAAACATTTCTTCAAACATTCAGAATTAGTATTAGAACTATGCTATAATGACAATGACACTCTCATTATCAGCATTAACAGAGATTTAGACAATTATATAAATCATCATATTGACACCAACAAGGATTTTTTTAATTATATATGTGAGCAAGCATATTTATCAACAATAAGAAAGGAGAATCACGTCAAAATCATTTTTGAATATGATTATTATGAGTTGGAATATAGATATAAGATGTTTTCATTTGACAATCTCGAAGCAACCCTGACTCATATGATAGAAGAACTGACCAATGCTTATTACAATTTTCATAAGGAATTGAGTATTGGAATATTAGATTATAAAAAAAATGAGGAGGATTCTGAAGACGACGGTGAATCAAAATCCGAAAACGATAATGACTCCTCAGATGAATTGATTGAAAAAAATCATGACAGCTATAATCCTTGCATATTCATATTTGATGAAATTAAAAAAATATCTGAAGATGAGATAAAAAGGAAACTTGACCCAATCAAAGAAATAATTGACAAACATAACTATATGATGTCGAAAGACAACGAAGGCGAGTTCTTTCGTTATCAGCTCAACAACGTGTATCTGAAATACGACCCACTCCATAGCTCTCCGATACTTAGAATCAATTTTGGGAAAACGAAACCAAGATATAAAGTTGAAGATGAAGATGAACTCATAGATTATTATTATATAAAAGACAGAGAATCAGTCATTGAAAATTGCAACTACATAAATAGTCATACGCCTTTAGTAAAATTCTTCATCGACAACGACAGCCAGATGCATGAAGAAGAATTTGACATAATTGCTGCTACTATAGAAATCAATGACTTCTCAGAAGAAGGGTTTATGAGAAGACTGAATCTCCTGATTAAAGCCATCGCTGACTATAAAATGCTATCAGCTGTAGGAATGGACATTTTTTCGTGAAATTATAAATATCCGAATACAAAAGATGTGTCAATGCACATTTCACATTGACACATCTCCACTGACAGCTGAACGCTGACAACTAAATATAAAATTAGGGCCGCCATAAAAATGACAGCCCTATAATTTTCATTTTTTTTAACGCGGCAAGCCACGTCCCTACAAAATTATGAATTATGCATTAAGAATTATGAATTTCCTAACTCCTAACTCCTAATTATTTAGTATGTCTTTGATGACGTTTGATGATTGAAGGCTCGATGTTCATCTTCTCGCCTTGCAACAATGAAATCACGCCGTCAACAACGATATCTTTGCCTGTGAGATTGTCCTTAGCTTCTTCTGCTCTACGTTTCTGACATTCTGGACAATCGCAGTCGTTGTGATATTCTTTTGGCTCTGTGTAAGTTGTGATAACGCCTTCGAAGTTACGCAACACGACTTTGCCTGGAGCTTGTGAGATGACGTATTGTGGCATAACAGGAGTCTTGCCACCGCCGCCTGGAGCGTCAACAACGAATGTTGGAACTGCATAACCTGAGGTGTGACCACGGAGACCTTCGATGATTTCGATACCTTTTGAAACTGGTGTACGGAAGTGTTCCAATCCCATTGAAAGGTCGCATTGATAGATATAATAAGGTCTTACACGCATCTTGACCAAGCAGTGAACGAGTTTCTTCATGACGTGAACACAGTCGTTGACACCTCTCAACAATACGCTTTGGTTG
>JAGBVS010000065.1 GCA_017630195.1 Bacteroidales bacterium | reverse complement strand
GTTTTCTTTCCAGATAAGATTTTTGTCGGCTGTCTTTCCAGCAGTATGGATATAAGCCTTGCCGTTAGCAGAAGCGACGCCGATAGACTGATTTTTGAGGACGCCGCCGAAGCCGCCCATAGCGTGACCTTTGAAGTGAGCGAGGTTAATCATAAAATCGTAGTTGTCGATATGGTCGCCGACGAGATTATATTTGATATGAGTTGTGTCTTTGACAGGGATTTTCTTTTCGCCGAATTCGTCCATGAGGTCACAAGGAGCGATTGCCATAAAGCCATGGTCTTTAAAAGTCTGCCAATGAGCTTCGTTGGTGTTACGTTTGCCGGCGTATGCAGTGTTACATTCGACTAATGTTCCGTTTACTTTTTGAACAAGGTCTTTGATAAGTTCAGGTTTCAAGAAATTCTTGCCGCCAGGTTCGCCTGTTGAAATCTTGACTGCCACTCTGCCTTCAGCTTTAACGCCAAGAGCCTCATATACTTTTACCAAGCCCTCTGGAGAGATGTCGCTTGTCATATAAACTACAGGTTTTTCATTTTTGTCATTTGTGCAATTGACTAACAAAGTCATCAAAAAGATTGCGATTGAAATTTGTTTTAATGTTTTCATAACTCTATACTTTAGACTACAAATTTAAAAATATTCATAATAAGAAACTCAAAATCTCAAAACTTCAGAAAATTTTTCTGTGAAAGCACGATAGAGGAATTAGAGGGACTAGAGGTGCAGAGGGATTAGAGGGACTAGAGGTGCAGAGGGACTAGAGGTGCAGAGGGACTAGAGGTGCAGAGGGACTAGAGGGATTAGAGGGATTAGAGGGAATTTCGGAATGCCTGTCTGGGAACTATTTCAGGAGTTGAAAGTTTCTCGCAAAGGCGCAGAGTATCGCAAAGTAATTCTCTGCGTTGCTCTGCGTCTTTGCGAGTTAGGAGTAGGGACGCGGCAAGCCACGTCCGTACAATGCGTTTTTTTAATTCTAAAGTTCGCCCCAATGCGTTAGGGATTGGAGCGGCATCCTTTTGGAGACGGAAGCTGGAGACGGAGGCGGAAGCGAAGGCGGAAAAAGATATAGCGGAAAGCCCGACGGCGGAGCCGGAACGCCCAGATAGAGGAATTCAGGGTTAGAGGGAATAGAGGTGCAGAGGGATTAGAGGAGTTTTTACATCACTTCATTACTTCATTACTTCATCACTTCATCACTAAAAAAAGGTTCAAAAGCCTTAGCTCAAAAGCCAAAGTCCAAAAATAATTCCTAACTCTTATAAATAAGACGCTTCAATGTTTGTTTATTTTTTAGGAATCATTGACGTCTCTACAACTCCTAACTAAAAAAAACTTGTAGTCTTGTAGTCTTGTTGACTTGTAGTCTTTTTTCTTATCTTTGCAGATAAATAAAATTTCGTAAGATGAGAGCTTGTTTCATGGGTTTAGGTTACATCGGTCTGCCGACAGCGATAATCGCTGCTAAACATGGCGTCGATGTAGTTGGAGTGGATATCAATAAAAATGTGGTTGAGACTACTAACAAAGGTGTGCTTCATATCATTGAACCTGGTATGGAACAGCTTCTTCAAGATGTCATCGCCAGCGGTAATTTCAAGGCTTACACCGAACCTCAGGAATGCGACGCTTATTTTATCGTCGTTCCTACTCCATTCAAAGGCGACCACGAACCTGACATCTCCTACGTGGAAGCAGCCACTCGCATGGTGCTGCCTCTACTAAAACCTAACGACCTCTTCGTCATAGAATCGACATCACCTGTTGGAACGACAGAGAAAATGATGTCGCTGATTTATGAGACACGCCCAGAACTTAAAGACAAGATTTTCATCGCTTACTGCCCAGAACGCGTGCTTCCTGGCAACGTGATATTCGAACTCGAAAACAACGACCGCGTAATAGGCGGCGTCAACGAAGCATCGACAGAGAAAGCGAAAGAGTTTTACCAAATATTTGTTAAAGGAAATTTACATTCTACTAACAGCCGCACTGCCGAGATGTGCAAACTCACAGAAAATTCTTCTCGCGACGTGCAGATAGCTTTCGCTAACGAATTGTCAATCATCTGCGACAAGGCTGGCATCAATGTCTGGGAACTCATCGATTTGGCAAACAAACATCCAAGAGTCAACATACTTCGTCCGGGCTGCGGCGTCGGCGGTCACTGCATCGCTGTCGATCCTTATTTCATCACAGCTGATTATCCAAAAGAATCGAAGATAATATCAACAGCAAGAGAGATAAATAATTACAAGGCTCTATGGTGTGCAGAAAAAGTAAAAAACTGCATGCTCGAGTTTGAACTTAAAAACCATCGCAAACCAAAAGTGGCGATGATGGGTCTCGCTTTCAAACCTAATATCGACGATTTGAGAGAGTCACCTGCCAAGTCAATAACAACTAACGTGATTCAGGCTTGTAACAACCCTGACATCATGGTTGTGGAACCTAACGTAAAAGAAAACAATCTCTTCAAACTCACTGATTATAAAGTAGCATACGACACTGCCGACATCGTGGTGTTCCTCGTCAACCATCGCGAGTTTGCAAACTTAAATTACAGAAACGACATCATCGTCTTGGATTTCTGTGGAAATAACACAATTAAGAAATAAATCGTACAAGTTGTTGGTCTTTGGCACGAGTCTTACGGAGAATAACTATCGTCAAAAGAGTTCAAAAAAGAAGTTAAAGGGGCTTCTATAAATTCCTCGTTTAAATAAAATTTTCCAATAAGCACTGATTGCTGGAATAACTTTTATCCCCATCTTCGTTAATGTCAATTGTTTCACATAGAGAGTCTGTTACTAAATATAATTCGGTACAAGATGTTTCTTTTGACGCAGTAACCAAAGCATCAATCTCTCTTTTATATGTTTTCAGTATTAATATCGTATCAAATCACCTTATCCTGTGAAAGAATCGTCAATTTCATGAAAAATAACTGAATTCTTAACAAAACCTTGTTCTTTATCAAATTGTTTTTCTTTTCCTTGGCAGAGTAATTCTAAAAATCTTGCGATTGTTGTTCCTAACTTTCCTTCTAAATGCGTGTTAGAAGATGCATTGTAATATTGAAGGACTTCTCTCGTTGGAAGTATATCTTTGGGATTCTTAATAAACATTAATAATTCCTCGTCAGTATTTGCCAATTTTACTAAATTATTTTTAATAAAATTATAATCATCAAGAACTTTATTGTCCGACATATTGTAAAGAACAGTAGGACAATACATTATAGACGCATCGAGGTGAATTGCAGATTCATTAGAAATCATGAAATCAATATTAGCGATGAAGTCAAAAGATGACTCTTCCTTTGGATTTGAAATAGAGATGTTATTTTTTATTAGCCATTCAGTATCAAGATGTTGATAACGTGGATGTGGACGAAGTATAATATCTTCATATCCTTCATTTTTAAGAAAAAGACAAAGATTTTTAACTTTTTCAAAATCATCTAACATATTGATTGCCACGCCTATTTTCTTAACCTCATCATTTCTTTTAACAATTTTATCGTAAAGAAAGTCAAAACGCACACCGCCGGAGAGATAGACCTCGCCATTGGGTTTTCCTGCATATAAATATTTGTGCAAAGATTCTAATCCGTCTAAAAAAGAATATGTGAAATCCAATCTCGGGAAGCCTTTCTTAACAGAAGCGTGTTGAACATAAACTGTCTTTATATTTCTTTCCAATGCATTGAAAATCAAACATCTGTTGATGTCGTTATGGTCGTTTGCAAGAACTAAGACTTTAACATTGTATTTGTCGAGCATTTCACCTGCCACTTTATAAAGTCCGTAAGTTGTCAAGAGACGAGTGAAATATTTAATAATTAACGATTTATCTTCTTGATTAGATTTTTTGTAAAGTTTTATTAGGGTAAAGATATATGGGATACTATGCCACCAAGCGCGTCTTTTATGAACATCCGTAACGTGATTATTAAGATATAAAAAAGTATCTTTTTCAACATTATCGATTATCGGTTCCAACGAGCGACGATTATTGAGAGAAACGCCAAAGAAAACCAAGCCTTTATAATTGACAGGCAACGACTTATATTTAAAATGAACGATAAATGTATAATAAAACAATTGTCCTATAAAAATACAAATCTGCTTGAACAATGAAGGCTGTTTTTCCTTTACTATTCGCGATATTTCATTGATTTCTAAAACGTTAAGCTCGCTATATCTCATCAGAAAAATTGTTTTTGTTCTTTCAATCTCTTATAATGTTCAATATCTCTCATTTTAAATACTTTTGCAGGATGACCGCCAGCAACCGACAATGCCGGAATGTCTTTTACAACAACGCTACCAGCTTGAATAACAGCGCCTTCTCCGATTGTAACTCCTGGAAGTACGATAACATTATTTCCAAGCCAAACATTATCTCCGATAACAACATCCTTGACAATCACTGTATTATCGTATGGAACTTTTGTTCCACAATCATAATTGTGATAATCTGTCATGATTTGGCAATTTGTTCCAGAATGGAAGTTGTCGCCAATTGTACAACATCCTTTTCCTGTGATTTTCATGCCATTAAAATTGACATTATATCCTAAATGTGTATTATTATTAACTGTGGAGAATCCGTTTACAGATAATTTACCCTTACATTTTTTCACTTTAGACTTTACTATATATCTAAATAAAAATTTAGGTTTGAATATTCCAATGATAAATTTCTTTAACATATTCCTAAAATTTTCTCAACAAATTCACGAAATACGCCTTCTCCCCCATTTTTTGACATCACCATTTGTGCCGATTTTTTTATGTATTCAGGAGCGGAATTTGGTGTTGCAGAAATTCCAACATTTTCCAAAAGTTCAACATCACCCAAGTCATCGCCTATGTAAGCGACATCATCTAAAGTGATATTCAATTCATTACAAATATTTTGTGCTATTTCTAATTTATTTTTAACACCTTGGAAAAGATAATCGACTTTGAGTTTAGCAGCTCTTCTCGCCACAATTTCAGTATCCTCGCCTGTTATTATGCCGACTGGAATCTCATTCTGATGAGCGAAAAGAACGCCAGCGCTATCGTAAGTGTGGAATTTTTTCCACTCGTTTCCTGTTTGGTCGTAATACATTCCACCGTCAGTCCAGACGCCATCAATATCTGTTAAAATTAATTTAGGTTTCTTCATTTATTCTAAGTTTTGAGGATAAACAATTTCGTTTCTTGGAATTTCAGTTTTAACTTTTCTACCTATAACAGATTGTCTTTCAGACCATTTAAAACCGTCACCCGGACTTAAAAGATGAATGTCGTTTTCTGTTATTATGTCACCAATTTTAAGGTCACGGTTTGTTGCAATAGAACGTTCGAGTTTAATCTTACTGCTTAAAACATCAGGTTCGATGAAGATTTCTTCTTTTCCCATCGACATTTCTGTTATTCTTATGTCGCGAATCATGCGGTTAACGCCATCAGGACCTAAAGAACCAGCTTGGTCGGTACCTTTCATTCTTCTGTCGATAGTGACGTGTTTTTCAATGATTTCCGCACCCATTGCAATTGCGGCTATTGGAGCAGAAATTCCTATAGTATGATCAGAAAAACCGATCTTATATTGAGGATAATTATTTTTAAGATACTTTATCGTATTGAGATTCAGATTGTTTGGATTTGTTGGATATTGAGAGACGCAATGCAAGATTGAAATCTCGTTATGATATTTGCAAATCACTTCCAAAGCCTCATCAAGTTCTTTTTTTCCTGCCATCCCTGTTGATAAAATAATCGGGATTTTTGTCTCAGCGAGAGCTTCCAACAAAGGGATATTAGTCACGTCACGACTTGCAACTTTCAGATAATCAGGAGTAAAATATTTCATCATGCTCAAACAAGAAGGAGCGCACAATGTTTCCACGAAATCGAGGCCTTTTTCTTTAGCGAATTTATAAACTTCATAATGTTGCTCATCAGAAAGTTCAAGGAAGGCACGATGTTCTCCGTAAGTCCTTCCAAATGAATTAGGTGAATCATAAACCCTCGACATTTGCGAATCTGACAACTCATGAGCGAGGTCACGTTTTGTCATTTTCACTGCATTCATAGGTTGCAATTCTATGCCGAAATATTCTTCTTTCACAGGTCGAGAAATCAACTCTACAATGAGTTTTGCAATATCAACAGAACCATTATGATTCTGTCCTATTTCACCTATTATATATGTTCCGTTTTTCATATTTTATTTCTGATTCTTTAGAATTTCGTTTCTCATTATATCTAAATAATGTGGGTTATCTTCAAGAAAATCAATAACATTAAGAGAAGTAAAATTCGGAATGTTATTATTCAGTTTATTAAAAATCTCTTTTTGAATATCAAAATCGACCTGAGTGTCGATGGTAAGTCTGATATCCTTATGTCTATCTATTTCTGGAATTATTTCGAAGAAGTTCACGTCGAAAATGTCTCTATTTGCATAAATGAAATTGGTCACGTGTTCGTGATAGAGATGCTCGTCTGTGAGTGATTTTACCTTTTCTAAAGCACTGAGTTTCACTGCTTCTGCCCAGAATCCATAATGCGTTTTTATTGAAGGAGTGCCATCAGATGTTATATATGACAAATAATCGCAATTGAATTTTTCAAATTTTTCGACAAGCAATTCAATATAAAAGACATCGAGGAAAGGATTGTCAGCGCAGACTCTTATGATATTTTCAGCTTCAAATTCTTTGGCTGCATCTATAAAACGTTGAAGCACATCATTTTCCGAGCCTCTATAATAATTCACTTCATAACGTTCAGCTATTTCTACCAGAATATCGTTATTTGGATTTTTAGAAGTAGCGAGAATTATGTCATTTTTATCAAAAGCAGATGTTAATTTTTTTAACAGTAACGAGAAGATTCCTTCATTTTCATAGAAAGGAAGTATCATTTTTCGAGGCAGGCGTGTTGAGCCTGTGCGTGCTTGTATTATTATTTTAGTGTTGTTCATTTTTTAAAATCCTCTCAATTAAATTAACATATTCTTTTGCCAAAGCTCTTCGTGAATATTTTTTAACGCTTTCGTTTTCTTTTGTAACAAGTTGATTCTCTTTATATTTCTCAAACAAATCAAGAATCATTTTTTTCATTCCATCTTTATCTTCAAAATCGACGATAAATCCGGATTTTGTTTCATCAAGAATTATTGCAGTATCGCCATCTTTCGGGCCAATCGCCATTATTGGACGTCCTGATGCCATATATTCGAAAATCTTTCCTGTGAGTATGCCTTTTGCGTTCGGCGAATTGTTAACAAAAAGTAACAAAACCTGAGACGAACTCTGTTCTATAATAACTTTCTCATGCGGGATATAAGGAATTATCTCAACATGATTTTCCAATTTATTTTCTTTTATTGAAAGCAAAACAGAATTGTCAACTTGTCCTATCAATCTAATTTTTAACAAGTTAGAAAAGTCATTCAGATTTTCATCTTTTATCAATTCACCGAGAGCCTCCCAGAATTTGGTAGCATTTCTTGCAGCACCAACGATTCCAACATGCGACATTGTGAATTTGTTCGACAAGTCTGCTTTTGTCTTAAGTTCTTCAATATTAAAGTCGTAACCGTTTGTTATGACGGCAACATCTTTCGCTCCGTGACTTTCAAGTCCTTTTGCCCAATCCCAACCTACGGTAACGACCTTGCTTGCTTCTGTAAGAACCTGATATTGAAGTCTATGATGTTTATTCAGGCTTTTTTTTGTTAACTTTAATTCACTAAAGAAATCTATGTCAGTCCAAGGGTCGCGGAAATCGGCAATCCAAGGAATGTTAAATTTTTTATGTAACTCTTTAGCGATAAGATGCATAGAATGAGGTGGTCCTGTTGAAATGATGGCATCGACAGGATTTGTCTCTAAATATTTTTTAAGGAATCTTACAGAAGGTTTAATCCACCAGCAGCGAGCATCTGGAATAAACAAATTACCTCTTAACCAGACACTTACATTTTCTTTCCAAGCAGTTTTTTTCTTTCCTTCATTGATAAAACCAGCTTTTATCTTTTCATCTTTCTTGATTCCTAAAAACTTTTTATAGAAAGAATAAGGTTCGATGATTGGACGTTTTATTATCTCTGCTTCTTGAGCTACATCTTTTTCCAACGACAAATCTTCCACAGGATATTCAGCGCCATCGGCAGTGTAAATAACAGGTTGCCAATTATTTTCAGGAAAATATTTTGACATCTTCAACCAACGTTGAACTCCTGAACCACCCGATGGAGGCCAATAATATGTTATGATTAAGACGCGTTTCATTTCAATTCATAATTCTTAATTCATAATGCATAATTATTGTTTTGATGCTGATTTCTTGTAAGTTACGAAGATTGCAGCTAATAATCCTAAGATTAATATCAATGATGAAACAAATTGAATTGTGTTGCCGACTTTCCAAATCTTTGGTTCGTAACGCATCATAATCTCGTGATTGCCAGCTGGAACAACAGCAGCCCTTAAAATATAATCTGCTCTAATCAATCGGCTTTCTTTTCCGTCAATCCACATTGTCCAGCCTTTACTTGTCCAAATTTCTGAAAATACAACCAACTCATCTTTTGAAGAATTAAAATTGTAAATCAATTCGTTAGGTTTATATGAAGCCAATTGGATTGTTCCGAATCCAGATGTTGGTTTGAAATCGCCAATTGTATTTCTAAAATCTTCATTAACAATTGCAGTCTTTTTTACATCAGTATTTTCAATAGCAGCGATTTCTTCGTTTGGAGTTGCAACCCATTTGATGTCAGATACTAACCAAGCATTGCCGAAAGCGTCTGGATTTGGAGCAGCTACAGGTCTATTGTTAGCCTGAGGATAAATCAAATATTTGGTATTCAACATATTAAGAACATTCCAAAATCCATCGCTACCAACATTATTACCTCCCAAATAACGATTTATAATATCTTGATAACGACGAAGTTTTGCACCATGATAACCACCGATTGACTTATGGAAATAAGAAGTACTTGCATCGTTGAAAGTACTTGTAGTAAGATTCATAACCCTGTAATTCAAGCTGTTATCTTGTAAAATCTGTTTATCTATTTCAGACATAACGAAAGGTTTTTCAAAACGACGACTGTCGATGAAATTATCATTATTGAGATAACGTTTGTTGATTGGGAACATATCCATTACAACCAAAACGGCGAGCATTGCAAAGACAGTATTGTCTTTTAATTTACCTTTTATATTGAGTAATAATAATATAGCAGCGACAGTGATGAAGAGGAAACTTCTTATCGCGTCTTTCTTGAATATTGCCATACGAACGTTTTCGATGTCGTTGACGAGCATTTGATAAATAGCTCCGTCTTTTCCATTTGTCAATTGTGCAAATTGCGCTGCTTCGCCTTGACTGAGGAAGTTGAAGAATACATTAGGTGCGATGCAGAATAACAAGCAAAAACCTGCTGTCAATCCGAAAGATACGTAAAGATAATACATGTTTTTCTTCAAAATTTCAGGGTTTTTCATCACTTCAGCGAGGGCGAGGAACGCAAGAATTGGCATACAAACTTCCGCAATTACGAGTGTCATTGAGACCGCTCTGAACTTGTTGTATAATGGGAAATAATCGAGGAAAAAGTCGGTGAAGCCCATGAAGTTTTTACCCCAACTCAATAATATTGAAAGAATTGTTGCAGCGAGTAAAACCCATTTTATTTTTCCTTTGACTACGAAAAGTCCAAGAACGAAGAAGAAGCAAACTATAGCGCCGACATAAACAGGGCCGCTTGTTCCAGGCTGGTCGCCCCAATAAGCGTTGTTTTGAGCAATAGTTGAGCGAAAACGAGGGTCGGCATTTTGCAATGCAGGATTATCGTTACCGATATAAGCCGACGCACCACCTTTCACATTAGGAATCATGAGGCTCCATGTTTCGCCGATGCCATAACTCCATTGAGTAATATAATCTCTATCAAGGCCACGTGTCTGATTTTCAACATTTTCCGTGAGAACAGGTTTTCCACGCATTGTTTCTTTACCAAATTCATAGTTGGCGTAAAGTGTTGTTGTACTTGTCATTACAGCTAAAATAGCGACAACGGCAAGTATTCCGCTTGCTTTAAAAAAATCTAAATATTTTTTAGTTTTTATAGCCTCGATAAATTCAGCGATGACCATAATCATCACTATCATAAATAAATAGTAGGTAATTTGTATGTGACCGGCTCTGATTTCAAGGGCGAGAGATATTGCAGTAAGCACTGCTCCCCAGAGATATTTACCTTTGTAAGTCATTATGATACCAGCGATTACCGGAGCCATATAAGCCATAGCGACAGCCTTTGAATTATGGCCCGCACCCATAACGATGAAAAGATATGAGGTGAAACCGTACGCCAATGCGCCGATGAAACTAATCCATGTTTTACATTCCAAGACAAGCAGCAAAATAAAGAAACCCAGCATACTGATAAACACCGACATTATAGGGCTTGGGAATCCTAAACCAATGATTTTCTGGACGTATGTCATAAGGTTGCTATTCTGCTGGACACCTATATTCCATGCAGGCATACCACCGAACATAGAGTTTGTCCAAAGAGACTGTTCGCCCGTCTCCTCACGAAATTCATTGATTTCCTGCGACATACCTTTATACATCTCAATATCATGCTGTTTAATTCTTTTACCTTCTAAAATCGGAGTAAAATAAACTAAAGTTATGATTGCAAATACGACAATCGCTAATAATATTCCGAGTAATTGTTTGTTTTTGAAGATGTTATTTTTCATGATTTTAATAAAGTATTTTAGCGCTTAATGTTTCTATTTCTGTTTCAATATTTACGAAATAAATATTATTATTTTTCAAGACTTTTGTCAATTCCGAAAGAGATATTTCATTCATTCCGGCAGGCAATATTCCCAAATCTTTAAAGAACAACAGAGTGCCTTTATAATCATTAACTTTCAAGATCACACGAGAAGTCTGTTTATTTTCAAATCTACAGACAGCATTATCATTCAATGGATTAGGAAATATTTTCAGATTATTATTTCTATTCTGTAATTTTTTGAGATAAGTAAAACTTGATTCATAGCATCCCATATCAACTCTGTCGCCTACTATTCTTGGCATTCCGAGCATATCGGTTGAAGGCATCATCAAGCCTGTTGTATCCAATGTTCCGCTGTTTATTGCCGGGCTTTCGTTTTGCAGTTGGAAATTACGAGCTACTGTATCGATAAACAAAGGATCTATTTCGAGCATTGTCGGGAAGTCATATACACCAACATATTGATTTCCATGAATTTGTTTAAAACCACCTTCGATGAGTGAGTAATAAAACTCAGGTGCGCATTCGGAGCCCCATACGAATATTTGAGAGCCATCTGTTATTGAGTTATGTTCGCCATACCAATCGTTGCCCCATATTATGCAGTTTTTAAATACAGGATTAGCCCCTTCGAAAAACTGCATTGCTCCGCCACCTGCACCGATGCAATAATTATTTACCATCGTAACATTCTGAACTATAGGAGAAGAGCTTGCCATTGCCATAGCGCCTCCATAATGCTTAACAATATTATTGTCAAACAGCAAATTAGAGAGTTTAACATCATAATCGTTACTTCGTTGTATTCCCATTCCGCCTGCATTAACAGCGAAATTATCTTCAAACACAGCTCTATTCACACTTACAGAGCAGCTATCGAAGTTGACGCCACCGCCATAACAAGTGTTACAAAAATTATCATGAAAATACATATCTTCCATTTTTACAGAACATCTAAGGAATTGGAATCCGGCGCCATGAGCATAAAAACCTTCTTCATTGATAATTTTGTTAGCATCAACTTCGCAGTTTGAAACAAAGACATTAGAATGTTCGGCATATAGAGCCCCACCCTTTTCACATGTTAAATTGTTAAAGAAAGTACAATTTTTAACAATGACATTTTCGGTGTTATAGATTCGCAGCGCGCCTCCGCGTGTCATTTCTTCGGTAGCTTTACCATACGAAAAATGGCAATACTCTATTTTTAAAGTATCTTTAACATTATTAAAAACCATACCGTTCCAGCCGCCTTTGCCAGAATTCCAGATATGAAAACCTGTTGTATCGCTTGCCGTGAAATAAATGGAGTCGTTTTCGCAACCTACAGCTTCAAAAGAACCATTAACGACAATACTGAAATAATCTTTAAAAACGACTTTTGTTCCTTCTGCAATAATGAGTTTGCTTTCCGCAGGAACGATAACATCATCAACTACAAAAACGGTATCACAATCCCATATACCTTCTTGATTTCCCGACACTTCGCAATTCTGTGCATTCATAATGCATGGAATAAAAAGCAGTAAAAATAACAGATATTTATTCATAATAAATTATTTGACAAACACTTTTAAAACTTACAAAAATAATCATTTTTCCTCAACAAAAAACTTGTTTTATATTTATTAGGTATTTTTGTTTTATATAAAGAATTTTGATTTATATTTGTGGGGAAAATTAAGACTGCTATTTTAATTAGGAGTTTATTAACGAACAATAATTTTTAAATATAAAAATATGAGTAACCAGAAAAAACTTTTTGAGGAATTTCCTGCGATAAGTACAGAACAATGGGAATCCGTGATTCAAAAAGACCTTAAAGGAGCCGATTACGACAAAAAATTAGTTTGGAAAACGGCTGAAGGCTTTTCGGTAAGACCTTATTACCGCGCAGAAGATCTCAATTCAATTGCATGGAACAACGTAGAACCTAATCAGTTCCCTTACGTTCGTGGCAACAAGACAAAAGGTAACGAATGGCTTATTTGCCAAGACATCAATGTTACTGACTGCAAAGCTGCTAACGAAAAAGCAATAGACGCACTCAGCAGAGGCGTCAACGCTATCACATTCCGTCTTGAATATGACAAGCTTTACACCGACGTTGAATTATCAGCATTACTTAACGGCATCAATGCAGAAGAAGTCGAGTTAAGCTTCTACAATAACAAATATCATTTACCACTTTTAGAACAACTTTCAAGAATCCCTGGTTTACACGGTTCATTGAATTATGACCCATTGACACGTTACATCCGTCGCGGCACATGGTTCATTTCTGAAAGCACAGACATGGAATTGGCTTATATTTTGTCAAAAGCAGATATGCCTAACTTCCAAACAATTGGCGTTAATGCTCACGTTTTCACAAACGCAGGCGCAACCATCGTTCAAGAAATGGCTTTCGCTTTGGCTATCGGCGCTGAATATTTAGACAAATTAACAGACACAGATTTAAGCATCGACGCTATCCTTCCAAAGATGCGTTTCAACGTTGCAGTAGGTCAAAACTACTTCATGGAAATGGCTAAGATGCGTGCTTATAGAATTTTGTGGGCTAATATCGCAAAAGCATACGGCGCAAAAGAAGAAAACGCCAAGATGCTCATCCACGCTTTCAACGCACAAATCAACATGAGTTTATACGATTCATACGTCAACATGTTACGTACAACAACAGGAACAATGTCAGCAGTTCTCGGCGGTGTTCACTCATTCAGCGTAACTCCATTCGACATGGTATATGAATCATCAACAGAATTTGCAGAACGCATCGCACGTAACCAACAGCTCATTTTGAAAGAAGAATCACACTTCGACAAAGTAGCTGACCCAGCAGCAGGTTCATATTACATTGAAAACCTCACCGACTCATTGGTAAAAGCAGCTTGGAATTTATTCCTCCAAATTCAAGAAGAAGGCGGTTACCTCGCAGCATTGCGTAACGGCACAATCCAAAAAATGGTTAAAGACAACGCAGCAAAACGTCTCAACAACGTAGCTACACGTCGCGAAATCATCCTCGGCACAAACCAATTCCCTAACTTCACAGAGACAATGAAGTCAAATCCAGAAGCTTGGGTATTTGAAGCAAGCTGCCGTCGTGACGAAAACGCAGAAATCGATACAATCGTTACATACCGCGTTGCTCAACAATTTGAACAATTACGTTATGCAACAGACGTTTACAGCCAAAGCAACAAACGCCCTGTTGTATGGATGTTGAC
>JAGBVS010000008.1 GCA_017630195.1 Bacteroidales bacterium | reverse complement strand
GCTCGTGACTTCTTGGTCGCTATCAACTACAACTTGAACACAACATCAACACGTCGTGCTAATGCCATCGCTTTCGACGTTAGAGAAAAAGGCCGTCCAATGAGACAAGGTCCTAAAGTGACAGACAAACCTGTCAAGGACGAAAACGGCAACCCAGTCATGATTCCAGGTTCATTGCCAGGAACAAAAGCTATCGGCTGGTTCATCGAAGAATACGGTATCGCTCAGGTATCAATGAACATCACCAATATCGCTAAGACTCCAGTTCACGTCTGCTTCGAAGAAGTATGCGCTAAGGCAGCAGCTCGCGGCGTTCGTGTAACAGGTTGCGAAATCGTTGGTCTCGTTCCTAAGAGCGTACTTCTCGACGCAGGCCGTTTCTATCTCGCTAAACAAGAACGTTCATTAGGCGTAAGCGAAGATGAAATCATGAAGATAGCTATCAAGTCAATGGGTCTCGACGACTTGAAACCTTTCAACCCAAAAGAGAAAGTTGTCGAATTCTTGCTCGAAGACAATACACAAAAGAAATTGGTTGATATGACATGTGCAGCTTTCGCTGACGAAACAGCAAGCGAAAGTCCAGCTCCAGGCGGCGGTTCGATCTCTGCTTATATGGGAGCACTCGGCGCATCATTGGCAACAATGGTAGCAAACTTGTCATCACACAAACCAGGTTGGGACGACAGATGGGAATTCTTCTCACAATGGGCAGAAAAAGGCCAGGCTATCAAGAATCAACTCATTACTTTAGTTGACGAAGATACAAATGCATTCAACAAAATTATGGATGCTTTCGGCTTGCCAAAGAAGACTGAAGAAGAAAAAGAAATCCGCAAACAAGCTATCGAAGACGCTTCAAAATACGCTATTGAAGTTCCATTCAAAACAATGGAAGTTGCATTCTCAGCATTTGAAGTTGTTGAAGCAATGGTTAACGACGGCAACCCTGCATCAGTATCAGACGCTGGTGTTGGTGCAATGTGCTGCAGAAGCGCTGTTATGGGTGCTTATTTGAACGTGAAAATCAATGCTGCAGGTATCAAAGATAGAGAATTTGCAGACAAAATGGTTCAAGCTGGTGCCGAAATAGAAGCTAAAGCTATCCAAAAAGAAGCTGAGCTTTTGGTTAAAGTTAATGAAATTATCAACAAATAATATTTAAGTAATTGAAAATCAGTCGTGATGACTGTTGAATAATAAAAATAAAAATTTGGAAAAAAGTATTGGCATTTATCAAATAAATGTGTATTTTTGCAATCCAAATTCTGAAAGGAGATAAAAATGGCAAAGAAGACAAAAGACGCACGCGTACAAGTAATTTTGGAATGTACAGAGCATAAAGCAAGTGGTATGCCAGGTACATCACGTTACGTTACAACAAAGAATAAGAAAAATACACCAGAAAGATTGGAACTCAAGAAATACAACCCAATCTTGAAGAAAATGACAGTTCACAAAGAAATTAAATAAGATTAGGCCATGGCAAAGAAAGTTGTTGCAACATTGCGTACTCTTGGTAAAGAGTATTCAAAGGTTATCAGAATGAAAAGATCAGAAAAAACTGGTGCTTATTATTTCGAAGAAACAATCGTTCCAATGGATTCAGTTCAAGAATTCCTCGCAAAGAAATAATACAAAACAGTTTATTTTTGAAACACACAATACAATAGCTTCTTCGAGCAATCGAAGGAGCTTTTTGTGTTTTCTTTTTAAGACTACAAGACAACAAGTTTTTTTAGTTAGGAATGAGGGATTAGGAATGGATGTAGAGATGCGTCAATGTAACCATAAAAATAAACACACATTGACACGTCTCAAAAATGAAAAATGACAAATGTCTCTGCGTTCCTTTGCGTCTTTGCGAGAGAATATAAATTTAGGTCAAGGCTCTTGTCACTACTCTAAACTCTACACTATACACTTTCAACTAATTCTGAGATTCTGGATTACTTGTGTTTAAAAAAAACTTGTAGTCTTTTTTACTATCTTTGTAAACAAATATTCTTGTTTATGAAAATACATTTCGGCATAATATCGGTCATAGCTTTTATTTCGTTTTTTATATTGTTCTCTAATTCATGCCATAGAAAAGCATATCAAGATTCAATGGAGCGATTAGAGAAAGCTCAATTATATCATAGCGAGGCTGTTGACTTATACAAAAGCGACAGTTTAGAGCAATCTTTATCCAAGTTCATTGACGCCCTTAGTTTAATAGAGACATTGCCTGAAGATATGACAGAAGAAGAGAAACATTTGGCATCTAAAGCGTACAATAATATCTATGGCATTTTTTTATCTGTATATGACAACAATTTTAAAGTGCTGTCAGCAAAAAGAGCCCTTTATTATCAAAAAATCGCGAATGAGATAGATAGTATAATTTTTCCAACGACATGCATTAATATGGCTAGCACATTCATGTCAGAAACAGAAACTGATTCAGTATTACTTTATCTTAACATGGCTGAACCTTATCTTGATACAATTAACGACTTCGGGAAATATATTATGGCACAGCACTTATTATCTACTGTATATTTTTCTCGCGAAGAATATGATTCATGTTTTCAGGTGTGTCGTAATATGATTGCATTCAAATGCAGACGCAGATTGGATGCTAAAAGAGACTCCATGACAATGGGAATACAAATGTTTCATTCACCTTATATGCTGCAGTCAAAACCATATTTGTTGAAAGTGCTTGAATATGAGACAAGAGAACGTATAATAGGTTCGATAATGATATTACTGGAAAAAATATATGAGCACGAAAACAATCAAGACAGCGTGAATTTCTGCCGTAAATTTTATGGAGCGTCTATTGAATCACGAATGAAAATAGATGACAACAAAGATGATTTAACTAAGATTTACGAAATTTACGCAGAAAAACGCGATACCAAAATCAATGAATTGCGTGAGCTTAAAGAGATGAAAAAGAAAACATCACTGTTATTGATAGCTATCATAATATCAGTGTCTGCATTATATTTCATTTTCAGAGCAAACAAGAAAAAACTCGATAAGCAATCTGAGCACTATAATAACATTTTAGCAGACAGCAAATTCAAACATTCGATTGTGGATGGCAAGATAAAGAAAATGAATGAGGAATTGCGTAAAAAGGAAGAAATCATTAAGTCTCAAGAAATTGAACTTGATGAGATGAAGCAAAAAATAGGGATAATTGAAAACGTACCTAATATCGAATCTTATTATAAATCAGATATAAGCCAAAAAATCATCAACAGAAAAACTAACGACTTCTCCGCTTTGACCAACGAGGATTTTGCATTGTTAATACAAGCAGCAGACAAACATCTGAATAATATCACAGCAAGACTGAAGGAGAAATATCCGAAAATAAACAAAGATGACCTCTACTATATTTGTCTTATTTTGCTCAACACAGATGAAAGCAAATTGCAATATTTATTAGACAAAAACCGTAAAACGGTTTGGTATAGATTAGGAAAAATCAGAAATATGTTCGGATTGGAAAACAGTGATAATATTTTAATCTTCTTAATGGAGAATTTCATCAATTAAAAAGATAGAATCAACAGACAATACTTAGGTTAAAACCTTATATATCAATTATAAAAAAACATTTTGCCACAAAAAGTAACATAATTTTTCTAGGTTGTATTTACGGAATAATATATTTTTGTAGTATCACAATAAATACAACTTATGAAAAAAACATTATTTTTTATTGCAATTTTATTTATGGCATCTGTCTTGAAATCACAAGACCACATAGATGCAGGATGGTATCTTTTCCCTGACAGCACATACAATAATGATGTATTGGGAATTACGCATTTGATAGAGACAAAAGATGGCAACTACATAGCATCTATGTATGACTATTCTAATTATTATAAATCCCAAGACGATGCGACTATATTTAAAATTAATTCGGACGGTGTTATTTTAAATGAGATTAAAGTTGATATAAATGATAGTTATAAATTAAATGACATTGTTTTTGATGTACAAAATGACACGGTAAATGTTTTGATGCATTGTATCGGTATTCATCGCAATTGCGCCATGATGTTACATTCATATATTTTGCCAGACTTCACATTAACGGAGTTTAGACAAATATGGTCGGCTGATTTTGAAAAGCCGATGAGTTCCAACATAATTCGTTCTTTACCACCATTAATTGATGCGCAAGGTTTTAAAACAATCTCTTATACATATTCAAGTAGGTATATATCTGGCGTCATGCCCCCTTATGGAAAGGTAATATTTTTGAAAATAGAGCCTAATTACAATGTTGTTTTAGAAAAATGGATCGATTGTGAAGATTTTGATTATAATCATTTAAGTCAAATATGTTATACATTTAATGAAGACAGTACACAATATAATGTCATGTGCGGGTTGAACAATAAACCATGGCATTGTCAATATGTACTAGATGAATCACTCAACATCATTGATACTGTTTTGTATGAGAAAGAAAGTGCAATGAATTACTGGGAATTTGCAGATCAGCATTCATACAGTCAAAATCCCATCAATGGAAAAATATACTGCATGACACATGTCGGTCATCCGACAATGAAGTATGAACTTGCTGTATTTATGCTTGATAAGACAAACATGAAGGTTAAAATGATGCGATGTACAGATACTCCAGATAATATATGCAACACTACAGGATTAGGTGATTTCTTGGCCTATTCAAAGAACGGCGATATTTATGGAATGGGAATTTATGATTTTGATTATTTTACGAATAATCCTAATTATGAATGTAAATTATATTTAGTAAAATTTGATGAAAATCTTAAGAAATTGGATGAATGGTTTTATGAAATCGAACAAAAGTATATGCATCATTTTGATCATATTTACTGCACAGAATCTGATGACATTATTGTAACAGGATATGTTGTAAACGACGATACCAATTATCCTTGTATCGTCAAATTCCCCGCATCAGCGTTCAATTCTGAAAACATCGAAGAAGCCCACGATCACGGTTTACATCTCGCTGTCGCTTATCCAAATCCAGGAGGTGATGTATTGAATATAAGAACAGGTTTGAGAAATGCTGTTTTAACCGTTTATGATTTACAAGGAAGAAAAATCCATGAAGAAGAAATAACAGATGACGTCACTTCTATAGATGCTTCTAAATGGAACTCGGGAACTTACGTTTGGAAGTTAGGAGTTAGGAGTGTGGAGTTAGGAGTTAAGGAAGTGGAGAGTGGAAAGTGGGTGAGATAACAATAAGAGACGCACGCCGTGCGTCTCTTATTGTTATTTCTTTAAATTTTTGATTGTTAAAATTATAAAATAAATCCTGCCATAAAATGTAATGAAATAAATCTTGTCTGTTTCATTGCAAACATATAACTTTGTAAACAAAAACTTGTTTACTTTTTTATATCTTTGTAAATAAAATCTTATTTATGAAAAGGCATTTTGGCATAATATCGGTCATCGTTTCCATATCATTCTTTATGTTGTTCTCTAATTCATGTCATAGAAGAGCAAATAAAGATTATATGCAACGATTAGAGAAAGCTAAATCATATCATAGTGAGGCCGTTGACTTATATGAAAATGACAGTCTGAAACAAACTTTGTCTAAGTTCATCGACGTTCTTAGTTTGATAGAATCATTGCCGGAATATATGACAGATGAAGAAAAACTTTTGGCATCAAAAACATATTGTAATATTTCACGTCTCTGCCTATCTAAGTTAGAAAGTAATATCAAGAAGATGGCAATACAGAGAGCACTCTATTATCAAAATATTTCTGAGGAAGTCGATACGATTGTGTTTTCTAATATATGTCTGACAATAGCAAGTATGTTTCAGTCTAAAACAGAAACAGATTCCATATTATATTATCTCAATACGGCAAAACCATACATAGATAGCACTTATAATAATGGTTATGTATATCTTCTGTCACTGCACGTGTTATCTACGGTATATTACAATCAAGGAAAATTTGATTCGTGTTTTCAGGTGAAACGTGATATGATTGCATATAAAAGCAGAAACAGATTGGATGCAAAAATAGACTCCATGACATTGGGAATACAAATGTTTCATTCTCCATACAGACTTCAATCAAAACCATATTTGCTAAAAGCACTAGAATATGAGTCAGATGATGTTACTGTTGGCATGGTAATGCTGTTGCTTGAAAAAATATATCAAAACGAGAATAATATAGACAGCGTGGCTTTTTGTCAAAAATATTACAAGCCTTATGCTCAAGCAGAAATAAACAGAGTGTCGACTGCGAATGATATTTTCGAATTATATGATGATTATGCAGAGAAACGTGATGCTAAACTCAAAGCATTAAGTGAACAAAAAGAGATGAAAAAGAAAATTTCATTGATATTGATAGCAATCGTAATATCAGCAATGGT
>JAGBVS010000064.1 GCA_017630195.1 Bacteroidales bacterium | reverse complement strand
TGTCAGATTGGCTTTCATGAACAGAAGTGCATCATTGATTACACTGTCCTGTCCGTCCAGCCGTGCGTCAATTTCAGCAGTCCATTCATTCATGAATTCTGTAATGGAAGTATTCACCTGATTTACAAAGGTATTGTAATTTTGGTTAAAACTCTTTTCCATAGCAGAAAGTTTGTTGTTCATCTGACTTGTATAATTGTTGAACGATTCAACATAGGTACTATTATACTGGGTCAGTCTACTTTCAATAGCATCACGGAATGTATCATAGGTTTCATTCAGTTCCGTTTTATATTCGTTCAGACTGTCAGAAAACTGATTATAATACTCTGTAATCTGTTCTCTGCATTCATCTGAAAGAGTTGCATAATCATCCGTGATTGTGCGGTAATATTCTGCAATCTGTTCCCGGCATTCTTCAGAAAGGTTTGCGTAATTGGATTCAAGATCAGATTTGAACAGGCTAATAGAAGAATCCACATTTCCTTCAAAGGTGTTTACTTCATTCTTCACTTCCATAAGGAAGGTATTGTAAGCCTGTGCAAAGGTGTTTTTGAAGATTACGTTATCATTGGTCAAGTGTTTCATTAAATCTTCAAACTTGCTTTCCACACGCTTTTCAAACCTCAAAAGCCTGTCAATCGTGTTCCGCATTTCACGGACAGTGTGTTCCACTTCTTCCGTCATGGTGTACCGGGGTTTTTCACTGGGGAATGTTCCGCCGTGTTCTTCGCACGGCATGAAGTGCTTTTCGTCAATTTTGAACATTATTATACCTCCTTAAATGGTACCGTATAGGCTCCATAGATTCCTTTTTTGAAAACCGCTTCTATATATTTTGGGTTGCCCTTTGTAAAGAATTTGGAATAATCGTTATTTTCCTGATATTCAACCAACAAACCCTTATGTTGATAAGAACCATCGTTATTTCTGTACAAAATGTGGCCATCATACACAAAATCGACATACCAAAAATCATCACTGAAAGAAATATTATCTTCCCCCAAATGATAGGTGAATTCTTTCACGTTCACAAACTCAAAGGAAGATTTCTTTTCACTGTCAATGTTTGTATGAATGTAATAAATTCCGTCATCCTTAACGTGGTCGGAAATATCCATTCTTTTAGCTGTAACCGGAATTTCCGTTGTTTGATCGTTAAAACGAATATAAAGGGTTTTTGCAGATTCATCCTTTATATTAACAAGCACGTTTTCACGGGAAGTGTACACGCATTTGTCACCCTTATAGGGCAGTGCCGTACAATCATTGATAAACCAGTTATCAAAATCAGCATACGGGACATTTGAAAGGTCACCCTTTGCATTATGATGATATACGTTATAGCCGTAATCGGTATAATAATCATCTGACGGTGTTGTGTCCCAATAATCAAAAAGTGTTCCATATTTCAAACTGCCATAACGGGTGGTTCTTTGTGAAAGTGGTCGTACACTTTCATAACCACAAATCAGATATTTATCATCATAATGAACAAACTTTTCGGGAATAACACAGTGTGTATAAACATCCGTGTATATAGCTCCTAAATCGGGTTTGATACTGAATACTGTTTCAGTATCCGGCGAATAGAAGAAACCAGAATTAGTCTGAGGAACAGACCAACCCGAACACATTGTAGCAAAGGAAGAGCATACAATACCATAATAGGGTGCATATTCGTCTTTTGCATTAAATGCTGTTTCATGATAGAAAACACTTTCTTCATCATTAACCGCATTTATAAACGTATGTGGGGAAATATGCCAGCCGATAAAATGTGGCTGAACCCAGTTGGATGAATACGGCAAACCGTTATAAGTAACTCCCGCTTTATAACTAATGGTGGTTTTTGAATTAACCCGAATGTCCTTTTTCGGCTTCCACTTAAAATTATTGATTTTCCTTGCATTCTCAATAACTTTTACACCATAAGAAACAGGATGCTCAATGTGGCATTTACCGGAAGCAAAAACATTTTCAGATACGTCGCCTACAAATGTTTCTTTTGGCGAATTATCATACGAGGGTGTTGAAACATAGCGTATACGGAAATAATCATATCCATCCGGAAGAATTACAAATTTTGAATCACGGGAAGAAACTATTTTTCTTTCATCCCCCTTAATCCCTAAAATAACTTTAAAATACCCGTTTTTAGCAATAAGCATTTTTGTTCTGCCATCTGCTAAAATACCGGAAGTACCCTTATTGAATAACCAAGTTTCA
>JAGBVS010000063.1 GCA_017630195.1 Bacteroidales bacterium | reverse complement strand
GTATCTTTTTGATCTTGTGGTCTGCCGATGCCACTTCTAACCTGAGTAATTCTAACTTTTTTCATTGCTTTAAGATTATCCGTTAAACACCACATCCATATCAACACCTCTCATTTCAGCTACCATGCGAGCATCACGCATTTGGCTTAATGCTGCGAATGTAGCTTTAACTACTGAGTGAGGGTTTGAAGAACCTTTTGACTTAGCCAAGACGTTTTTAACGCCTACGCTTTCCAATACTGCACGCATAGCACCACCTGCGATAACACCAGTACCAGGAGTAGCTGGTTGTACGTAAACGTAAGCACCGCAGTATTTACCATATTGTTCGTGAGGAAGGGTTCCGTTGATAATTGGAACTTTAATTAAGTTTTTCTTTGCATCATCGATACCTTTTGCTACAGCGGCTTGAACTTCCTTGGCTTTACCAAGTCCGTAACCTACCACGCCATTTTCGTTGCCGACGACTACGATAGCTGAGAAGCTAAATGTACGTCCACCTTTGGTAACTTTGGTGACGCGTTGAACGCTAACCAAACGTTCTTTAAACTCGATTTCCGAAGTTTTTACTCTTTTTACGTTGACTTCTGACATAGCTTTAGAATTTTAATCCACCATTACGAGCGCCGTCTGCTAAAGACTTAACTCTACCATGATACAAATAACCATTACGATCGAAAACAACATTTTCAATACCTGCTGCTTTTGCTTTTTCAGCGATTAAAGCACCAACTTTAGCTGCTTTTTCAATCTTTGTAATTTTTTCTTCTTCAATTCCGTTCTCGCGTGAACTTGCAGCAAGTAAAGTCTTGCCTGCAAGGTCATCGATTAATTGAACGTAAATTTGTTTGTTGCTTCTGAAGACAGACATTCTTGGACGTTCAGCAGTACCGTTGACGATTTTTCTGACGCGTCTCTTGATATTCAATCTTCTTCTTATCTTTTTAACTTTAACCATCTTAATTGCGTTTTTCAATTATCGTTTCAAACATTATTTACCTGCTGCTTTACCTTGTTTGCGTCTTAAGACTTCGCCCACAAACTTGATACCTTTACCCTTGTAAGGTTCTGGTTTACGGAATGAACGAATCTTAGCTGCAACTTGACCAAGCAATTGTTTATCGTAAGAACGCAACTTGATGATAGGGTTCTTACCTCTTTCGTTAACTGTTTCAACTTTGATTTCTTCTGGGAACACCATAACGATAGTGTGTGAGAAACCAAGTGATAATTCTAATTGTTGACCTTTAGCTTCTGCTTTATAACCAACACCAACAAGTTCTTGTACTGTTTCAAAGCCTTCTGATACGCCTTTTACCATGTTGAAGAACAATGCGCGGTAAAGTCCGTGTTTTGCACTAGCTTTTTCAATGTTAGCTGGTTCTACGATAACGAAACCGTCTTCAATTTTTACATTAACATCGCCGTGGAAATCTTGGCTTAATTGACCTAATTTACCTTTAGCTGTAAAAACGTTATCTGATACTGTTACTTCTACGCCTGCTGGGATAGCTATAGGCATCTTTCCAATTCTTGATAATGACATTGCTATTCTCCTTTCATTAACTTACGTAACATAAAACTTCTCCACCGATATGAAGCTTACGAGCTTCTTTATCTGTCATAATACCTTGTGATGTAGAGATGATAGCTATACCTAAGCCATTCATCACTCTTGGCAAGTTTTCAGAATCAGCATATTTACGTAAACCTGGGCTAGAAACGCGACGGATTGACATAATAGCTGGTTGTTTTGTTACAGGATGATATTTCAAAGCAATTTTAATTGTGTCTTGAGGACCTTCTTCTTCAAATTTATAGTTAAGGATATAACCTTTTTCAAATAAAATTTGAGTTATAGCTTTCTTAACGTTTGAAGCAGGTACTTCAACTATTCTATGTTTAGCGTTGACAGCATT
>JAGBVS010000062.1 GCA_017630195.1 Bacteroidales bacterium | reverse complement strand
GTTGAAAGAAGAAGGCAAACTCTTCAAGAGCGAAAAACATACTCACAACTATCCACACTGCTGGCGTACAGACAAACCTGTTCTCTATTATCCATTAGACAGCTGGTTCATCCGCAGCACTGCTTTGAAGGATAGAATGATTGAACTCAACAAGACCATCACATGGAAACCTGAAGCAACAGGTAGCGGTCGTTTCGGCAACTGGCTCGAAAACCTCGTCGACTGGAACCTCTCACGTTCACGTTATTGGGGAACACCATTGCCAATCTGGAGAACAGAAGACGGCAGCGAAGAAGTATGTATCGGCAGTGTTGCTGAACTCCGTCAAAGAATTGACGAGTCAGTAAAAGCTGGTTTCATGACAGAAAACCCATACGCTTCAGAAGATTATAATAGTTTCGACTTACACAGACCTTATATAGATAATGTAATACTCGTCTCATCAGACGGCAAGAAGATGTTCCGTGAACCAGACCTCATCGACGTTTGGTTTGACTCAGGAGCAATGCCTTACGCACAGATTCACTACATGGGCGAGAAAGAAAAACTCAATGCTGAGACATTCCCAGCTGACTTCATCGCTGAAGGCGTTGACCAAACACGTGGATGGTTCTTCACATTGCACGCTATCGCAACAATGATTTCAGATTCTGTCTCATATAAGGCAGTTATCTCTAACGGTTTGGTTCTCGACAAGAACGGCAACAAGATGTCTAAACGTCTCGGCAACGGCGTCGATCCATTTGAAGCAATAGAAAAATACGGCGCTGACGCAGTGCGTTGGTATATGATTACCAACTCGCAACCTTGGGATAACCTCAAGTTTGACGCAGAAGGCGTTGACGAAGTACGTCGTAAATTCTTCGGCACATTATATAACACATACGCTTTCTTCGCATTGTATGCAAACATCGATAAATTCGATTTCTCAGAAGCTGAAATTCCTTATGAAGAACGTCCTGAAATCGACAGATGGATTTTGTCAGAATTGAACTCATTGATAGAAGAAGTCGATAACGACTATCAAAACTACGAACCAACAAAAGCTGGTCGTGCTATAGCAGAATTCGTTGACGCACACTTGAGCAACTGGTACGTACGTCTCTCACGCCGTCGTTTCTGGAAGAGCGATGCTTCATCAGACAAAACTTCTGCATACCAAACATTATATACTTGCTTGGATGTTTTGGCTAAGATTTCTAGCCCTATCGCTCCTTTCTTCGCAGAACGTTTATATCAAGACTTGAACGAAGCAACAGGACGCGAAGCAGCAGAATCTGTTCACCTCACCGACTTCCCTAAAGCAAATCCAGCTCTTATCAACAAAGACTTGGAAGAAAGAATGGAAATGGCTCAACTCGCATCATCAATGGTATTGTCATTGAGAAAGAAGGCTAACATCCGTGTTCGTCAGCCATTATCAAAGATTATGATTCCTGTCAACTCAGATAAAGAACTCGAACAATTCAAGAAAGTCGAGCAACTTATCCTTTCTGAAGTTAACGTCAAGGAAATAGAATATCTCACAGCCGATAAGAACATCTTGGTCAAGAAAGTTAAGCCAAACCTCAGAAACTTAGGCCGTCGTTACGGTAAGATGATAAAACCTATAACACAATTCTTTGCTGAGATTGAACAAGAAACAATCAGAACATTCGAAAACTTAGGTTATATAGATGTCACATTAGAAGGACAAGAGTTACATCTTGAACTTGATGACGCTATCATCACAACAGAAGATATTCCAGGCTGGGCAGTAGCAACACAAGACGACTCTACAGTGGCATTGGATATTACAGTGACAGAAGAATTGGCAGAAGAAGGCTTGGCAAGAGAAATCGTCAACAGAATCCAAAATATGAGAAAAGACGGCGACTTCGAAGTTACTGACCACATCGTTTTGACAATTGAAAAGAACAATGCTGTTAATGGTGTCGTTGAAAAATATCAGGAGTATATTTGTTCAGAGACATTGGCAGAGTTGAATATGGTTGACAATATCGGTGAAGAAATTGAGGCAATAGAACTTATAGATAATATATCTGTTAAGTTAAAAATAAACAAGAATTAAAGCAATATTTTCTTGTGTTATTGGATAATTGTTATTAACTTTGACGACGATAATTTAAAAAAGAATTATTATGGAAACAAACATAAATAATACTTCAGATAAAGTCAGATATTCTGATGAAGAACTTGCTGAATTCAAAGAGTTGATATTGGAAAGATTGGCAAGAGCGCGCAAAGACCTCGAAATGTTGAACGAAAATGTTTCAGGTAATGGTAACAATGCTGATGACACAGCTCCAACGTTTAAGATTTTGGAAGAAGGTTCTAATGTGTTGTCGAAAGAAGAGAATAGCCAGTTGGCTGCTCGTCAATACAAATACATTCAGAACTTGGAAAATGCATTGATTCGTATAGAAAACAAGACTTATGGTGTATGTCGTATGACAGGCAAACTTATCCCAAAAGAAAGATTGCGTGCCGTACCACATGCAACATTAAGTGTTGAAGCAAAAATGGGACAAAAGAAATAAATGAAAAAACCTCTTTTCGTAATATTTATAGTTTTGCTTCTTGATCAGATTCTGAAGTTTTGGATCAAGTTGAATATGACTATAGGTGAAAGTTTCCCTGTATTAGGAGATTGGTTTCAGATTTATTTCATAGAGAACAACGGCATGGCTTTTGGCTGGGAACTCGGAGCACAATGGGGTAAGTTGGCTTTGAGTGTATTCAGACTGATAGCCGTGTCGTTGTTATTTTATCTCATATATTATCTGACAAAGAAGAAAATCAAATTCGGTCCTATAGTAGGAATTTCTCTTATCACGGCAGGCGCTCTCGGTAATATAATAGATGGAATGTTATACGGAATGATATTCAGTGAGAGCACTTTCTATCAGGTGGCGACTCTGTTCCCCGAAGGAGGCGGTTATGCGGGATTTATGCAAGGTAAGGTGGTGGATATGTTTTACTTCCCATTGTTTACTTTTCCTGAATGGATACCTTTCTTGGGCGGACAGATTTTCTTCAGCCCAATCTTCAATATCGCCGATAGCGCAATAACAATAGGATTCCTATACCTTATCATATTCCAGTGGAATTTTCTGAAGAATATTGATAATTTGGATGTTCTTACAAAAACAGATTTAGAATTAGATAAAGATAATTCACAATAAAAATAACAGCCATGAGTGAAGAGAAATACGGTCGTATCGTACAGATTATCGGTCCTGTGATTGACGTCGCTTTTGATGATGAATCACAATTGCCTAATCTTTTAGATGCTCTTGAAATTGAAAAAGCAAATGGTGAAAAACTTATAACCGAGGTCCAACAGGATATTGGCGAGAATACTATGCGTACTATCGCAATGGATTCTACAGACGGTTTGCGTAGAGGCATGAAGGTACGTTGTCTTGGATCTCCTATTTCAATGCCAGCAGGAGAAGAAGTGAAAGGCCGTTTGTTTAACGTTATAGGAAATTCTATCGACGGACTTAAAAAAGTTGATACAAACAAACGCAACAGCATTCATCGTGACCCTCCTAAATTTGAAAATCTTTCCACAAAACAAGAGGTTTTATTTACAGGCATTAAGGTCATCGACTTGATAGAGCCATACGCTAAAGGCGGTAAAATTGGTTTGTTCGGCGGCGCCGGTGTCGGCAAGACCGTTCTCATCATGGAATTGATTAATAATATCGCTAAGTCATATTCAGGTATGTCAGTGTTTGCCGGTGTAGGGGAACGTACTCGTGAAGGTAACGACTTGTTAAGAGAAATGTTGGAATCTGGCGTTATCAAATATGGCGAAGAATTTATGAAATCGATGAAAGAAGGCGGCTGGGATCTCGATAAAATAGATTATGAGGAACTCAAAAAGTCGCAGGCTACATTGGTGTTTGGTCAGATGAACGAGCCTCCTGGAGCGCGTGCACGCGTTGCTCTTAGCGGTCTTACAATGGCTGAATATTTCCGTGATGGCGATGGCGACACCGCAGGACGTGACATTTTGTTATTCATCGATAATATATTCCGTTTTACACAAGCAGGTTCTGAAGTGTCGGCTTTGCTCGGCCGTATGCCTTCTGCCGTAGGTTATCAGCCTACCTTGGCATCAGAAATGGGCCTTATGCAAGAGCGAATCACTTCAACAAAAAACGGTTCCATCACATCAGTGCAGGCTGTTTATGTCCCGGCTGACGACTTGACCGACCCTGCTCCTGCAACGACATTCGCACACTTGGACGCTACTACAGTCCTTAGCCGTAAAATCTCTGAATTAGGAATATATCCTGCCGTTGACCCTCTCGAATCAACATCAAGAATATTGGCAGCTAATATTGTTGGAGAAGAACATTACAACACGGCTCAACGTGTTAAAAACATTCTTCAACGTTATAAAGAATTACAAGACATCATCGCTATCTTAGGTATGGACGAATTGTCAGAAGAAGATAAACTCGTTGTTAGCCGCGCTCGTCGCGTGCAGAGATTCTTGTCGCAGCCTTTCCATGTCGCTGAACAATTTACAGGTATGAAAGGTAAATTCGTAAGCATAGAAGATACAATCAAAGGTTTTAATATGATTATGGATGGCGAGGTTGACCAATATCCTGAAGCTGCTTTTATGATGGTTGGAACTATCGAAGAGGCAATAGAAAAAGGAAAAAGACTTCTTAATGAGGAATTAGGAGTTATGTAGAGACGCGTCAATGATTCCAATGAAAATAAACACTCATTGACACGTCTGATTAATTAGGAGTTAAAAATGAAATTAGAGATTATAACACCGGAAAAGAAAATCTTCGAAGGCGAAGCTGACTTGGTGCAACTGCCAGGCAGTGATGGCTTATTTGAGATATTAAATAACCATGCTCCTATGATTGCTGCTTTAGGAAAAGGTAAAGTTAAGATTGGTAATAATAACAAATTTGAATTTTTAGAAATAAACGGAGGTGTTGTAGAAGTGTTGAATAATAGAATACTTGTGCTCGCCGAATAAATAAGTCAAAAGACTTTACAAATGAACACTATCTGGATTGTAATGCCCATTTTGATTGTCTTGATGTTCCTATTGGGCACCGATTTAAACAAGAAATCATTTACTGATGTAGCACGTAATCCTCGTGCTGTTTTGATAGGAATGATAGGACAGATAATAATTCTTCCTGTCATAGCTTTTGCCTTGGCTTGGGCATTGAAACTGCCTCCTGTATATTTTATGGGAATCGTATTAGTGGCATGTTGTCCAGGTGGCAGCTCTTCTAACGTGTTTTCTATGTTGGCAAAAGGCGATGTCGCACTGTCTGTCACCCTGACAGCTGTAAGTAGCATATTAACACTATTCACTATTCCTGTCATAATGGAATTTGTGGCACGTTTCGTTTCCGAACAAAGTGGGGTAGAGGTTAATCTTCCTTTCGGAAAACTCATAGTGCAAAATATAGTGCTTATTTTCGTTCCTCT
Organism: Bacteroidales bacterium; assembly: GCA_017630195.1. Lineage (GTDB taxonomy): Bacteria > Bacteroidota > Bacteroidia > Bacteroidales > F082 > Limimorpha. The sequence continues at coordinate 5,876 of JAGBVS010000062.1, read as the reverse complement.
CATCATAGGAATATTGTTCAGACATTGGTTGCCAGAAGCTGCCGCTAAGGTAAATAAGGTTTTGAGCAAACTCGCTTTCCCAGCATTGATGACATTGGCAGCAGTGTTCTTTTTACAATATACTCAAGAGATTAAAGACAACTTTGCTGTACTTGGAATAGCTGTTACAGTATTGATATTGTTGGCTATGTTATGTAGTTCTGTGCTTTCAAGAATAACAAAATCGAGCGTGGCAGTGAGAAGAACTATAATAATTGAAGTAGGTATGCAGAACGCAGCACAAGCTATCGCCATAGCAAGTTCTCCTTTCATCTTCAATAGTGGAGAAATGGCGTTGCCGGCGATAATTTATGCTTTGCTTATGAATGTTATTCTCCTTACGTATGTGGGTGTTATAAAATTTTCTTAAATCATTTTTTGTAGATTACATTTAACACCACATCTCCTACCATTCCCAATGTCTTTGGGTCTATTTGTTCTAAATTGTCTTTCATAGTATGCCAATAAGGATAGAATGAGCTGTTTTCATTATCCTCCAAATGGATAAGGTCAATCATTGGTATGTTGGCGATAGTATTGACATAGATATGGTCATCGTTGATAGGATGGCCTATTTCGTTGAGGAAGTATTCGGAATAACCCAATTCGCGAGCTATTCTCCATATATCGTTGCTTAATGTCGGAGCGAACTGTTGTGAATAATATTCCTTAGGGAATCGTGGATTCGGCGCTCCTACCATGTCTAACAAAATTCCGAAGTAAGCTTTGTAGTTATAGATATGAGGATTTTTTGACCAATATTGAGAACCTAAAGCCCAGTCGTGGTTAGTCATTAAATTAAGATATTGAGGAGCTCCGTAATCTTCTAAGTCGAATAAAATGATGTCGATGCCTGTGTTGATAGGGTTTTCTTTCAAGATTCTTGCTGTCTCCATCAAGATGCCAACGCCGCTTGCGCCGTCGTTAGCTCCGTCGATAGGAGTGTTCCATTTGGTTCTGTCAGGGTCGTGGTCGGCGAAAGGACGCGAATCCCAGTGGGCTGCGAGCAATATTCTTTTTTTTGCTTCCGGATTGAAAGAAGCTATGATGTTTTTTCCGTCTATGCTTTTGCCGTTATAAAGACGTGTCCTAAATTCCTGTATATAAACGGTGTCGGCCTTTTCATTAAAAAAGTCGATGAACCATTCGGCGCACTGAGCATGAGCCTCGCTGCCTGGCACACGAGGACCGAATGCTAATTGCTCGGCTACATAATTATACGCCGAATCGGCATTGAACTCAGGGACTACTATTTCCTTTTTCTGAGGAGTAGCTTGTGCTGCAGGTTTAGAATTTTGTTTATTATCGCAAGATGATATTGATAAAGTTATTAATGATATAATGAATATTCTTTTTAACATAGTCTATTAGGTTTTTAAGGTGCATGAGGGGTTAGAGTTTAACAATTCTACATTCCGACACTTGGATTTTGAATCTCACCGCCACCTGTCTGTGCTTTTCTTTCTAATTCCATCTTGCCGAAACGGAAGACGAGACCTGCGCTGATGGAACGGCTGTTGAACTTAAACGAACTGTATGAGATATAATACGGATTTGTTGTGTTGTTGTCCCATCTGTTCCAGTTGAAAATGTCGTTGACATTGATATGAACCGACATCTTTCTGTCGAAGAAGTCAGCTCTTAATCCGCAGTTGATAGAATAGTTAGCAAGACTCTCAGCGAAGAGCGACTGCCTTGGAGAACGGTAGTTTCCTGATGCGTGAATCTCTAACTTATTCCATAACTTAGCCCAGACATTCAGACGCATGCTATATACGAGTGAGTTGTCTTTGATAAGTTCGTCGTTGAATTTTGTCTCATAATAATAATCATAGATGTTGGCATATAATCTCATGTTGAACATGCCTGTAGGACGATATGTAACGTTGGCTTCTAAACCTTTTCTTGACGACTTGCCTACATTGACTGGATATGAATATTGGATATATCTTCCGAAGAAATCGTCATATATAACATCGCTGATGTCATCCACTGTGTTCTTGGAGTCTCTGTAATAAGCTGTCAATCCGACGGAACCGAATTTGTTCCAGTATTTTGTCCATCCGCCTTCTACCGAAGTAGTATATGTTGGAAGAAGTTCCGGGTTACCTGTTGTAAACGATTCTGTTGAATAGAACTTATAGTCGGTGAGGTTTCTTGCGCTTGGAGGAGCGATGCGGCGTGAGTAGCTCAAATTGAAATTGTGCATCGATTTGGTTCTGTATGAGAGATGTATTGACGGACGCCAGTTGAGATAGTCTTTGGTTGTATTGCTGGTTGTGTATCCGTCGATGTTGCACCATAATTTTTCATATTCCATTCTGATGCCTGGTTTTAAGACGAAGTTGCCCCATTTTTGTTGAAGAGTGAAATATACGTCATATTCGTTGGAACCTACTTCTCTGTCGAAGCTGCGCATAATATCGGTGACGTAATCGCCATTGGCGAGGGTGTCGTAGCTTATGTAATAAGTGTCGGGGCTGTATTCGTAAGATGTACCAATACCAATTTCACCGTTTTCAGAATAAGGAAGCGAATAGTCGAGGTTGATGCCGTATCCGAAGTCGCGGTAGTTTGACAATTCTCTATAATCTACGTTCATCCAAGGCTGATTCTCATAATATCTTCTTTGGTAGTTGTTGTTTTCTCCGTCGGCGATGTTGCCTGTCATTCTGAGGCTGATGTTATGGCCTTCGTTGTTGAATTTATGGAGATATTGTAATCCGCCGTGGAAGAAGTTACCATGACCGGATGCCTCTCCGTATGTTGTATAATGGTACATGCCGGAGTCTTGCATATATTCATGACGGAATGTCTCGTTGAAGCTTTCGCTTCTTGAGGAGTTAGGCCAGCCGCCGACCCAGACGGAGATGGAGTTCATGGTGTCGATATTATAGTCGAAGTTGATATTGAAGCCGCCACCGAAATTGTTTGAGAAGGAATCGCCGTTGTATGAGGTATGGTTCGTAGTATCCAATCCTGTGTGGTCGGCATTGTCGGTGAAGGATGTGCTGTATCCGTTAGTGATGTTTTTCCATTGTGAATAAGAACCGTTGACGAAGAGGTTGAGTGACATTTTCTCATTAGCCCATACGTATGAAGCCCAAGGAGAGACGTTTGGTGAAGAAGAAGCTCTTAATCCGAAACTGAGGAATTGGTTTTTCTTTATTTTGGAATTGGTGACGATGTTGATGATGCCGCCGTCGCTGTTCGATGAATAACGCGCTGAAGGATTCGTTATCACCTCAATTCTCTCGAGCGCGTTAGCCGGCATCTGCTGTAAATAAGTCTTCAGATTTTCTTCATTTAAATTTGAAGGCTGTCCGTTAATCCAAATCTCTACCGATGAGACACCGCGTAAAGAGACATTGCCCTCAACGTCAACTTCAACGCCGGGAGCGTTCTGCAACGCATCTGAAACCGTGCCGGTCTGTACACTCGGATCTTCACTTACGTTATATAGAGTCTTCTCACCCTCGCTGCTGAACAACGGACGTTTCTCAACTATAACTATCTCGTCTAACCTCGTGCTGCCCGACTTCATCTTAATCACACCCATGTCGATGTTGTCGTTTACATCTATTATTTTTCTTATTGATTCGTAACCGATTGAAGAAACTAAAAATACATACTTTCCATCAGGAATATGCTCGGCCTTGAAATATCCATTCTCATTTGATGAAGTGCCAGACACGAAAACGGAATCAACGGCACGCATCAAACCTATATTTACAAATGGCAATTTCTCGTTGTTCAAGCTATCAACCAAAACGCCGCTGACATAATTCTGTGAAAATAAATTGATATTTAAAAAAATCAATGAAAATATAAATAATAACTTCTTCATGGCTCTTTGCTTTTATTTACAATATTTTTTCAATCCCCAAATTTAAAGCAATTTTTGTTCCATTTTGTTCTTTTTTTATTTACAAATAATTTTTATTAATCGAGACGACATTTTTATCAATTGAATCGCCACAAAGACGTCTCAACAATCATTTCTATTACATCAGACGCTTCAATGTTTGTTTATTTCTAGGGAAACATTGAAACGTCTCTACAGAATTTCCCTATTCAACGTCAGAATAGTTTCCGTTGATTGTTATTTTATGTTTTCCCTCGCTGTCGTTGATATTTCCTGTCATGCTCTTGGTGTTGACCTTCGTCTCGACTATACGTTTGGCATATTTATCAAGCAAGTCGTTTTCAATATCACCATAAAGAAGTTTTATGTCATAGGTGAAACTCATATCTTCTGTAAGGTTCAATATGATGTCGGAATAGTTGAGTTGCACTTCCATAGATTCAAAATCCTGACTTATCTTATTGACAGTCACGTCTCCATAATTCACATATATATCTGCATACTTTTCAATATTATTGACATTTATATCTGAATAATTAAGTTCGCCTATCAATCTGTTTACATTATCAAGTTTGACACTTCCATAATTCATCTTAAAGACAGCACTATTGACATCAGCAATATCAATATCTCCATAGTTTATTTTGGCATTTATTTGCTTGGCCTTTTTAATATTGACGTCGCCATAATTCATTTTTATCTCGGCAGTAGAGACAATATCATCGATTGAGAAGTCGCCATATTGCATCTCTACATATAAGTTATTGTTTGCCTTATCCATTATCACATCGCCATAAGTGTTATATATACTGACGAAGACATCCTGTGGAAGCATGATATAATAGGAGATATGATAACCTACATTTTTAGCGTTTATTTTATTTATAATAGTCTTGGCTGTCAGCTTTTGCTTGTTTTTATCGTTATTGAAATCCACGTCGATGGCATAGAGCATTTCTTCAGCATATTCTTCTTTATTGGCTTTCGCTATTATCTCAACATGAAAGCTCACATAATTCTCTTCCCATGAAGATATTTTATAATCGCTGTATTTTCCTATCAAGGCAACAGAGGTGCCAACAATGGTCTCAAAATTAGCGTCGATGGTTCTCTTCTTTGAATATTTATAAGAAGCATTGATGTCATTAAAACTATTTTCAGCAAAAGCGAATAATGTTGCAAAACAGAACATTAAAGTCAAGATTTTAGCTTTCATGATTATTTCTCCTCTTTTTTAATTTTTCTATATATCATATTCAATGATTCCAATTGATTTGTATAGACTTTCGACGTTATTGCAAGTTGTTTCTCTTCTGGAAGCGGCGCAATTTCAGCGAATATTTCTGAAGTTGTTGTGAGATTCTCTATCGCTTTACTTATCTCCATCTTTGTTGAATCATCTACGTTGACCAAGACATTTTCTAAAAGAGAGACTGTTTCTTCTATCTGTTGTTCATAAAGATTTCTCATCTCCACCACCTTGTCATTTTCCTGATAAAGATGCGGTTTTATCATCTCTTGATTATTCATTATAAGGAATAACAGCATCACTGCTGCCACTGCAGACGTGACACCAAGCCAGAGACGGCGCATATTATTTTTCCTCCTTATCTGAGAATGCATCTTCATCGCGAAACGAGCCTGATGATTAGCAGGCAACTCGCTCTCGAACTTCTCTTTGTTATTTTTTATTAAATCTTCAATTTTCATAACTTTAAACTTTGAACCATCGATTATTCAATCATGCATTATGCATTATGAATTATGAATTAAACTAACTCTAAGTTTCTCCAAACCTCTTACATATTGCGACCTCACCGTCGATGTCTTGATATTCATCATCTCTGCTATATCAACGAAATCTAATTCATCGAGAAGATGCAGTTTCAGAACCATTTTATATCCATCAGGAAGAAGTTCCATCTTTTCGATTATCTTCTCAACAGGATACGATTCTTCATCCATATCATCG
>JAGBVS010000061.1 GCA_017630195.1 Bacteroidales bacterium | reverse complement strand
CTCCCTAAATTTGAGAATCTGAACGTGTTGTCGGGTGAATTTATCAATATGGATTACACACTCCCAAACGGAGAAAAAGTGAAATTCCTCGACGATAAGCAAACCTACCTCGGTAGTCAGCTCGAGGGAGAAACAAAATGCTACGGAATTGTCTCCAATATGGATTTCCTTCTCGTATGCTCATATGAGGAAAACGGAGAGAACCCCGAACTCGTGATTTATAAAAAAAGATAGTCAAATTCCAATTTGTTGGGGTGATAATACAAAGCAAGGGGTGACGGAATAATAAACCGTCACCCCTCAAATTTTGCTACGCAGTAAATAAAGAAAAGGGAAATGGTTGAATTATTCATAGGAATGTGATATAATACACCTATAAATAAGAATTTGTAAGGATAGAAAGTATGATTGTTTTAATAACGGGAGCATCGCACACAGGCAAAACTGCACTTGCTCAAAAGTTGCTCGAAAAATATAAATACCCATATCTCTCAATCGACCACCTTAAAATGGGGTTGATTCGTAGCGGAAACACCAAACTCACTCCAATGAGCGACGATAAGGATTTAACCGCATACTTATGGCCTATTGTTCGTGAAATGATTAAAACTGCAATTGAGAACAAGCAGAACTTAATTGTTGAAGGTTGCTATATTCCGTTTGATTGGCAAAATGAATTTGACTCCGAATATCTTGAAAGCATCAAATATTTCTGCCTTGTAATGAGCGAGAAATATATCAGAAACCACTTTAATAACATAAAGAAATATGCAAATGCCATTGAAAATCGTTTGGATGATGAATGGTGTACAATGGAGAGTGTATTGGCAGATAATGCAGAAGTCTTGGCACTTGCGAAAAGACATAATTCAAACTATATTCTTATTGATGACCAATACGAAATCAAGATTGATTTATAACGACAAATTCCAATTTGACGGAGTGTATTATGGGAAAGAAATTATCAGAAATGAGTTTGGAAGAACTGTGGCAGTTGTTTCCTATCATTTTAACGAAACATCAAGAAGACTGGAAAGAATGGTATTTGGAAGAAGAAAGACTATTGAAAAACATTCTTCCGCAGGTCGAGAAAATAAGCCATATAGGAAGTACGGCAATCCCTGCTATATGGGCAAAACCGATTATTGATATTCTTGTAGAAGTTCCAAAGGAAAGCAACCTGCTTGATTATAAAGCTTTGATTGCAAACAACGGATATATTTGTATGTCGCAAAGCGAAGATGGAATTTCTTTTAATAAAGGATATACCGAAAATGGATTTTCCGAGAGAGTATTTCATCTGCATTTGAGATATGCAGGAGATAACGATGAATTGTATTTTAGAGATTATCTTATCGAGTTTCCCGATATCGCAAAAGAGTATGAAAAATTAAAGCTCTCGTTATGGAAAGAACACGAGCATAATCGAGATGCTTATACAAACGCAAAGACCGAGTTCGTAAAGAAATATACGGAAAAAGCGAAGTCGATTTATGGGAATAGATACTGACATATTCCAATTTGTAGAGGATAGGTAATGACGAAACAAGAATTTCTTGAACATTGTTTGAATACGTACGGCACAACGCCTGACTATCCGTTTAGCGATGATTTTGAAACGGCTGTGCTTCGGCATAAGGACAATCGCAAGTGGTATGCTTTGTTGATGAAATTATCGCGGAGAAAGTTTGGGCTCGACAGCGATGAAGTGATAGACGTAGTCAATTTGAAAGTGCCGATGTAATTGTCCTGTTCCTTTGGCGTAGAGGATGGAGTGTATCCCGCATACCATATGAACAAGTTGCATTGGGTTTCGGTGTTGCTGCCTGATGCGCCCGAAGACGTTGTGCGTTTCCTTGTAAGCGTTAGCTTCGAGATTACAGAGCAAAAGAAAAAGAGCGTACAAAATAAATGACATGAAAGAGGGGTGACGAAATCAATCGTCACCCCTCAAAATTTGATACGCAGTAAACAAAGAAAAGGAATTTTTTATTTTTTGCAAAAAACCTGCTATTCCAAGCACATAAAAACAGAGAAAAATCCGCAAGTGGTCAAACATGTGGTCATGCCTGATTTTTACGGCGACGGGTATCT
>JAGBVS010000060.1 GCA_017630195.1 Bacteroidales bacterium | reverse complement strand
TCCTACGGAAAAGGAACGCTATAACAAGGTATTGAATAATATTATTTTCTTGACTGATAAATACATTTATTTCAATGAATTGCTGATGGATGGATATATCTCCAATTTCTTCAGGATTAAAAAAGAATCCAAAGAAAAGGAAATGTTGTTTGTCTGTAACGACATGAAATCGTACAGAGATATCAAAATTGAGAGGCAATGGCATATTGATCATCCTCTTGGCGGTGGTCCTAGTGCTGATGATTGGGAACGCTTTGTTCAGTTTGCATGGTATCATACAAAAGACAATCATCTTGATATATTCGACAAAACCTTATATTATTTTGACCATTTCAATGGCAAAATACTTCGTTATGACGAGGGTATGTATAAGATTGGAGAATGTGAGATTACCTATCCAACCGAAGAAGACTTCTGGCGTTATAAGATATATAAAGACAAAGCCTTTGGAAAATTCTATACCATATTCGGTTCGGTTTTGAATGAAATTGATGTCGCAACAGGAAAGACGACAGCAATAACTAATGCTGACAGCTGGCTTACAGAAAAGATAATCATCTACAAAGGAACACTATATTCGGTAACGAAGAATAGTAACACCTTGAAAGAGTTTAAATCGTATATTGAAAGGATAAATCTTTAGCTCACAACTCACAACCCATAGCTCACAGCAAAAAAATAAAACCTATGAAAAAACTACTTCTTATAACATCGCTGCTTATAAGCATTTCTGCAGTTAAAGCTCAGACTAAAGAAGATTTGTTGCTTTCTGCTCAAAAAGCTTATTGGTCTGCGGATTATAGAAAAGCGTATTCTTTGTTCTCATCATTGGATTCAACATTGCACAATTTCTATTATTATGATTTATGGTATTATTATGTATCTGCAGAAATAGTTGATTATTATTATCCTGAAATAGTTGTAGATACAGTTAAAGTTGAAGAGTTGCTATACAGATTAGTACAATCAAATGGTATCGAAAGAAGGTGGTTGAATTCTAAATTCACCGATGACATAAAATTACACGAGAGGTCTTATTGGCCCAAGTTGGATTCCATCATCACCATTACAGAAAGTAACAGATGCCAGCCTTTTATAGACTCACTCGTAGCTATGGTGGAACTTGATCAGTCTGTAAGAGATATGGAGTGGACTGAAGAGACGATGAAGTTAGCAGAAGTAGTAGATTCTACAAATACAGCAAAGCTAAAGCAATTGATTGAACAATACGGATTTCCTACATGGGAATTGGTCGGACAATATGGACAGATGAATGCATGGGGCATAGCGCAGCATTCTCCTGAATATCTGCCGCATTTTTTGAAACAATATAGAAAAGCCGTTGAGGAAAACAACGCTACAAGGCGAGAACTCGCATATCTTGAAGACCGTTATTTAATTGAAAACGATAGACTTCAAATTTATGGAACTCAGTTCTTGTATAATGTAAAAGATTCTACTGCATATCTTTACGCCACCGTTGATATGGAACATCTTGATGACAGACGAATTTCAGTAGATTTAAATCCAATGGATGAATATCTAAAACGAGCTCAATTGGGAAATGTCGATTTATACACTGATGCTAAAATTCGAGCAATAACATCTTTCGACACTCTTGCAAAATTCTTGGATTCAGGTTCTTGTCATCTTTTTGGGAATAATCATATTAAGAAACTTATCAGTAAAAAAGCAGAAACACTGACAAAAGATGATTATCAGGATTTTTTCTCATGGTTATTCAAGCAAGTCGAAACCGGTAATTATCATCTTTTTGATTATGCGGAATTGTATGACGAGGTTCATTATCGTCTTTTTAAAACTTCATATTACGGACAGAAGGATTTTGGAAAGAAAGTAAGGATTTACAAACCAAAGCAATTGGAGTCGAGGAGAAGTGAGATAAAATTGCAGTCGTTGGAATTGATTAGTAATGAATAAATGTTGAACTGTATCACAAGACACAACAAAAAATGAACAATATGTAATTGCTACGTCTCGAGAATGAAGAATGAACTCTGCGCTCCTCTGCGTCTCTGCGAGAGAAAAAAGCCCTGAAAGGGCGTAACATATATAACGTACGGCATCGCCGTATGATAGGAGATAAAATTATGAAAAAACTACTACTCACAATCACGCTTATTCTCTGCGGAATGTCACTTTTCGCGCAAAGCGATTATTCTGTCATTAAAGGTAATGTAGCTGAAAAGAATGTAAACATTGCTATTATCAATACCAGCTTCGGCGTGAGTTCCGACGATAAAGGCGATTTCATTATGATGTTGCCTAAAATGGAAAACAAAGTAGGACTGTTGTTTTCCTGTATCGGTTATGAAGATACCTTAGTAAGCGTGACTCCTAATCGAGATACAATAAATCTTAACTTCAAATTGAAAGAAATGTATTATATGCTCGATGCTGTCGGTGTGAGTGCTGAGAAAGTAACCAGATATGATGATAAAAACTATGTGATGATAGATTTTGAGATTGCTGATGACAAGTTTTATATTCTTCAAAGAAAGGAAAAAACGACAAAAGGTTTCAGAATTCTTGTGACTGATATGTTTTTTGAACCGTATGACACTATACCTTTGCTTGATAGGATAAAACCGACTAATCTTTTCTTTGATGTAGTGACGCAACAATGTCAGATTGTGGGACAAGATTCTGTTTATGTTGTATTTGAACATAATGACAGAACTCTATATGGTTATCCTGTTGAGATGAATTATTATATGAGAGTGATGAAGATTTATAACTTCGTGACGGATAATTATGTCTATTATCAAAAGAAAAAATCTAAAGGATATACCATTGAATTTTACAGGGCAAATGTTAATACCGGAGAGAATGAGATGATATTTTCAAGCGACGACTCATATAAGCTAAATGAGATAAAAAAGGAGAGGAGTTTTCATAGCAAGAATAGAATCAAGGTGGAACTGGGACCTGGTGAAATAATGGAGTTAGGTCCTAAACCAAATGAATGGGAGAACTTTATATCCAAGGCATGGTATCAGTCTAAGAATGCATATCTCGCACATGTTGATGATACATTGTATTATTTCAATCATCTTAATGGAAGAATTGAGACTTACGATGAGGAATTGAATCTGATTCGTTATTGCGATATAACATATCCAATGAAAGAAAATTTCTGGAGACATACGATATATCAGGATAGGGCATGGGGAGCATTCTATACTTTTTTCGGAACAATGCTGAATGAGATAGATGTTAATGATGGAGAGACGACAGCTAAAGTCAATGCCAATAGTATGCTGAGCAGAAAGATGATTATATATAAAGGTAATCTGTATCAGCTTAAAAGAAAAAGAGATACAAACAATTCGGAAGTGTCATATATAGAAAGGATAAAATTATGAAAAAACTACTACTTACAATCACGCTTATCCTCTGCGAAATGACATCTTTCGCGCAAAGCGATTATTCTGTCATTAAAGGTAATGTAGCAGAGAAGAATGTAAACATTACAATTATCAATACTAGCTTCGGCGTGAGTTCTGACGATAATGGCGATTTCATAATGATGTTGCCTAAAATGGAAAACAAAGTCGGACTGTTGTTCTCCTGTATCGGTTATGAAGATACTCTGGTAAGCGTGACTCCTAATCGAGATACAATAAATCTTAACTTCAAATTGAAAGAAATGTATTATATGCTTGATGCTGTAGGAGTTAGCGCAGACAAAATTATAATGAAAAGCGAACCTAATTATGTGATGTTCGATTTCGAGATTTTCGATGATAAGGTTTTCGTTCTTCAAAGAAAAGGTAACAGCATAAAAGAATGCAGGATTTTAGTTCAAGATTTATGGCTCGATCCAATTGATACAATTAGTATTCCTAATCATATAAAACCGGAAGAAATCATTGTCGATTGCACGGAAAGTTG
>JAGBVS010000059.1 GCA_017630195.1 Bacteroidales bacterium | reverse complement strand
TGAATTTCTGAATTTCAAAAAAATCCGTACTTTTGTAATCTTATCTAAACAATAAAGTTATGGATTACAATTTTAATGAAGTAGAAAAGAAATGGCAAGAATATTGGCGCGACAATAATATCTATAAAGTTGATATTGATAAGAATAAGCCAAAGTTTTATATCTTAGACATGTTTCCATATCCATCTGGAGCAGGTCTTCATGTGGGACACCCTCTCGGTTATATAGCATCTGACATCTATGCTCGTTACAAACGACTCAAAGGTTTCAACGTGCTTCACCCAATGGGTTATGATGCTTACGGACTTCCAGCTGAGCAATATGCAATACAAACTGGTACTCACCCTGCAATAACAACGGAGAAGAATATCAATCGTTATCGTGAACAAATGGATAAGATTGGTTTCTGCTACGACTGGGATAGAGAAGTTCGCACCAGCGATCCTAATTATTACAAATGGACTCAGTGGACATTCATCCAGCTTTTCAATTCATATTATTGTAACCAAGCTAAGAAAGCTCTTCCTATCACTGAACTCGTCAAGATTTTCGAGCAACAAGGTTCAGAAGGTTTAAACGCTGCTTGCAGCAAGCCTCTCTCATTTACAGCAGAGGAATGGAAAGCCATGAGCGAGAAAGAACAACAAGAAACCTTGATGAACTATCGTCTCGCTTACTTGGCAGACACTATGGTGAACTGGTGTCCTGAGCTCGGTACAGTACTCGCCAACGACGAAGTAGCCGACGGCCTCTCAGTACGTGGTGGTCATCCTGTGGTACGCAAGACCATGAAACAATGGTTGCTTCGTATCACAGCTTACGCAGAACGTCTCCTCGAAGGTCTCGACACCATCGACTGGAGCGAGTCAATCAAAGAAGTACAACGCAACTGGATCGGCAAGTCGATGGGCGCATCATTGTTCTTCGACATCGCTGATAAAGATATTAATATAGAAGTGTTCACCACACGTGCCGACACTCTCTTCGGAGCAAGTTTCATGGTGTTGGCTCCAGAACACGAAATGATAAGCAGCCTCGTCACTGAAGAACAACGTGCTGCTGTTGAAGAATACGTCACATGGGCAAAGAACCGCTCAGAACGTGAACGTATGGCAGAAGTGAAGAAAGTATCAGGCGTTTTCACTGGCGCTTACGGTATCAACCCATTCACTGGCGCAAGAATACCTATCTGGGTTGCCGACTATGTACTCATGGGCTACGGCACAGGCGCTATCATGGCTGTTCCTGCACACGACAGCCGCGACTTCGCTTTCGCTCGTCACTTCAACCTCCCAATCATTCAAGTTGTTGCTAAACCTGGAGAAGAACCTTCAGACGCTTCACAATGGACTGAATCTTTCGACGCTAAAGAAGGCGTGATGGTCAACTCTGAGTTCCTCAACGGTCTCACAGTGAAAGAAGCTATTGCGACAATGATTCAAAAGGTAGAAGAAAAAGGCATCGGCAAAGGCAAGACTAACTACCGTCTCCGCGACGCTATCTTCAGCCGTCAACGCTACTGGGGAGAACCATTCCCAATCTATTATAAAGACGGAATGCCTTACGCTATCGACGAAAGCAGACTCCCTCTCGAGCTTCCTCCTATCGATGCTTACAAACCTACAGAGTCAGGCGAGCCTCCTTTGGCACGCGCCAAGAACTGGACAACAGAAGACGGCTGCCCTCTCGAAACCAACACAATGCCTGGCTTCGCTGGTTCAAGCGGCTACTATCTCCGCTATATGGACCCTCAAAACAATAACGAATTCATCAGCAAAGAAGCTAACGACTACTGGCAACAAGTTGACTTATATATCGGCGGCGCTGAACACGGAACAGGTCACCTTATCTATAGCCGCTTCTGGAATAAATTCTTGTTCGACCTCGGCGTGACTTGCAAAGATGAACCTTTCAAGAAGATGATAAACCAAGGTATGATTCAAGGTCGTACAAGCTTCGTATATCGTGTCAACTTCGAAAAAATGGCAGAATACAAGGCTTGGGAAGTCATCAAAGATAACAAACTCGGTGTTAAGTTCGTGAAAGACTTCAAAGTGGGACATCGTAAGTTCGACTTCTTCTGCCAAGAAAAGAATATCATAATAGAAATTAAGAAAGTGTCATCACTCGAAAAGATTGCTGATGCTTACGAAAATATAGCTAAAGACTTAGGTTGCAAATTATTGCTTATCCCTATCCGCCAAGTCCTTGTCGATGAAGACTTCGCAATAGTTAAACAAAAGATCCAAGACCTTATCGATGGCAAAGACGTTCCTGCTTTTGAAGATGTTGAAATGCTAGAATCACCTCGTCTCTACGTTTCAAAGAACATCCCTGGAAGAGAATACTTTGGAGACCCAATCCGCGTTGACATCAGCATGGTTCACAACGATATTCTTGATACAGAGGAATTCAAACAATGGCGCGACGACCTTAAAGACTCTAAATTTATCTATGAACATGATAAAGATGGAAACCCAATATATGTCTGTGGATGGGAAGTTGAAAAAATGTCTAAGTCTAAATTCAACGTTCAAAATCCTGACGACCTCGTAGCAAAATACGGAGCCGACACATTGAGACTCTATGAAATGTTCCTCGGACCTCTCGAACAATCAAAACCTTGGGACACTCAAGGCATCGAAGGCGTATATCGTTTCATCCGCAAGTTCTGGAGATTATACACCGACGAAAACAACGAATTCTCTTTCAGCGACGAAGCTGCAACAAAAGAAGAATTGAAATCATTGCATAAACTCATCAAGAAGGAAGAAGATGATATCGAACGTATATCTTTCAATACTGTCGTTTCAGCTTTCATGATTTGTGTCAATGAGTTGACTGACTTGAAGTGCAATAAACGTGAAATCCTTGAGCCTCTCGCTATTATGGTTTCTCCATACGCACCTCACCTCGCTGAAGAGTTGTGGCATCAACTCGGTCACGAAGACAGCGTCGTTACACAGAAATTCCCTGAATTTGTTGAGAGTTATGTGGTTGAAAACAACTTCACATATCCTGTTTCTATCAACGGCAAGAAACGCTTCGACTTGGAATTGCCTATCACTTTAAGTCCAGCTGAGATAGAAAAAGCAGCTATCGAAACACCAGAAGCTGCAAAATGGGTGGGCGACAAGAGCATTAAGAAAGTGGTCGTTGTTCCTAAGAAAATTATCAATATCGTTATAGGATAACGCTCATAATAAATGAAAAATTGGTCTCATATTTGATATTTTTTTAAAATAAAATTTATCAGATATGAAGGCCAATTTTTTATTGATATTATTGTCGTTGTTTCTCTCCTGTAATCTCAACGCTCAATCTTATAACGACTTATGGAATGATGTTAATGAAAATTTAGAAAACCGACTCCCTGAAACAGCGGAAACATTTCTTAATAAGATTGAACAGAAAGCAATAAAGGAAAATAACCAGAAAGAACTTCTGAAATCTTACTTATATCGTTTTAAGATTTTTAATCAAAAAGACGAAAATCCGATAAAGACCTCGATACAGTTCGCTGAAGAAAATATCGGCAGACTCCAAGAACCAGAAAAATCGATTTTTAACCTTGCAATAGCTTCTCTTTACGAGAATTACCTCAACGATAATTTCTTTAAAATAGACAGAATACAGACAACGGACAACAGTAATGAGTTGGACATTGAATTCTGGGATAAAGCGACTTTTGAAAATGTCATCGAATCTTATCTTAATAAATCTTTAGAAAATGCAGAGTCATTGAAGAAAACTTCTGCGGAATCGTATCAGGAAATACTTTCCATCAATGATTATAATGATGAAAAAATAGATTATATATACGAGCCTACTCTTTATGACTACGTCTCGCATTTTGTTATAAATTATTACAAATCATACGACAACATAAAAGAAAAAGCATTAACTATTTATCAAGAACTTATTGATTTCGATAAGGAGAATAATTATACTGACGCTGCCTTATATAATAAGATTAATAAAATTGAATTGGAATATAATATTTCTGAAAATCTTAATGAATATTTAGAAAGTTTAGAAAATCTTAAAAACAATAACATCAATAATCCTTTGACCGCATGGGTGATGGCATTACAAGCAGAAGCAATGTATAATCGTCAACAGTCAATGGACAACGGACAACAGACGTTGGATGATGTGCTTGATATTTGCGATGAAGCAATGAGATTATTCCCAAACAGTATCGGTGCAAAACAATGTAATTCAATGCTTTCTGAGATTTTAGAGAAAGAATTGTCCATCTCGATGCAGAATGTTAATGTGCCAAACAAAGCGATTCCATTAGCTCTTACATATAGAAATATCACAAATCCTCATTATCGTATTTACAAAGTATATCAAAAAGAGTTGGAAGAACTTAAAGGCGATAGCGATGTGGAAATTGTCATGAGTCTGCTCAAAAAAAATTATATAATTGAAAATCATATCGATATTCCTGAAGATAAAGATTATAAAGAACATTCGTCACTCATCGCTTTGCCCGAATTGGAATCTGGATATTATTTCATATTATTTTCAAAAGATGATGTTTTCAACGCTAAAAATTATCCTGCGGTACATGTTTTTCAAGTCAGCGATTTAAGTTATGTAGTGACAAACCACAACGGCAATTCTGTTATACAAGTCCTTGATAGAGAAAACGGCAACCCGATTAAAGATGTTATGGTTGAAGCCTATGATAGTAAATATGATTATAAAGAAATGACATATATTAACAATCATGTTTTCAGCAAGATAACTGATAAAAACGGTAGAATATCTATTCCTAACGACATCAATAAATCTATAAATATTAATCTGTATTACAAAAACGACACCTTGCTTTCTGAATCATATTCGATATTCCATTTTCCTCAAAAAAATGAAGACGAAAAAATGATAGAAAAGACATCCTTCTTTACCGACAGATTGATTTATCGTCCAGGGCAAACTGTTTTCTTTAAAGGCATTATGACAAATGAAAATTCAAAAAAGAAAGAACTGCTCTTAGGTAAGGAGACGGAAGTCAGTTTTATAGACAGCAATATGGAAGTGATTGAAACAAAGACTTTTGTAACCAATGAATTTGGCTCTTTCGACGGAAGTTTTGTAATTCCTGATAATTTGTCTAACGGAAGTTTTATTATAAAGAACGAAAGTGGTTGCATATATATTAAAATTGAAGAATACAAACGTCCTACTTTTGAAATAACGTTTAATTCACTGAATAAGTCATTCAAACTCAACGATAAAATAAATCTTACCGGTTCGGTAAAAGCATACGCAGGTTTCGGTCTCGATAACATCAATTATGATTATACTGTCGTAAGACGCGCTTATTTTCCTTATCGTTTCTGGTGGAGAGACAATTATAATAGTTATGAAAAACAAATCGCATACGGAGATGGAACAACAGATTCCAATGGCGATTTTAACATTGATTTCGAGCTACTTGCGGATGATGATTTAAAAAATAAACTTCCTGTATTTGAATATATTGTCACGGTAAATGCTACCAACGCACAAGGCGAAACCCAGACCAAGACTTACACCATAAACGCATCAGAAAATGATTTGATTCTCGATTTCGACAACGAATCCTCAAATATTGCTTATGATAATTTAGAATCAATAACGTTTTCCGTTAAAAATATTGAGAACATTCCAGTAAAGGCTAAAGTCATAAGAAAGATTTATCAGCTGAACAACAACAATCGTTTTATTGATAATGAATACAACTTCGACCGTAAGCTTTTATCCGATAATGAGTTAAAAGAATTATTCCCACATTTCGACTATTATTCATCCAACAGTCAACAGTCAAATATAAATGGCAATTTGATATATGAAGATGAGATTTTAGTCGATGGCAAGGCGAAGGTTTTTCCTGATGTTAAAAAACTTATAAAAGAAGGCAGATTTTATGTTGAGATAATTTCATTTGAAAACGAGAATGAGAAAATCACAAAAGAAATTAACATAATAGATTTTAATAGCAAAAAGATACCATATAAAGAAATGTGTTTGTCATATACTGACAAGAATACGGCAAAAATAGGTGACAATGTTAATTTTTATTTAGGAAGTTCTGCCAATGATGTCAGTGTTTATGTCAATGTTTTGCATAATGATAAAGTTCGCTATTCTAAATGTGTAAAATTAAATGACGAGATTTTGAAGTTCCCTTATAAAATTAAAAAGGAAGACAGAGGCAGAATCACATTTGAAGCGTATTTTGTTAAATATAACACTATCAATGTTGTAAGGCAATCTGTTTCTGTTCCTTACGACAATCTTGATTTGGATATAAAATTAGATGTGGAAAGAGACGAATTACAGCCAGGAGCCAATGAGAAATGGAGTCTTACCATAAAGGATTATAAAGACAAAGGCGTTTTAGCCAATCTGATGGTTGGTATGTATGATGCCTCATTAGACGTTTTCGCCAAAAACAAATGGAGTTTAAACAACAAGCCTTATATTAGATATTTGCCAAACAATCCTTTGTTTGATTATGGTTTCTCACACTTTTACACTTACGCCAGAAAAGAAAGTTTCCCACAATATAATTCATTAGATTTCAATATTTTGTCTAATTATACCTTGGTGGGAAACAATTATGACGGCAGAATGTATTCGTTTAGAAATATGAGTTTTTCCAATGATAATGTCAGGGCTGGAGGCTCGTTGACAAAAAGTTCTAATGTTACATTTGTCGGTGAGATAGATATAGTTGAAGAGGATACAGACTTAGTAGAACACGAGGATCAAGATGTTACATCTTCATTAAGAGAAAACTTCAACGAGACGGCGTTCTTCTATCCTAATTTAATTACTAACGAAGATGGAAGTCTGACGTTTTCTTTCACCATGCCCGACGCTTTGACTCGCTGGAACTTGATGATGCTCGCTTATACCAAAGACTTGAAAGTCGGGACTTTGAACAAGACTTTCACCACATCGAAACCTCTTATGATTATGAGCGATATGCCACGCTTCGTTTATGAAAACGACACTCTCTGGGTGGTGGCGAATGTGATTAGGAATTCAGGAAATGATTTGGATGTAGAGTCTGCAATTGCTAAATTAGAAATTTTCGATGCGTTGACGATGGAGCCTCTTGATTTGATTCTCTCTGAACAGGAAATCGCTATCGATGAGATTGCTGCTGGGAATAGTAAATCTGTAAGATGGAAGGTGGCATTTGAAAATCGAATCAATACCAATTTGTTGGCGATGCGTTTCAGCGTTTCGTCAGAGAATTTCTCCGATGCTGAGCAGCATCTTCTTCCTGTTTTAAGTAATGAAGTCTTTATGACAGAAACTTATCCTTTGATTGTAAAAGCTGATTCTGATACGACATATTCATTTGATTTTCAAAATGAAAATGAAAGAAATCAAGGACTTACATTGAATGTGTGCGCTAATCCTGTTTGGTACGCAATACAATCATTGCCTTATCTTGCACAAGAAACAGGACAATATGCCGACGTGGCATTCAACATTTTCTATGCTAACAGTCTCGCCTCTTATATCGCGAATAACATTCCTGATTTGTTAAATTATATTAAGGAATGGAAATTAGAGACACCCGATGCATTGATGTCGGCATTACAGAAAGACGAGAATCTGAAAGCCATCATGTTACAAGAGACACCTTGGGTGATGGAAGCGAAATCGGAAGCAGAACAAAAAACGATGCTCGCCAATTTATTCGACCTTAACGCATTACGCAACAAAACCGATGAGGCATTAAAACTTATCAAAGAGAAACAAAGCGTCAACGGCGGATGGTCGTGGTTTCCTAATATGCCGGAAAGCGCATTCATCACTCAGTATATATTAGGTGGCTTTGGTCGCCTTTATAAAATGGATGTAATAAATTCCCTGACACCAAATCAGCAGGAATATTCCGACATCATTTCTAAAAATGCCATCGAATATTTATGCAACGACATAATAAAAAATTATGACTTATATAAAGATTACAAGAACATCTCACATTTAAATATCAATGAATTATATGCATTGAGCTTCTTTGACTTCGATGAAGATTCAAAATATAATAATGCTAAAGATTTCTATATAAAACAAATGAATGAAGACTGGCGAGACTTCAATTTCGGCACTCAAGCAAAAATCGCCTTGATATTATATCGTGAAGGTGACAAAGACATCGCTCAGCTGATAATGAAATCGTTGGAAGAAAGAGCCAAAAAGAACGAGACCCTCGGAATGTATTGGACTTCAAAAGTAAGCGAACACGTTGTTATCATGGAAGCCTTCAATGAAATAAATCCTGACGAGGAACTTCTTAACGAGATGAAAGTCTGGCTGTTAAATAACAAGCGTACCAATATGTGGGAAAATGCTCAATCGACAGTCGATGCGGTTTATGCTTTGTTTTGGGATAAGACTACAGGACCACAAGACTACAAGACTACAAGTGTTGAGGTGATGAGACATGGCAATACAGGATTAGTCATTGATATTAAAAACGATAATAACTCTTCTGATTTTATGAATCAATATTACTGGGATTCCGAGTCGATGAAAGACATTAAAGAGATTAAGATTGTCAATAAATCCGACAATCTCATCTGGGGCGGTTTGTTCCGTCAGTATTTCGTCTCTCTCGATGAGGTAAGAAAGCACGAATCGCCATTGAATGTGGAGAGAGAAATTTATGTTGAAAGAATAAATGAGAATGGAACTTGTCTTGTTCCTATTGAAAACGAGGATGTTAAAGTCGGTGACAAGATTGTCGTAAATCTGAATGTTGAAAGTTCCCAAGATATGGAATTTGTCTTTTTGAAAGACATGAGAGCAGCTTGTCTTGAGCCTGTCGAGCAGATTTCGAGATACAAATATCAAGATGGCATGTTATATTATCAAAGTAACAGCGATACCTTCATGGGATTCTATTTCGACAAATTGCCTAAGGGCAAACATCAGCTAAGTTATTCTATGTTCGTGACAAAAGAAGGCGATTTCAGCAATGGATATGCTTTGATACAATGCATGTATTCTCCAGAGTTTTCTGCATATTCGGAAGGAATGAGGATTAAAGTTGGCATGTAATGTATGATGCTTTGTAATGAATTGAATTACAGTTTTTTAAATCGTGTAAAATATGTTCTTTTATTTGTATAAGTGAATTAGAAAACATGTATCTTTGCAAATAATTTTTTGCATAATAAATCACATGTTATATGAGAAAAAACATCTTTATCCTTTTGTTATGTTTGATGGCATCATGTTGGGGATTTGCCCAAAATAATGTTATTGAGTCAGAACTTCAAACAGTTTTAAATCAAAGAAATGACGATTACATTGACATTAACATTGTCTTTAAATCGCAAATTTCATCTGAAGAATTATCATCGATAGGCGTAACGAATGACAAATCTGTTCGTAGAGAAAAGATGATAAATGAACTTAAAAGACATTCACAAGCAACACAAAAAGATGTGATGGCTGTTCTCAAAGCAGAAGAAAAGAACGGCAATGTAGTTGATGTTAAAAGTTATTGGTTGACAAATTTCATCAACTGTAAAGCAAAAAGCGATGTCATCTATCAGTTAGCATCTCGTTCAGACATTGAATCGATTAGCATAAATCAAGAGATGGAAATTGTATCTGATGTCACATCAGGAATAGATTCTCGTGACGATCAATCGGAGGATATAGCTCGCCATTTGACACAAGTAGAGGCTGACAAGGTATGGGAGTTGGGTTATACAGGCAAAGGTGTCATTGTGGCGGTTCTTGACTCTGGTGTCAACACAGAACACGAAGACCTTAAAGACCATTTATGGAATGGCAATGCTCAGCACGGATATAATGTAGTTAACCCAGGTCAAGCTCCTATCGATGATAGAAGTCACGGAACACACTGTGCTGGTATCGTATGCGGTGACGGTACTTCTGGCAAGATAACAGGTGCAGCTCCTGACGCTACATTGATGAGCATCAAATTATATGATGCAAATTCAGGTCTTACTCCCAGTAGATTGACAGCTGGTATTCAGTTTGCTACAACATACGGTGCTGATATTTTAAGCATTTCTCAAGGCTGGATCAATCTCTCAGCTTCTAATAGAACAACATTGCGTAACACTTTCGATAATTTGTTGAACTTGGACATTATTGCTGTTGTTGCTGCAGGTAACGACCGTCAAAGTTTAAGCACTATCCCAGCTCCTAACAATGTGCGTACTCCAGGCGACTGCCCTCCACCATGGTTGCACCCTGACCAAACAACACAAGGCGGTTTATCAAGCGTCGTTTCTGTAGGTGCCGTAGATTCTGATAACGTAGT
The DNA here is from genome assembly GCA_017630195.1 of Bacteroidales bacterium. Classification (GTDB taxonomy): domain Bacteria; phylum Bacteroidota; class Bacteroidia; order Bacteroidales; family F082; genus Limimorpha. The sequence continues at coordinate 16,952 of JAGBVS010000059.1, read as the reverse complement.
ATCAGGCATCTCATCACAAGGTCCTGTCACATGGCAAGGCACATCATACAACGATTATCCTTACAATCCAGGAATGGGTCTTATCCGTCCTGACATCGCAGCTCCAGGTAATAGCATAGTTTCTCTTGATAATGAAACTAATAACGGATACGCAATAAAATCAGGTACTTCAATGGCAACTCCTTGCGTTGCAGGTGTTATGGCTCTTATGCTCGAGAAAAATCCTGAACTCAAACCTGCTGACTTGTGTAGAATCATAGAAACAACAGCAACAAAAATCTCTAACAAGAAAAACAACGACACAGGCTCTGGTGTGATTAACGCTCTCGCAGCTGTTCAAGCAGTCAACTTCAATACATCAGGTCCTTATTTCTGTCAATATTCATTCACCAAAAACCTTACTTTCGGAACAAATCAAAGTCTTGAACTTACATTAATCAATAATGGTCAAGGTTCAACATCTGGAAATACAAACGTGACTATTTCAACAAACGATGCTTATACAACCATAGTTGAAGGAAACAAGACTTATGGCACAATGGCAGCTGGCGCAACAGCATCTGCTACCTTCGTTGTTTCTGTTGATAACTTGGTTCCAGATAATCATACTGTTACATTTGCTGTTACAGCAACAAACGGAAACTATAGCCGTACTTTCGACATAAATGTCAATATTGATAATGATTTTGTAGCTCCTGTCGTTAATGCAACTGTAAACGGTACTACTGTCAACTTGACTTGGAATGCTACAAACAACTCAACAAGTTACAATGTTTATCGTGATGGAACATTACTCGGAAACACAACATCTACATCTTACACAGATTCAGGTTTGGAATATAGTACATTATACGCTTATACAGTAACATCAAAGCGCGATGAATTGGAATCGGAACATTCCTTGACAACACGCGTACAGACCGGCGATAATCCGGAAACTCCGTCTCCAACAAATGTTGCAGTAAATAACGGAAACATCACTTGGACTAACGCAACAGGCAGCGAAGTTGCTAACATATATAGGAAAGATTATTTAGCAGGCACAGAAACAAGCGTAGCTACAAAAATAAACGGAACTTCATACACCGACAACAGTTGGAATTCTTTAAAAGATGGCGTTTATCAATATGGCGTTTCTAATTTGCATGCACAAAATGAAATTGTTTACACAGAAAACTTTACAGATCTTAATGTTACAAGTTCTACAGGTGTTTATCCATCAATGAATGCTTATTGGTACATTTATAGAGGAGGTAGTGGTAACAGCTACAATTGGAAAATAGATTCTTATATAACCAATGCAGGTAAGAGATATGAATCATTTTCAGGAAAAGCAGCATTTATTACATCTAACTATAGCAACTCATCTTATTTATCATATTTGGTAACACGTCCAATGGACTACACCCAATATAATGGCAAGGATGTGAAGTTGTCATTTAAATACATCATTCCAGCTTGGGGAAACGATATCAACACTCTGAAAGTTATGATAAGTACAACTTCTTACAATAGCGGTTGGACTGAATTATGGTCAAGCAATAAAGCTGATGTTCAAGGATGGCCAGAGCAAGTAGTTGACCTGAGTGCATACGTCGGACAACAATTCTACATCGCATTCGTAAATGTTGCTGGTTATGGTTATTGTACTGGCGTTGACGAAGTGAGTGTATATGTTGAAAATGAAGTAGAATCAAGAATTGAATGGTCAGAAAGTGTTGGCAAAAATGTCAATATGTTTGTTCAAGACGGTAATTGGTCAAATACAGACAACTGGTCGGCAAAACGTCTTCCAAATGAAAACGAGAATGTTATTATCAATGCTGATGCTACAATAGCAAGCGGTAATGTTGAAGTGAATTCGTTGACTATCAATGAAGGAAAATCATTGACACTTAACAGCGGTACAAAACTCACAGTTATTGGTGATTTCACAAATACAGATGCTGACGCTTTCATCGTCAATGATGGCGCACAAGTTATACAAGATAACGAAGACGTGGCAGCAACATTCAATATGAATATCGTAAACCCGCAAGAATGGAGCGCAAATAACACAACAGGCTGGCAGTTTATCACTTCACCATTGAAAAATGCCAGAATTGAAGATTTTATCCCTGAAACATCAGAGTATGATTTATATAAATATGATGGTAACAAGAATATAGAATGGCTCAATCATAAAGATGAAAATATCTATGACGATGATACAGAACCAGAAGGCCCGCAAGATATTATAGTTGAAATAGGCGCTGACAAAAATCCAGATGTTGGTTCCAATTACTATCTGCCGGTTTATGACTATTCAAAATATGCTATGTCGCAACAGATATATACAGCTGAAGAATTGGGCGACAATATCGGTAAAATTAAGAGTATATCATTTAAATTGGGTAATCAAAGAACATCTGTAACAAGACAATATGAAGTTTATATTACAAGTACAGAACTTAATGAATTCAACGGCAATACATTCGCTGCAATAAGCGCATCAGATAAAGTCTTTGACGGCGATGTCGTAATAGAAGGTACACAAGACTCATGGTACACAATCAATTTAGATAAACCTTTCAATTATCAAGGCGGTAATATTATAATTACTGTATATGATAAATCAGGTGTTTCGCTCACGTCAACATATCATTTATTTTACAAATATGCCACATCAAGAAGAGCTTTGTACAAGCAAGGTTCATATTCGTACAATATGTCAAACTTGGGAACTGGTAATCAACTATCATACGTCAACCAAATTCAAATTGGAATGACAATAGGTGAAGTGACAATTCAAAAAGACATAATAGTTGAAACAGGCGCTGACAAAAATCCAGAAGTTGGTAACAATTTCTATCTGCCAGTTTATGACTATGCAAAATATTCTATGTCACAGCAGATATATACAGCAGAAGAATTGGGCGGCAATATAGGAGAAATCAATAGTATAGCTTTCAAATTGGGTAATCAAGGAACATCTGTAACAAGAAAATATGAAGTTTATATTACAAGTACAGAACTTAATGCTTTCAATGGCAATACATTCACTGCAATAAGCGCATCTGATAAAGTCTTTGACGGCGATGTCGAAATAGAAGGTACACAAGACTCATGGTACACAATCAATTTAGATAAGCCTTTCAATTATCAAGGCGGTAATATTATAATTACTGTATATGATAAATCAGGCGTTTCGCTCACATTAACAACATATCATACTTTCTACAAATATGCTGCAACAGGAAGAGCTTTGTATAAGCAAGGTTCAAGTTCGTACAATATGTCAAACTTGGGAACTGGTACACGGCAAACGTACGTCAGTCAGGTCAGATTCGGAATATTTGTAACCATTGATGCAGCTCCTGCAGCTCCTCAAAACTTGTACGCAACTGCAACAAGTTCTACATCAGTCAGCTTGTCATGGAATGCGTCATCACTTTCTACAGGATATAACATTTATCAAGGAAACATCATGATAGCTTCAGGAATAACAGGAAATACATATACTGTCGAAGGCTTGTCAGCTTCAACAGAATATTGTTTCAGTGTTACGGCTGTTAACGAAATTGGAGAATCAGCAAAATCGACAGAAGCTTGCGCTACGACATTTATGCCCGCTCCTGCAGCTCCTCAAAATTTAGTCGCTACAACAAACGGTGATTCGTCAATTTCCTTGACATGGGATGCTACAGCTAACGCCTCAAGCTATAATGTTTATCAAGGTTCTGAAAAAATAGCTTCTAACATAACATTAACATCATATAATGTAGAAGGTCTTGATAGTAGTAAAGAATATTGTTTCTCAGTTAAGGCTGTTAATGCCGGCGGAGAATCAGAAGCATCAAAAGAAGCATGTGCAGAAACAGAAGCTTTCTCAGGTTGTATGGTGGTATTTACCTTGACAGATAGCTATGGAGACGGATGGAATACCAACTATTTGGTGGTTTCATACGGCAATGTTTCGAAACGTTTAGATTTGGCGACTGGCAAAACTGCAACATACACATTGCCAATACCGCAAGGCGCACAAGTTACATTAACATATACAAAAGGTCCTAATCAATATACATTTCCAACTGAAAATGGTTTCACTGTAGCTTATGAAAACGGTGAGCTTATTCTTAATGTAGAACAAGGTAGTTTGTCAAATACAAAAATCTGGTACTTTGAAATAGATTGTATGCCTTCTGTTTCAAATGCTCAGGTGGTAACAGCTAAATCATCAAATGATTCATCAAAATCAGATGTTAAGTCATCTCAAAACATAACAGACATCAACGGAGGCTTTGTGTCAGCTAAGAATTACCCAATGTATAATGGTACGGAACTCGGCGGCGGAAGCAATCAATTTGAGTCAACATTCCAACAAGGTGTCGGCTATATGGCTTCTTATGAAAGTGAAAATATCGCAACTTTCAAAGGAACTCTCAGCCATGAAAAATCATATACTTTTGAAGTGAAATATAACGATAAAAAAGAATTGGCTAACTTCCATCTCCTCGGTAATCCTTTTACTTTTGATATGAATTGGAATAATGTGAACGCAAGCGGATTGGCAAGCGGTTATGCTGTTGTAAATGAGAACGGCGGCTATGATTATTCGTCAACAGGTACAATCAAAGTCGGTGACGGCTTCTTCGTGAAAGCTGTCTCTAAAGACGCAAGCTTGTCGTATAATGGAAATCTGACAAAAAGAAGTGAAACTGTAAATGAGGAAGTTAGGTTTATAAATATTATCACATCTGATAAAAACGGCAAAGATAATGTTGTGATAAATTTGACAGATGAAGAACAAGAAGGCTTCCCTAAAATCAGCAACTTAAACGAATCTATTGCAAATGTTTATGTCCCTTACAACGATAGATGTTATGGCGTTTATAATTGTAATAATGAAGTTAAAGAAGTTGAAGTATATTTTGAAGCAAAAAGGATGAGCAACTATACAATCAGTGCTGTGACAGAAGGCAATTTCGAAAGTGTTGTATTGCTTGACCGCTTCACAGGTAAAGAAACTAATATGCTTTTGAATGATTATGACTTCACTGCTACAGCACAAGATGCTATAAACCGTTTTGTCGTTAGATTTGTAATAGCTCAACCTTCAACAATTAATAGTAACTTCGCATATCAAAGCGGCGAAGAACTTGTCATCACAACAGAAGGCGCTGTTCAAATTCTCGATATTATGGGACGTTTGGTCTATAGCAATAATGTCGTGAGCGACAACAACAGAATAAACATTAGCAAATTAAGCAAGACAGCTTATATAGTACGTTTGATAAATGAAAACGGAGTTAATACACAGAAAGTGATTATTTATTAACGGAAAAATAATTAGAAATAAAAAAGGTAATGTTCAATTGAGAGACATTACCTTTTTTGTTTATGATTGAAATCTTAGCGATTAAGAAGCTTTCTTATCGGTTCGTCATAAAGTTTAAGGCAGGCGTATGCTAAAGCTATGTTTGTCGCCATAACGAGCAGCACTACTTGCCATGTCTCGCCGAGTGAATATAATTTATTGTCGATGAGCCATGAATAGAAAAGATACATTACAGGATAATGTACTATGTATAAAGGATAAGAGATGTCGCCGAGGAACTTGCATATTTTCGTTGAGAATTTGCTTGTTATATTTCCAGCAGCTCCGAACCAAACGATGAAAGGAAAAACAAATATAATACAAGCCAGTTCATAAATACCGTTGACGCTGATGTCGCCTGTTTTTGAAATATAAGGCATAGAGAAAAGAACGAACATCACGATTATGGCAATCCAGAAAATGTTCTTTGTAATGAACAATTTAAAACATGGACAAAAACTTGTAGTCTTGTTGTCATGTAGTCTTGTAGTCTTGTTAAAATTCCGTGCCATCAGCATTCCGAGAGAAAACGGAAACAACATTCTGAGCAGACCGCCGAGGAAATTGGCGGCGTCTAAAGTCCAGCCGATGCCAATCATATCGTATCCGGAGATGTCGAAGACGACGAATGCAATCCATAGTAATCCAATAGTAACGACCAAAGCGGTGAGTTGCTTGTTAGAAAGTTTTCTGATGAAGAGAGCGTATAAGATGTTGCCTATATATTCAAAGAAAAGCGACCAACTCGGACCGTTGAGAGGATACATCTCACCGTTACCTCGTACGTCGTAAGGAGCACCAGGATAAGCCGGGATGAGGAACATGGCGAGTAAGAAAGCCATCATAATCCAATGGAAAGACATCTGAGTGCCGTCCCATCTCACTCCACCTTGGATGAGGTATGTTATCAAACCGATGAGAGCACCCATCACCACCATAGGCTGCAACCTAATCAATCGACGCTTGAAGAAAGCGCCAATAGTAAGGCTGTTGGCATTGCGGCTTTGCGATTTCCATCTGTCATCATAAGCATAACTGATGACGAAACCTGAGAGCATGAAGAAAAAATCTACTCCGAGGTGACCGTGATTGAAAGTTTCTATAGCAGTTCCGCCTGCGAAAGCGAAACCTTCAAATACGTGATACCACAGCACCATGAGAGCTGCTGCGCCACGAAGACCATCGAGGATGAGGTAGTGAGGTTTGATATTCATTTGATTTTGACATTTAACAATTTCAATGCAAAATTAAGGTAAGTTCTGAGTTCTTAGTTTAAACTTCTTTATCTCTTTATAAAAAGCTCCTTCTGGTTGTAAGATGCTTTGATATAAGATAATCTCGTTAACTTCTTGTTTTATATACGATTTCTGTTCTATGCCGGCGACTATTTTCTGAAAATATTGTTTCTCGCATAATTCTTTTATACGGCCTAATGTGATATGAGGAACGAAATTTTGTCTATCGCGCAGGAAGCCCAACTCATCGAAGGTTGTCAATGTATCTTCCTCCAAGTCGAGGAGTTCTTGTGGAGTATTCTGCATCCCGAGCCATAAGACGCGAGGCGCATAACGGCTGCCGAAGATGCCTGTCCTGTTGAAATCCATAGTGAAACTCTTATGTCTTTTGAACATTTCATTGAGTTCATCAATTATTTTAGGGATGTCGTTAGGATGAGTATTGCCGATGAATTTCAATGTGAGATGAATGTGGTTAGGTCTTACCCAGTTGATTCTCTCCTCATGTCCGAGCTGGCGCTTCAATCCGTCGAGAAGTGGAATGAAATCGTTATCGGTTGTCTTTATCGGTATCGCTAAGAATAATCTTTTCATTTTTTTGAGTCTATGAGTCAATAAGTCAATAAGTCTATGAGTTTATATAATTTGCTTACGGACTCATAGACTCATAGACTTATAGTCTTTTTAATAATCCATTTGTTCGTAGTTGTGGGCTAATCCGCCTATTGATGTCTCTCTATAAAGATGAGGCATGTCGTGTCCTGTCATCTTCATAGTCTCTACAACTTTGTCGTACGACACTCTGTGGGTTCCGTCGGTGTATGTTGCGAAGATGTTGGCATCCATTGCGCGTGCTGCCGCAAATGCGTTACGTTCTATACATGGTATCTGTACGAGTCCGCACACAGGGTCGCATGTCATTCCGAGGTGATGTTCTAAAGCCATTTCAGCAGAATATTCTATCTGTGCGCAGCTGCCGCCGAAGAGTTGGCATACCGCTGCCGCTGCCATGGCGCAAGCGACACCAATTTCACCTTGACATCCGACTTCCGCTCCTGAGATAGAGGCGTTGGTCTTGGCTATGTTGCCAACGAGACCTGCGGTGGCAATGGCTTTGAGGATACGAGGCTTGGCTATTTCGTATGCCTTGGCTGAGTGATATAACACTGCCGGCAGCACTCCCGATGATCCGCAAGTAGGAGCGGTGACGATGAGACCGCCTGAAGCATTCTCCTCACTGACAGCAAGAGCGTATGAGAAAACAGCACCGCGGCTTTTCAAAGTGCGCTGATAACCCATCGACTTGATGTAATAGTTAGCTGCTTTACGTGGCAAGTTGAGCGGTCCAGGCAAACGACCTTCGGCCTGAAGACCGCGTTCTATTGCGTTCTGCATGGTAATCCATACTTCTTCGAGATAGTCCATGAGATATGGGTCGTTCTCAATGTCGTTGACATACTCCCAAAAACCTTTGCCGGTGTCTTCGCACCAGTTTAAGATTTCAGTCATCTTTGTGATAGGGTAGATGTCGGGGCTTGAATTTTTCTTGCCTTCTTCTTCCAATGCGCCACCTCCAACACTATAAACTGTCCATTCTTCCATCAAAATGTTTTCGTTGTTGAAAGATTTGAACGTCATTCCGTTAGGATGATATGGAAGGAAAATGTCGTTTTCCCAGATGATAGTTACAGGAGCTTTTTTCTCAAGGACGTCTAAAATGGCGACGTCAGTCAAGTGGCCTTTTCCCGTTGCGGCGAGACTGCCATATAAAGTCACTTCAAAACGAGCTGCCTCTTGGTTGCGGGCAAGAAATTGTTCCGATGCTCGACGTGGCGCCATTGTGTGACTGCTTGAAGGTCCATGTCCAATACGATATATTTCTTTTATTGTCTTCATTTTAAATAATAATTATTCAAAAAACAAATAACATTTTTCGAAGCACAAAGTTACGAATTTATCGAAGAATATTTATATTTGCATGAAAATAAATCTTATGAATAATGCGCTCGCATGTTCATATGTATCCCTTTATCGTAATTGGCTCATCAAAAACAAATGACAATGAATAAGTGTATGAAAATATTAATGTTGGTAATGACTCTGATGTTGTCGATATCACTAAATGCAAAGAAAATAGTGGTTGACATTTCAGAAGCTCCGTATTTCTTTCTTCCTGATGTAAATAATAAAGATAATGCTTCTCGTTTGAATGAAATTCTATCCTCTATAAAGTCGGATGTTGACGATTGCGATAAGGTTATAATAAAATTTAAGAAAGCTCGCTACGACTTCTATCCTCACGATGCTCAGCAAAGAGAATATTATGTCTCTAATCATGACCAAAATCAGCCTAAGATTGTCGGTATATGTCTTGAAGAATGGAATAACCTTACTATCGACGGCAATGGCTCAGAATTTGTTTTCCACGGACAAATGTTGCCTCTTGCTGTAGTTAATTCCAATAATATTTTTCTGAAAAACTTCTCCATTGATTTTGAAAACCCTCATATTGCTCAGGTTGAGGTTTTGAATAATGCAGATAATGAAGGAATTACATTTCGTGTTGAACCTTGGGTTAATTATCGTATCAACGAAAACGGACTTTTTGAGACTTACGGTGAAGGATGGAAATATCAGCAATACACAGGCATCGCCTTTGAGAAAGAATCGCGGCATATCGTTTATCAAACCAGCGATTTATGGATTGACACTAAAGATGTGAAGGAGGTGGGAGAACGTCAGCTTTATGCGCCTAACTGGAAAGATAAAAGACTGAAACCTGGAACTATAGTGGCGATGCGTACATGGCAGCGTCCAGCTCCAGGAATTTTCCTCGACCATAGCAATGATACTTATATCAAAAACGTTACTGTTCATTATGCTGAAGGCATGGGACTCTTGGCTCAACGTTGCTGCGACATCAGACTGAATCGCTTTAATGTTTGCTTGAAAGAAAATGACGGTCGTTATTTCACGACGCAGGCCGATGCCACTCATTTCTCTCAATGCAAAGGCATGATACTATCCGAACATGGCTTGTATGAAGGAATGATGGACGACGCTATCAATGTTCATGGAATTTATCTTAAAGTGAAACAACGTATCGATGATAATAGTTTGATTTGCAGCTATGAACATAATCAGGCATGGGGATTCGCTTGGGGCGATAAAGGCGACAGCGTTTGCTTCGTGAAATCGAAAACTATGGAAATGTTAAATCATATTAACATTATCAATGAAATAAAACCTTACGATAAAGAGATAATAAAAGGAGCGAAAGAGTTTATTATAACTTTTGAAGATAATTTGCCAGATGAGATTCAGACTGAATCGTCGATAGGAATTGAAAATCTCAGTTGGACACCGCAAGTCATTTTCAGTCATAATATTGTGAGAAATAACAGAGCAAGAGGAGCTTTGTTTAGCTCGCCTTTAAGAACTGTTTGTGAAGACAATATCTTCGACCATACATCAGGAACTGCCATTCTGTTATGCGGCGATTGTAATGGTTGGTATGAATCAGGTGCAGTGCGTGATTTGTTAATAAAAAATAACACATTCATCAACGCTCTTACTAATATGTTCCAATTTACCAATGCCGTAATTTCTATTTATCCTGAAATTCCTGACTTGGAAAATCAGACATTATACTTTCATGGAGGAAAAGAAGACGCTATAGTGATAGAAAAAAACCATTTCATCACATTCGACAAACCTTTGTTGTACGCAAAGTCGGTCGATGGACTTGTTTTTCGTAAGAATAAAGTGACGAGAAACAACGATTACGAGCCGTTTCACTGGAATCAGAAAGAGATATTTTTAGAGAAAGTCAAAGACTAAAGGCCAATAGCCAATAGTCTTATAATATCACAACTTTTCTAAGTGTTTGATTTTTTGCTTCTTCAAGTTTTATGTTATAAATTCCTGAAGCAAGTTCATCAGTTTCTATAGTCATTTCCTTACCGTTGATGGCAATATCTTTCACTATTTGACCGGCTTGGTTCATCATTATGATTCTGCCTTCAGTCTCGTTTTGTAATTTGATGTTTATCTTGTCTTTCGCAGGGTTTGGAAAAATTTCAAAATCAGAATTTTCGTTTAATTCTATGACTGAAGCATGTTCTTCGTCCCACATGCCTAAAGTATAGTCGCCAGATTTAATTTCGTCAACAGTCATTCTGCCGTAGTTATTATAGCCTTGATGTTCGTAATTGATAGATTGCCAAGGTTCTGAGCCGTTGGCGCGATACAATAACACTATGGAATCGTTTTCAGAAATCATAAGATTGCCGTCGTAGTTAGCATTGTTTTGGTATTGAAATTCGCCTTTTATTTTTGATTCACCTTTGTCTAAGCGATAAATTGACCAGTAGCGGTCTGGAGAAATTGTCAATCCTTCTGGCAATTCATTTGCTGAATTAGCTCCCATCCAGTGATGCTCGACTCTCAACAATGTTGAATCGCTGATTTCTTCTGTTATAGCTTTAAACTTGGCACTGCTGAAGTTGTTGCTGCCTGTTTTGTTAATAACGAATGTCATCTCATTGCTTGCATCGGCGAATTTGTTGTTGTAGTCGCAGAAAACAGCTACAGGCTCGAAGTCTATCGTTGCAGAGCAGATTCCTGTCGCTCCGTCCCAGCTAATCATTTCGCTATGAGTGTTCCAGTTTTCATCAACGAAAGTAATCTCATATCTTACGCTATTTCCGATATGTTCATAACCTCTGTGTCCTTGATTCATTGTTACTTCCACATCGAATTTGTTGCCATTAGGCTGAACTGTGAAGTCTTTTACAACATAGACGGGGCTTCCTGGAGTGAACACCCAAGTGTCGAAGAAATCGCTCATGTCGATGCCGGACGATTCGCTGACGGCATCTCTTAAATCCTCTGATGAAGCTGCTTTAGAGTCGAATTTGTTTAGATAAAATTTTATCGCTTCATCGAAAGTTTCTCTTCCGAGATAGTTCATCATAGTATAAACGATGATAGCGCCTTTGTCATAAACTGTTGTTCCGTATGTCAAATCTAAAGGCATATTGTTTAAAGGAATCCAGCCTTCAGAGTTGTGGCAAGAAAGTATGATGTCGTCGGTAAGGTCTTTTATTGAATTTATGAAATCTTCTTCGCTATAAAGTCCTGAGAGATAATAATAATTGCAGAAAGTCGCGAAACCTTCGTTGAGCCACATGTCGCCGGCGGTAGCACAAGTCACCTTGTTGCCGAACCATGAGTGAGCCATTTCGTGAGCTATGAAATATTCACTGTCTAAATTGGTTGTTCCTGTGATGAGCGAACTTGAGAAAGCGATATTGTCAACATGTTCCATACAGCCGAGGCCTGTGCTGACGTAAGCGATTCTATTATGAGGGAAAGGACCGAATTTGCTTTCGTAAAAAGCTGCTATTTCTTTTGTGTTGGCAAATGTTGCGGCTACTTTTTCTATCTGGTTAGGTTTCGCATATACATTAATAGGAATATTTCTTTCCATTCCTTGATATGCGTCTTCCCATAACACGAAATTGCCTATGGCGAAAGAAATGAGATAAGTGGAAATTTCTTGACTCATGACCCAATGATCGGTTTTTGTTCCGTCGTTGTTGTTTGTTGTCTCAGCAAGCAATCCTCCGCAAGAAGAAATCATGTTGTCGCTGTAGGTGAGATATAAGTCGTAAGAAGCCTTGTCGTTGAAGTTGTCAACGCAAGGGAACCATGTCTTGCCGAGATTGTGAGGCTGGCTGTCGAATCCAACGCCGAGGTTATAGACGTAATCGTTGCTCCAATGGATTCCACCCCAGTTTTCGTTGAAAGTATTGCCGCCGTAATTGACAGTGACGGAAAACTCTGTGCCGGATGTTATCGCAGAAGCAAAGTTGATGGTTAAGATGTCATCATTTTGTGAGAAATTGTTGACATCGCTGATGTTGCAGCTGACTGAAGTTACAGCCAATGATTTAAGTTCTAAGTCTAAAACGCTGATTTCTTCTTTTGCAGTCAATGTTATTGTTGTCACCGCATCAAGTGTTCTGTCTGCAAAATCTATTTTGTTAAGATGGATTTCATAATGTGTTACATCCACATTATCACCGATTTCGTTTGTTTTTGCCGATGAAGAAAATGCCAAGCATAAGGCAAAAAATAAAGATAATACGTATTTCATAGTCTGAGATTTTATTAATCATTAATGATGCTGTAAAAATACATCAATTTTTCTTTGTCTTTGATTTTGTTGCAAAGATAATTTTTTTAGCAAAAAAAGATTTTTTGAGATTTTAAGTATAAAAAAAAGGTTTATATTTGTGGCAAAATTTGGAAAATTTAAATTAAAAAATAACGTTATTATGAATCCAACTCATATTGAACACATTGGAATAGCAGTTACAAGCTTAGAAGAATCTATTCCATTCTTTGAAACTCTCCTTGGAACAAAATGTTACAACATTGAAGAAGTCGTTGACCAAAAAGTCAAGACAGCATTCTTCAAGGTAGGTCAAACCAAGATTGAATTATTAGAACCAACATCACCAGAAAGCACAATTGCATCATTCATTGAAAAGAACGGCGGCAAAGGTGGCATGCATCACATCGCTTTCGCTGTTGAAAACATTGAAGGTCAACTTGCAGAAGCTGAAGCTGCTGGTATCCGTCTCATCGACAAGGCACCTCGCGGCGGCGCTGAAGGTTTGAGCATCGCTTTCTTACACCCAAAATCAACATGTGGTGTATTGACAGAACTTTGTGAAGATAAAAATAAATAATACATATTTTTAGTAATCAATTAAATCCTAATATTATGGTAATTGAACAAAAAATCCAAGAATTGTTAGACAAACGCGCTCAGGCTCGCTTAGGTGGCGGTCAAAAGCGTATTGATTCACAACATGCCAAAGGAAAATACACAGCTCGCGAGCGTATCAATATGTTGCTCGACGAAGGTAGCTTCGAAGAATTTGACATGTTCTTAACTCATCGTACTACTGACTTCGGTCTTGAAAAACAACAATATCTCGGCGACGGTGTTGTAACAGGTTACGGTACAATTGAAGGCCGCGTTGTTTATGTTTATGCACAAGACTTCACTGTTTTCGGTGGTTCATTGTCAGAAACAATGTCAAAGAAAATATGCAAGGTCATGGACCAAGCTATGAAAGTTGGTGCTCCTGTTATCGGTATCTGCGACTCAGGTGGTGCTCGTATCCAAGAAGGTTCAAGAAGTTTGGCAGGTTATGCTGAAATCTTCCAACGTAATATCGACGCTTCTGGCGTTATCCCTCAAATCTCAGCTATTTTCGGTCCTTGTGCCGGCGGTGCAGTTTACTCACCAGCTTTGACCGACTTTATCTTGATGACAGAACAAAACAGCTACATGTTCCTCACAGGTCCTAAAGTTGTTAAGACTGTTACAGGTGAAGATGTAAGTACAGAAGATTTAGGTGGTGCTCTCGTACACAACCAAAAATCAGGTGTCAGCCAATTCATGGCTCCAACAGAAGAAGAAGCTCTCCAATTAATCAGAGACCTCGTTTCTTACCTTCCACAAAATAACTTAGAAGAACCTCCATACAAACCAACAGACGACCCAATCGATCGTAAGGACGATTCATTGAATGAGATTATCCCTGATAATCCTAACAAACCTTACGATATGCAACATATCATCCATTCTATCGTTGACGACAACAAGTTCTTAGAAGTACATAAAGACTTCGCAAGAAACTTAATCGTTGGTTTCGCTCACTTCGATGGAATGCCAGTTGGTATCGTCGCTAACAATCCAGCATATTTCGCAGGTGTTCTCGACATCAACGCATCACGTAAAGGCGCTCGTTTCGTTCGTTTCTGCGACGCTTTCAACATTCCTATCATCACTTTAGTTGACGTTCCTGGCTTCTTGCCTGGCACAGTTCAAGAATACGGTGGCATCATTTCTCACGGTGCTAAGATGTTGTTCGCTTACGGCGAAGCTACAGTTCCAAAAATCACTGTTACAGTACGTAAATCTTACGGTGGTTCTCACTTGGTTATGGGTTGCAAGCAACTTAGAGCTGACATCAACTACGCATGGCCTTCAGCAGAAATCGCTGTTATGGGTCCTTCAGGCGCTGTTGAAGTTCTCGACGGTAAAGAAATCGCAGCAATCAGCGATCCAGCAGAACGCGCTGAACTCGTCGCTAAGAAAGAACAAGACTACCGCGATAAATTCGCTAACCCATACGATGCAGCTAAATTCGGTTATATCGACGATGTTATTGAACCACGCAACACTCGTTTCCGCGTCATCAGAGCTTTACATGCTTTAGAAACTAAGAAAGATACTAATCCTCCTAAGAAACATTGTAATATCCCACTCTAAAAAATTAACACAATGAATACTTTATATTTATCCTTGTTAGCAATACAAGATGGTCTTCAGTTGAAAGGTTGGATCGTGACAATAAGCGGTTTCATGATAGTTGTTATCGCCTTGATAATATTGTTTCTTATCTTCGCCGGTATATCTAAACTCATCAACTTGGATTGGAATAAACTTATCAATAAGAATAAGGATAAGAAGCAAGATAAAGTAGAAGTTAAAGAGGTGAAAAATATAAATCCAGATAACGATGATGTCATGGTTGCAATAGGCCTGGCATTGTCGTTGTCGATGGACAGCGTCCACGATGTTGAGTCTGATATTCTTACTATCAAAAGAGTGGAACGTCACACATCGCCATGGAACGCCAGGATTTATGGGATGAATAATGTAAAATGATTATTAATAAGAAAAATAAAAGAGGATGAAAACTTCTAAAGATAATGTTTTAAAAGATGATGTCATTGCTGCAATAGGCTTGGCTTTGTCAATGTCAATGGAAGTTCATGATGAAGAATCAGGCAAATTGACTATCAAGAGAGTGCAATGCCGCTATTCTCCATGGAGTTCTAAAGTTTTTGGAATGAATAATTTAAATAGATATTAATATGAAAAAATTTAAGTTCACAATAAGTGGAAATCAATATGAAGTAGAAGTTCAAAGCTTCGAAAACGACAAAGCTCAAGTTGTCGTCAATGGTACACAATATGAAGTTGATGTTGAGCGCGAAAAAGAAGAGGCAAAACCTGTCATCGCTCCACGTCCAGCAGCTCCAGCAGCAGCTCCAGCAGCTGGCGGTAACGTCGATGGCGTTAAAGCTGTAGCTCCGCTTCCTGGTACTATCATGCAAATCTACGTTAACGTCGGCGACCAAGTAAAACGCGGTGACAAGATTTTAATGTACGAAGCAATGAAAATGGAAAACAACTTCTTGGCTGAAGTTGATGGTGTAATAAAAGATATTAAGGTTAGAGTAGGCGATAACGTTCTTCAAGGTGCTGTTTTAGTTGTTATTGGTTAATTTTTAAGGCCATGAACCCTAAACATAATACAATTAAAAGAAAAGCCCTCGTCATTTTCGCATTAGTAGCTGTGATGTTCGTGCTTCATGCTTTTGTGACTTCCAATGCCACAATGGCTGAGCGCGTCTTCACAGGTGCTGCGACAGAAAATGTCGTGACAGAAATAGCTGCCGCTGAAACAGCAGCAGAGACATCGATAGGAGAGGAGATAGCTGGAGGTTTATCCAACTTCTTCGCTTTTACTGGTTTTAAGAACGCAACAAGAGGTAACTTGGTTATGATTCTTGTTGCTTTCTTTTTTATATTTCTGGCTATTAAATATGATTTTGAACCGATGTTGCTTATACCTATCGGTGTAGGTATAATTGTCGGTAATATCCCATTCCTACAGACCTACACATTCAACCTCAGCGATGTCTTGTCTCATCTGCAAGAACTCGCCGATCAGAATGTGCTGCAGTCTGACATCCAAAATGCACAGGCGCTGATGGTAAGTATCTTTGGTGGTGAAAATGTTAAGTTGGAACTCAACGATGCTATCGCCCGCTTCAATGAAATGTATGCTAATGGCTCTATCGTTCTTCCTCAAGGTATGGACGAAGCAACAGCTCTCGCTGCTATCAACGAGGCTTTCAGCTTGAATATCCAAACAGGTATCTATCAAGAAGGCTCTGTGTTGAACTACCTTTATTTCGGCGTACGTCAAGGTATTTATCCTCCGCTTATCTTCTTAGGAATCGGCGCTATGACCGACTTCTCATCGCTCATTTCACAGCCTCGTCTTATGATATTAGGCGCTGCTGCTCAGTTGGGCGTGTTCCTTACTTTCATAGGCGCATTATACCTCGGCTTCGACCTTAAAGAAGCAGCAGCTATCGGTATCATCGGCGGCGCCGACGGCCCAACAGCGATATTCTTGTCTTCTAAGATGGCTCCTCATCTCCTCGGACCTATCGCTATCGCTGCTTATTCTTATATGGCTCTC
>JAGBVS010000058.1 GCA_017630195.1 Bacteroidales bacterium | reverse complement strand
GGCATCGCTTCTGCTAACGGCAAGGCTTATATCCATACTGCTGGAAAGACAGCCGACAAAAATCTTATCTGGAAAGAAAACAGAGACGTTCCTCAAGATCATTTCATCGAGGCAATGGCAGCATCAGCCCAGTCGGTTCACGATTATTTCAACGGAAAGATTCTTTATATCAATGTGATGAATAATCTCTCCGTCGATTGCGACTGCAACAATCATCCTGCTGACCCTGAAATGAAAGACGTCGGAATCCTTGCTTCTACCGACCCTGTCGCCCTCGACCAGGCTTGTGTTGACTTAGTATTTAATTATCCTTCACAAGAAGGCGACGACGCTAAGGCTCTGATAGAGAGAATCAACTCACGTCATGGAGTTCATATCATCGAACACGCAGCAGCAATAGGACTCGGCTCGAGAGAATATGAATTGGTGAGGATTGACTAATGACTAAAGGCTAATGTCAAAAGTTATTATGAAAATTACATTTAAATATTTGACATTGATTTTCTTAATCTTTTTTACAACGAAGTCTGTTGTCTGTTGTCCGTTGTCTGTTGACAAAATAAAAAAGTCTGTTGAACGTCAGCTGAACGACTTTCCTAAATCGACTTTGCAGGATTTGTATAAAAGTTTCTTTCAAGACAGATTCGGTCCGGGACATTTGGTCAGCGACACTTCTAAGGCTGGAAATTATCTTCGTTATGAACTGAATCATTCGACAGTTTTTTATGAGAAATACTACGAGCCGACAGGTTACGAATCTAATTATTATAGAGTCAATCTTTCGGTTATTAAAGAAAATAAAATATCGTATCAAGATTTCTTCGATGCTTTTTTAAGAAGTGTTGAGAAAGTTAATCTGAATGATATCGAGGAATGGAAGGCAGAATGGTCTGAGATAGAAGCTGTCATAATCTCGATGGATTTGAATCTTGAAAATTTTGAAAAAGATTTGGAGATGATACATTCAGTTTTGGAACGAGGTGAATATGCAGTTCATCACAGCGAGACATACAATTTTGAATATCATCCGCATTATAGAATCATAGAGAAATCGATTTTTGAGAAAGAGATACTGCCTTTATTAGTTAGGAATTAGGAGTTAGGAATTGATTTTTAAAAAACTTGTTGTCTTGTTGTCATGTAGTCTTGTAGACTTTTTTATCTTTGTACAAAATTATGATTATGAATTATTACCCAATAATAAAACTTCGCAGAGGCAAAGACGAGGCCGTTAAACGTTTCCATCCATGGATTTTCTCAGGTGCAATAGAAAGCGCAGCTGCTGATTTACAGGCAGGCGACATCGTTACTGTCGTGGATTATAAAAACAATATCCTCGGAACGGGATTCGCTGAAGCAGGAAATATCGCAGTGAAAATATTGACTTTCGACAACAGAAAGATTGACAGATTTTTCTGGAAAGAACGTCTCGAAAAAGCCTTCGAGCTTCGTAAGTTGATGGGTCTCACAGATAACGAACATACAAATTGTTATCGTCTCGTTCATTCTGAAGGTGATGAACTTCCAGGTTTGATAATAGATATTTATGGAAAGACTGCCGTTGTTCAGGCTCAGACAGAAGGCATGGCTCTTAACGTGAAGGCTATCGCTGATGCTTTGATGAATGTTGATGGATTTAATATCAATTCTGTCTATAACAAGAGCTCTGAGGCGATGCAGCGCATGGGAAAAGATGCCGTGGAAGACGGTTATCTCATAGGTGAAAATTCCGACGACTTCGTATTGGAAAACGATTCTAAGTTCTTCGTTGACTGGGAAGGCGGTCAGAAGACTGGTTTCTTCCTCGACCAACGTTTCAACCGTGACTTGGTAAGACAACTTGCAAAAGGAAAGAACGTTCTTAATACTTTCTGTTACACAGGAGGTTTCTCCGTGACAGCTCTTAAAGGCGGCGCTAATAAAGTCGTCTCCGTCGATTGTTCAAAGAAAGCTATCGAGGCTTGTGAAAAGAACATCGCTCTCAACGGATTCAGTGTGGAAAATAATCCGAGCGTCGCTGAAGATGCGAAGCTATTCCTTCAGAATATGAAGAAAGGCGAGTTCGACCTCATCATCCTCGACCCACCGGCATTCGCCAAGAATCATAAATCGTTACATAGAGGTTTGCAAGGCTACAAATTCATCAATCTCGAAGCTATGAAGAAGATAAAAGAAGGCGGACTCTTGTTCACTTTCAGCTGCTCGCAAGCCGTCGATAAGGCGCAGTTCCAAAGCATCGTGATGGCAGCAGCTATCGAAGCTGGACGCAAGGCGCAGATAATATTCCAACTCGACCAGCCAGATGACCATCCGGTAAATATTTATCATCCGGAAGGAGCTTATCTGAAAGGATTGGTGCTGAAGATTGATTAAAATAAAAGGTAATGTTGACAAAAATTTTGTCAACATTACCATATTATTTTAATTGTTAATAACAGAAATCTTCTTTGTCGTAACATTTCCGTTATTATCGTAAACATTGATGAAATAAATTCCAGATTTATATCCTGAAACATTGATTTCTATTTCATCTGATGCGTGCTGCGTTCTTTCATCTATTTCTTCTACCATCATTCCTAAACAATTATAAATTCTAACAGCTGATAGATGATTGTTAGCGGCAGACAGTTTGACAATGTCTTTTGCCGGATTAGGATAAATTTCAAATGCGTCTTCTTCAATCTCATTGACGTCGGTCCCCACCTCTAATGTAAAGATATGAGAAGCTTTAGCTCCAAAATCTCCATCACCATCAATAACGACATTACCATGACCGTCTATTATCTTGTAATATCCTTCACCGAAGTCGCAGCATATTCCATTTCTTGCAGAATCTGATATGATGAATCTTAAACATTGATTCAATGGAAGTTGAAGAGGTATCTCATGTAATTCCGTAGCTGTAGGTTGTCCGAAGAAATAATCGTATGGTCCGCCGGATGTTATAATATTATCTCTGTCATCAACAATCTGCCAAGTCGTCTCGCTGCCAAATTTATCTTGCATCAATTCTAATACAATTTCGTCATTTTCATTCTCAACGTATATTGCATGCCATTCATCACGAGTGATTGTTATTGTATTTGAATGATTGAAAGCAATGCCGTTAGCTTCAATAATATTAAATTCGATTTCATGAGTTCCTACCGGCACTTCCATATCAAACTCAATTCTTTCCACGTCATAAGATGCTATATTGCCAGTCCATTCATATTCGAATGTATCTCCATTATCAATTTTCATCAACATCTTTATTGACGTAAGTTCATCCAATCCTCTATTTATCATGTCAATGTTAAATGTCCTGTAATTAGAACACAAATCCGGATGTTTCTCTGTAACCATTTCAAAATGAGGAAAAACATTGTTCTGGCTTTTTATTAGTAATGGCAAACGGCAGGAATTCAATATAGGAAACGATTTATACGAGTTCATTTGGTTTGTAACAAAAGCGATAAATCTCAGATGATTGATATTGACTTCTACGCCGTTTGGATCACCTATTATTTCAGGAATAGTGTACTTGTATGTCTTGGTTATCAAAGTACCTTCTGTTGTTGGACTTATCTCTTCGCCCCATGTGGGAGTAATGATATCGCGAAGGATACTCATGTGACAATATAGGCCATCTAAATATTGTTCCATATTATTCTCACCATTACTTTGTGTACCCCATATACTGTCTTGCAACATGGCTATAGTGAGATAGTTGGCATCAACATTACTATCGTCTGTATAATAAACTTCTACCGTTATGGTTGCAGTCCTGCTTGTTTCATCAATAACGACCTTGCCGCCAATATTACACAATGCTTCTTCATTAGTTTGCTCATAAACATGTTCTATTACAAAACCATCTCCATTGTTAGTGCATCTGTTTACGATTCCGTTGGGAAGACCTGAGCCTGACAGAGCATTATAGATGGTCTGACCATCAATAGTTTCAAAGTTAGGATACGTTATAATTCCATTCGGGTGAATATACATTGCGAACACTCTTCCAGGATAACTTCTCATCAATTCGTTTATTGTTACATGTGATGAAGGACATGCCTGGCAGCTTCTTCCTGTAAACTCTTCTATGACAGCATTTTTAAATAATGGTTCCGTCGATACGTACTGCTGAGCTACTATACCTTTGACGAAAAATATTAATAATGTGGTAAAAAATACTATCTTTCTCATGGCTTATTTAATTACAGAAATCTTCTT
>JAGBVS010000057.1 GCA_017630195.1 Bacteroidales bacterium | reverse complement strand
GAGAAGAAGCGGCACGAATTGGAGGAACGCCAAAAGGCGGTTCTCAAGAATCTCACTCACAGACAAGATGGGTTAAAACAGTATCATCAAGTTGTGGAGAATGAACATCTTGTGCCTGACACTTACCTTTCTGATGATAAATCCATAACAACGCATTTGGATTGCCAGCAGCTTTTGACTCAACTTCGTGGTACTGTAAATCAGAAACGTGAGTCGATAGACAATTTAAAGGATATGGTCGTTAACTTCAATCGCAATTTCAAACCGCAGAATGCTTTCCATTTTAACACTATGCCTGTAACGGATAACGACTATCTGCAGATTGCTGTTGACTTGCAAGATTTCATGGACAACAACAAGATTGAAGAGTTCCGCCGGCGTACAAGTGAACACTATAAGGACATCTTGGGACGCATTTCAACAGAAATTGGTGCGTTGATGAAACGTCGTTCAGATGTTGATGGTGTAATCCTTGACATCAACCGTGACTTTGTGGAGAAGAATTTTGCCGGAGTTATCAGGAGCATAGAACTTAGGGCCAATGAGTCATCTGATAAGCTCATGCAGTTACTCATGTCTATTCACGATTACACTGTCGAGAATGAGTTCTCTATTGGTGAGCTTAATTTGTTCTCGGGTGACAATCGTGATGAGGTGAACCGTAAAGTGGTAGATTATTTGAAAAGTCTATCTCATCAATTGCAGAATGAGCCAAATCGCCCAACGGTTTCACTTAGCGATGCTTTCCGTCTGCAATTCCGTGTTAAAGAAAACGACAACGATACAAACTGGGTAGAACGAATAAATAATGTGGGCTCAGATGGCACTGATATTTTAGTGAAGGCAATGGTGAATATCATGCTTATTAATGTCTTCAAAAAGAAGGTAGCAAAGAAGAGTGGAGACTTCATTGTGCATTGTATGATGGACGAAATTGGACGATTACATCCCAATAATATTAAAGGTATTTTACAGTTTGCAAATTCACGTAATATTTATCTAATCAATAGTTCTCCAACGTCGTATAATCCATATGATTACCGCTATACTTATATGTTGAGTAAACATGGGGTGAAGACAAGAGTTGAAAAATTGTTGAAACGTACTAACTAATTGTAATATATGGCAATAAGTGCATCAATAAAAGCTTTGATGGCAGGTGAGCAAGTCGCCGGTTCGAAGATAAATAATAAATTACTAGAAGAACTGTTGGCTGAAGGTCTGTTATTGGTTAATTCTCGTGGTTCTAGAAAATCATATCGTGCCCGTGATGTCAATGCCCTAAAACGTTATCTCATTGATAAAGACGAGAACTATCGTATGTTGGAAGTTGATGTGTTAGATTCGCGTGCTTCTATGGCTGCGGAAACTGGTAATTCAAAACTTGCAATAGTTCGTTCTTGTCCAGGATTTCCAGTGAATAGTTATGAATCTATTGAGTGTCGATTGACTGGTGAATCTTTTTTGGTGAATCCCCAGAAAGGATATTTCTTTTTCGTTACAGACTGGAATCATTTTTCACTACCTGAGGATGTGACGGTCATCGGTATCGAAAATATGGAAAACTTTAGACTGATTCGCCAACAAAGATCGTTTTTTGAGACTTACCTCAAAACACGTAGATTGCCAACAAAAGTG
>JAGBVS010000056.1 GCA_017630195.1 Bacteroidales bacterium | reverse complement strand
ATGGAATCATATCTTGGCACAGAAATAGATTTGACAATGTCATATAGACTCTCAAGAACATCAAACGTAGTCATGGGCTATAGTCAAATGATTGGTTCTGAAACACTTCAAGCTCTTAAAGGCGGAAATAAAAATGCCTGCAACAACTGGGCATATCTCATGTTCACCTTTAAACCAGTTTTCTTGAAATAAATTTATAAATAGCTGTTATTTTACTAAGGTAGAGGGATTTTTATCTCTCTACTTTTTTTATATTTGCAAAAAAATAAATTGATGACAAAAGATAAATGTTTTTATGTAGGTAAAATCGTTAAGACACATGGCCTTAAAGGTGAGGTGACTTTGCGTATAGATAATGAGCAATTTGATGATATAGAAGAACTTAACTACTTCTTGCTCGATATGAGCGATAAGCTTATACCTTTTTTTATTGAAGATATTGTATATCATTCAAATAAAGCATTCGTTCTTTTCCAAGACTTGAAGACTTTAGAAGCTGCGAGTCAACTTGTTGGTAAAAATGCATATCTGCCATTGGAACTTCTTCCGGAGAAGTCTGGCAATGACTTTTATTCTCATGAAGTTGCTGATTATCTTGTTGTTGATGAAGAAAGAGGCGAGCTTGGAAAAGTTAATGAGATCATAGAATATCCAACTCAATCATTGATTCAGATTATAAAAGATGATAAAGAAGTCTTGATTCCGATTCACGATGATATTATAAAAGAAGTGAATAGAGAAGAAAAGAAAATTTATATTAAAGCCCCCAATGGCTTGATTGATATGTATTTGGAAAGCTAATTTATGGATTGTCGTCCTTTTTTCTTTAAAAAATTCGGAATGTTCCATCATCGTTCTACAATGCGAGTTGGAACCGATGCCGTCTTGTTTGCGCAATGGGTCGATGTCGCTTCATCAGACAATGCATTGGATATTGGGACAGGAAGTGGCGTCATTCCATTGATATTGGCGCAAAAAGGTGTAGGCTCTGTTGATGCCGTTGAATTAGATTGCGATTCATACGAAGAAGCAGCTTTGAATTTTAAAATGTCTGTATATTCTGATAAACTCACTGTTATTCAAAATGATGTGAGAAATTATGCTGACAGTGTTAATAAAAAATATGATTTGATTGTCTCTAATCCTCCTTATTATTCAAGCGACCTCAAACCTATAAAAGAGAAAAAAGTAATGGCACGTCACGTCTCTACATTGAGTTTCAGAGACTTGCTCGTTTCGGCAAAAAAAATGATGAAAGAAGATGCCCGTTTAGCTTTGGTGCTTCCTTTCTACGAATCGAGGTTGTTTATAAAAGAAGCGGAAAACCTTGGATTTAATCTGCAAAAAGAGTTTCTTATTTCTCCAATAGATGGCAAAGAACCGAATAGAGTGAATATGCAGTTTGTGTTGAATGAGGTGAAATGCGCTGAAAATAAATTGTTTACGATAAGAAATAAAGATTATTCATACACAGAGGAATATAAGGAATTTTTGAAAGATTATTATTTGGATTTTTGATTAATTAGAAAAATATATTGAAAAATCTTACGTTAAATGTAGGTTATTTTCGTAGTTTTGCAAATGGATTTTAAAAATATGAAAAAGATATTAGGTTTTACATTAGTATTGATGACATTAGGTTTCATGTCATGTTCTCCATCACCAGTAGGAAGATGGATTGAACCAACCGGAGGCACTGAAGAACAAGGTTTTATCCTTAACCAAGATGGTTCTGCAACATCTGTAAATATGGGCTTTATTGAATTTACTAAATGGGAAAAGAATGGTGATTTGCTGATTCTTAACGGTAGAAACAAAGGCGCATATAAACGAGAATTTGTTGATACAATGAAAATTGAGAAACTCACCAAGACGGAAATGACTCTTTCTCAAGCTGGTTATTCTGTCACTTATTTGAAAGATTAAATTATCGATACAAGCAAAAAGCCGACTCATGGAGCCGGCTTTTTTTTATTTGGCAATTCGTTGTGTCTGACACATTTTTAGACTTTTCTCTTCTGATAACTTTCTTATCGCTCTTACATCACTTCTTTTTTCAACTTCAGCAAATGACACATTGCTGTTAGTTTTACTTAATTGTTTTATTCTCGAATCGAATTGTGCGCACGCCTTGATAAGGTCGTCGCAGCTTTTCGCATTGTTGATGCCTTGTTCAAATTCAGTTATAGCTTCGTTGAGAGTAATGCTTTTCATTTGCATGTTCTCTTTTCCAAAATTATATATCATCTTTCCATCAATGATGGTGTCTGGTTTTTTTGTGACAATAGGCTTTTTAGAAGTTTCGCTAATGACCTTGTTTTCATATTCTTTGATGAATTGTTCATCACCAGGTTTCATTTTGCTTTCACAAGAAAAACACAGAATCCCTAAACATAAACTTAATGTATATACTATTCTTTTCATTTGTTAACTATTATTTTGCAAAAATATGATTTTTATCGAAAAAATAATTAAATTTGCGTTCTTTTTTTAATTAGTAAAACGAAATTATAAAACATACTTAAAATGAGTAAATTAGTAGTTGTTGCTCTCGGTGGAAACGCTTTGTTAAGAAGCAACCAAAAAGGTACATACCAAGAACAAATCGCAAATGTTACAGAAACATGTCAAGCATTGACAGATTTTCTTAAAAGAGGTCATCGTTTAATTATCGGTCATGGCAACGGTCCACAAGTTGGTAACGTAATGTTGCAACATGAAGCAGGTTTGAAAAACTTTGATTTGCCTTCAATGCCAATGGATTTCTGTGTGTCTGAAACACAAGGTTCGATAGGTTATCTCATTGAATTGGGATTCAAGAAAGTTTTGGCTCAGGAAAATATCAGCAGAAATGTTGTTACTTTAGTGACACAAGTCGTTGTTGATAAAGACGATCCAATGTTCAAAAATCCAACAAAACCTGTAGGTCCATATTATACAAAAGAAGAAGCTGATGCTTATTCAGCACAAACAGGTGCTATTTTCCATGAAGATCCAAGAGGCCGTGGATGGAGAAAAGTTGTTCCATCACCACAACCTATTAAAATCAACAATATTGAAATCGTAAAGACTTTGACAGACGCTGGTCATATCGTTGTTACTGTTGGTGGCGGCGGTATCCCAGTCGTTGAAAAAGATGGCTGTGTCGCTGGCGTTGAAGCTGTTATCGATAAAGACCTCGCTTCATCATTGGCAGCTATCCAAGCTAATGCCGACGAATTCTATATCTTGACAGACGTTCCACAAGCTTATATCAACTTCAAAAAGGAAAATCAAGAAGCTCTCGGAAGAATTTCTATTTCTCAAGCTAAACAATATTTGGCTGACGGTCAATTTACAGAAGGTAGCATGGCTCCAAAAATGCGTGCTGCTATTAAATTCGTTGAAGCAACTGGTAAAGAAGCTGTTATCACAGACGCTACTACATTATCAGATGAAAACGGCGGTACAAGAATTTACGCTGAATAATTTTTGTGATGAATATAAAGAAAATAAGCTGCAAATTTTTGCAGCTTATTTTTTTTATGCTCCGGCAAAATCATCGTTGATTTTAGACTGAACGACTCTCGTCTGGAATTGGTCAAAACCGTTATTCGGCGCAAAGTTGCTGTTAGGAGTGAAGTTGCTACTCGGCGAGAAGTTGTTGTTAGGGTTGAAATTATTGTTAGGCGCAAAATTGCCGCTTGGCTCATTGTTAAATTCTACAATGTCTTCAAAACGAGCATATTGACCGACGAATTTGAGTGTTACGTCAGCTAATTTACCATTACGGTGTTTTGCAATACTGATGATAGATTTGCCTTTTGTTGATTCACCGTCTTCTTCGGTAAGTCCGTAATATTCTGGACGATAAATAAATATAACCATGTCGGCGTCTTGTTCGATAGCACCTGATTCACGCAAGTCGGAAAGAATAGGTTTCTTTGAACCAGGACGTGACTCAACGCTACGGCTTAACTGTGAAAGTGCCAAAACAGGAACATTCAATTCTTTGGCGAGACTCTTCAAAGAACGGCTGATATTACTGATTTCTTGTTCGCGAGTTCCGTTCTTATCACCTTTGGCTGTCATCAATTGGAGATAATCGATGAAAATCATTTGAATGTCGTGCTGTTGTTTCAAGCGGCGGCATTTGGCTCTTAAATCGAAAATTGACAATTGTGCTGTGTCGTCGATGAAAATTTTTGCATTGACGAGAGGGGATACCATTGTGTTGAGTTGTTGCCATTCGTATTCTTCCAAATTACCAGTTCTGAGTTTGTCGGCTGTCAATGATGTCTCTGTTGAGATAAGACGTGTAACTAACTGAACTGATGACATTTCCAATGAGAAAAATGCAATAGGCTTGTTGAAATCAACGGCGGCGTTACGAGCTAAGTTCAGAGCGAATGCTGTTTTACCCATACTTGGACGAGCAGCCAAAATGATAAGGTCGGATTTTTGCCAGCCTTGTGTGATTCTGTCTAACTCTGTATATCCTGATGGAACACCGCGAAGACTTGCGCTATCGTTACGAGCGTTTTCAATATCAGCGATAGCCATACTGACCAAATCTGGCATCTGGTCGTGGCTTCTCTTTAAATTGTTTTCACTTATTTGAAATAATTTGTTTTCGGCTTTGTCGAGCAAGTCAAAAATGTCTGTAGTATCTTCGTAGGCATCTTTGATTATTTCTGTTGAAATCACAATTAATTGACGCTGAATATATTTCTGTAAAATAATACGTGCGTGATATTCAATATTTGCCGAACTTACTACACGATTCGTTAGTTGTGATATATAATAAGGTCCGCCTACGACTTCTAAATTGCCAGAACTTTTTAGTTGATTGGTAACGGTAAGGATGTCGATGGGTTCTGACTTGCCAAATAAATCTTTTATGGCAGTGAAAA
Organism: Bacteroidales bacterium; assembly: GCA_017630195.1. GTDB lineage: Bacteria > Bacteroidota > Bacteroidia > Bacteroidales > F082 > Limimorpha. The sequence goes on along the minus strand of JAGBVS010000056.1, from coordinate 23,801 downwards.
TCAACTGGTGCGCTTCTTTGTAGAAAACGTCTGGACTTAATAAGTCGATGACAGAGTTGACAGCGTTTTTTTCGAGCATCATAGCGCCGAGAACTACTTCTTCTAAGTCAACGGCTTGAGGCGGAACTCGTCCTTGATTGGCTAAAATTTCACTTGGAACACTGGCAGCTCTTGTCCTGCCAAATCCGGCTTTTTTATAATTTGTATTCTCGTTATTCATGCTTCAAATTTACAACAAAAATTATTATTGTTGAATAGTTGTTGAAAACTTTTATATAGTTTTTAAATGGTTGAAAATCAGTCTTTATTTTAAAAGGCGGTTATACAGTTTTTGTAGATATTTGTTCTCGTCTTCCATGTCTTTGCCAACTAAAATTCTTTCTAACTCATTGTCACTTGTGGCATTAAGGATGATTCTGCTGTGTTCGAAAATCTTTTCAGAAGCAAATAATTCCTCGTATATGGATTTCAGCGAAAAGTCATATTTTGTTTTTTTGTTAAAGAAATCAGATTCTTTAAGTACGTCTCTGAAATTGATGATTTTGAAGCTTATTTCTTTAGATTCTAAAATGTTGTATTTGTGCATTAATGAATTGATATTCTGTGCTGAAAAATAAATGACTTTTTCAAAACGTTTCAATTCTTCAGTTAAAATGTTCAAGCCTTCTTCCATTTTTGAATAATCTTCGAGGCAATTCCATTCGATTACTTCGCCATCTTGATTTGATAAAATAGAAAAAGCGATTACGACTTCTTGATATGGTTTGTGTCCGTCCAAAATAGGAACTGCTGGCCTGTAAAACAATAAGTTAAGAAATGCTATGGATTCAGTTTTCTTTCCGGCCAAATCGTAAAACTTCTTGTAATTAATATAAAAGGTGTCTTGTTCTAAGGCATCGATTTGGTTCATTTCTAATGATAATGGATTTATGAGCCTCTTGAAACTTCTGTTGTCTTGTATTCCGCTGTTGAACAAAGAGAAGAGTTCTTTATCATCGTATGAAGTAGTGTGGAGAAAGCTGTCGTCTGGAATTTTTTTCCAGCAATGTCCGCGAAATTCACAGGTATATGGTGTGAAACACTGAGTTCCAATATTTATTTTTGGAGCATTACTTAAATTGACAACATCTTTTAATTCATTGACTTTCTTGTCGATGTTTTCTAATTCGTTTTCTGCGAAGTCTTTAACTGATTTAAAGACAAACAGTTGCTTTACATCAATGTCGCCTTTTCTTTCATAATCGCTGTTTATGTACATAAGTTCAATGTCGCTGATTGGGACCTTGCAGCCTTTTAACACATAATATTGCAGCGAAGCGTCGTGATAATAAGTTTCGTTCAACGACATTGAACTTTTAACTTCAATAGCACGCCATTTGTCGCCATCTCTGACCAAAATATCAAGCATGATGAGCGTGTCGTTATGAATGAATATGGCTTCATACATTACATTGACATTCGGGTCGTTAAGGTTCTGCATCGTTTTTTCGAACATTTTCCCAAATAGGGAAGGCGTTGTTGGTGTCATGTTTACTCCGCCAGGAAAATATGTTCTCGCCAAAATGCCTACATCTGTTCCTCTCTTGAATTTAGCTCTTTTTTCGAGGCTGAGTTTGTCGCGAAGATAAGGGTGCTTTTTGTACATGTAAAGAGCTTTGGGACATTGTTCGCCTTTTATGTATGTTGATTTTGAAAGTATATGCATATTATTGATTATTAACTGTTTGTATGATGTTTTTCTTTGCCATGATTGTCATGGCAACGCCTCTTGCTGTCATGAAACACAAGAATGAAATCCACAAACCATGATTTCCTAATTTTGGCGTTAATAAATACCATGTGGGAATAAAGATAAAAATAGTGGCGATAATCATGGTGTTTCTTATTGCTTTAGAAGCTGTTGCTCCAATATAAACTCCGTCCCAGATGAATGCGGCGAATGTTATTAGTGGAATTACAATCATGTAGATATAATAAGGTTTGACTTCTAAAAGAATATTAGGATTGTCTGAAATTATTTTAACAAAATTAGAAGGAAACAAAGCGTAAAGTATTGTAAAAGGAATACTTATCGAAAATCCCCAAATTAACAATAGACGAATGACATTAACCAAATTTTTTTTATCGTTTGAACCTATATATTTTCCGACCAAGGCTTCTCCAGCATAAGCGAAACCATCGGTGAAATAAGAGAAAATATAGAATGATTGTAATAATATCATATTTACAGCCAATATGTTATCTCCTAATTTCGCTGATTGATTGGTGAAAAAAGCAATGCTTATAATAAGAAGAAAACTACGTATCATCAGGTCTGTATTGACTTTAAAGAAGCGTTTTATCTTGGCAAAATCGAATAAAATGTTTTTGCTTATTTTTATAAAATATGATTTGTAATTTTTTATTAACAGTATTATTGCTAAAGTCAAGCCGCAATATTGAGCTATTACGGTTCCTAAAGCGACACCTACGACGCTTTTGTTAAAAATAATTACGAATAAAACGCTGAAAATAATATTCATCACATTAATTAATATGGCAATGAACATTGGGATTTTTGTGTTTTGCATTCCGACGAACCATCCGTTAAGGCAATAAAGCAGAATATTTGCTGGAGCGGCCCATATTCTAATATAAAAATAATTTATAGCCAAAGACTTCACTTCGTCGCTTCCGTCAAGTAGAAGACTGCTCAATTTTGCAATGGGAATCTGCATTGAAAGAATGAATATTATAATAGGTATTCCAATGCAAACCGATCGGTAAAGTGAGTAAATGGTTTCGGTTTTGTCGTCGCTGCCAAACGCTTGTGCGGTGAAACCTGTTGTTCCGGCTCTCAAAAAACTGAAAAAAGAATACAAAACGCTGAATATTGTTCCTCCCAAAGCAATGGCACCTATGTATGAAGCAGAACCAAGATGTCCCATTAAAATCATATCCACTAAACCTAATAACGGTATGGTTATGTTGCTGATAATGTTTGGTATAGCTAATCTTAATATCGAACGATTCATAATGTTTTCTTTTTCGCAAATTTAATAAAAAGAGATCATTTATACAATCTTTATGTGTAAATATTCCACAAAATAAAAGAAGAAATGTTGTGTAAAAATTCTACATTTTTGCTCTTGCATATTTGAAAAAATATTGCTAAATTTGCCAAATCATATTGTGATAATCAAGTGATTGAAATATTTTCTATAATAATCTAAATAATGGTATGAATTTGGATTGTTTTAGTCAGATTGAAAATTGAATACTAACTATTAAAACTTTTAAAATAATGAAAAAAACTTTAACAATTTTGTCAGTAGCGTTAGTAGCTTTCATGTTAAGCTCATGCGTAGAAAAATCAAAGAAGTATCAACAATTATTGTCAGAAAAAGAAGCTGTTGTTCTTGAAAACAAAAACATTGAAAAAGAATACAATGCAGCTCTCGGCATCATCAGCGACGTTGAAAACAACCTCAGCGCTATCCGCGATGCAGAAGGTTTGATGTTAATCAAAAACGAAAGCAACACACGTAGAGACCAAATCAACTCAGAATTAATCCAAATCAAAGAAAGCATGGCAATCAATCGCGCTAAATTAGATTCATTGTCAACTGTTTTAGAAAACTCAAATAAAGATAGAACTTACCTCCGCAACACTATCAAGAAATTACAAGCTCAATTAGCTGAAAAAGAAGCTATGATCGCTCAAATGCAAGAACAACTTGCTCAAAAAGATCAAGAAATTGAAGGCTTGAATACAAAAGTTAACAACTTAAACGAAGACCTTAACGTTGCTAACGCTAAGAACGATGAACAAGGCCGTTTAATCGCTAACCAAATCCTCGAAATGAACAAAGTTTATTACATCGGTTCATCTAAAAAAGATTTGAAAGAAAAAGGTATCTTAACATCTAAATTCATCTTGAGAAAAGAAGTTCCAGCAGAAGCTTTCACACAAGCTGATAAACGCGAAGTTAAAGAAATCGCTTTCGAAGGTAAAAAAGTTAAGGTTCTCTCAGCTCACCCACTTGAATCATACACAATCGTAAATAAAGATAACCAAGTTGTTATTGAAATTTCTAACCCAGAATTATTCTGGAGCGTAACAAAATATTTAGTAGCTATCACTAAATAATATATAAAATACGATTCATAAAAAAAATCTCGGTATCATGATGCCGAGATTTTTTTTATTCCACAATCTGTGTATTGCTACATTATGTGTGGAAAGTTTCCACAGTCATTTCCACATGCTCTTTGTCATTATGATTTTTATATGAAGATAAAGTCGTTGATAATAAGTTGATTAGGTTGTACTTTGGATTGTGGCTTATTCTGGTATAGTTTTGGCTCTTTATTTAACGTAGAAAATTGATGAATAAATTATAGTTAAATTATGAAAAACACAGTAAAAATTTTAGCAGTATTTTTAACAGTTGGTTTGTTAACCACATCATGCGTAGAGAAATCAAAGAAGTATCAAATGCTTTTGGCAGAAAAAGAAGCAGCTTTGGTTGAAAATCAAAATATTGAGAATGAATATAACAAAGCTCTTGGTGTTATCGCTGACGTAGAAAACAATTTGCAAGCACTTCGTGAAGCAGAAAATTTGCTTCTTATGAATAATGAAAATCTTGCACAAAAAGATAAACTCAATGCCGAATTGATGCAAATTAAAGAAGCTATGGCATTGAACAATATGAAATTAGATTCTTTATATAATGAGTTAGAAAAATCTAACAGATCAAATAAAGAACTTCGCGCTACTGTTAAGAAATTAAAGAATCAAATTGCTGAGAAAGCTCAAGTTGTTGATTCATTGCAAGTTCAATTAAATGAAAGAGATAATCAAATAGCAGGCCTTAATACAAAAGTAGAAATCCTTAATGCTGACATCGAGAAAGTTAATGCTGACAATGAAGCAAAAAGCCAAACAATTGCTGATCAAATTCTTGAGATGAATAAGGTTTATTATGTTGGCGCATCAAAACAAAATTTAAAAGCAAGCGGCATTTTAACATCTAAATATATATTAAGACAAGAAGTTCCTGCTGAAGCATTTACAATGGCCGACAAACGCGAACTTAAAGAAATAGCTTTCGACGGCAAGAAGGTAAAAGTTCTCTCAGCTCATCCAACAGAATCATATACAATTACAAATACAGATAATCAAGTAATTATCACAGTTGCTAATCCAGAATTGTTCTGGAGTGTAACAAAATATTTGGTCGTAATCACCAAATAATTTTCTGCTCGTTTTCAATATTATGAAAAACCCGATGTCGCCCGATGTCGGGTTTTCTTTTTTTATTTTTTAAGACAAAAATGTTTTAACATCTTTGAAATATTCATTAACTTTGCATTATGCATTAAGAGGTTTCATTGATATGGAAAAACGTATATTAATTGTTGAAGACGACGTGACATTTGGAACAATGTTGAAGACATGGTTCGCTAAAAACTCATGGGAACCAATATGGGTTACAAGGGTAGAAATGGCTAAACAAGAATTTCTAAATGTTTCTTTTGATTTGGTGCTCAGTGATTTACGTTTGCCTGACGGAGATGGAATAATACTTCTTACATGGGTAAGAGAGAAAAAGATAGATACTCCGTTTATCATTATGACAAATTATTCTGATGTTCAGACTGCTGTTTTGGCAATGAAACTTGGTGCTTTCGATTATCTGCAAAAACCAATAAATCCAACAGTTTTGCAGCAAAAAATAGAAATGGCTATGAATCAGCCTGAGCTTTTAGAGAACAATAAAGAAGAATCTAAGCCAAAATCAAAACAAAAGCAAATTATAAATAATGTAGTGAAAGGCAGCAGTGCTGTGATGCAGCGTCTATATTCTCATATTGATTTGGTAGCGCCTACAAAAATGTCTGTCTTGATTCTCGGTGAAAGCGGCACAGGCAAGGAGTATATAGCTCGTATGATTCATGACAACAGCAATAGAAAATCGTCTCCTTTCGTCGCTGTGGATTGTGGAAGCCTTTCGATGGAACTTGCTCCTTCGGAGTTGTTCGGTCATAAAAAAGGCTCGTTCACTTCTGCAGTTTCTGATAAAACAGGCGTATTCTTAGAAGCTAACGGCGGAACTGTATTTTTAGATGAAGTTGGAAATCTTTCGTATGAGGTTCAAAAACAGCTGCTTAGAGCTTTGCAGGAACAAAAAGTGCGTCCTGTTGGTTCTGCGACAGATATTAAAGTAGATGTGAGAATTATAGCTGCAACAAATGAAGATTTGGAAAAAGCGATAGAGGAGGGTAGGTTCCGTCAAGATTTATATCATCGAATTAACGAATTTTCTGTTAATGTGCCGCCACTTCGCGAGAGAATTGAAGATATTGAAGAGTTCTGTTATCATTTTATAAATCAAGCTAATGAAGAACTTGGAAAAGAAGTTAACATGATTTCAGATGAGGCTCTTGATATTTTGAAACAGCAAAACTGGCTCGGCAATCTTAGAGAATTGCGTAACGTGATTCGTCGTTCTGTTTTGTTTACAACCGATAATGTTTTAAGAAAAGAAAATCTTCCAGAATTTCCCAAAAACACAAAAACACAAAATTTAATAGTTGATAACATTTCTGAAAATCAGGATATTAAAGATTTTTCTCTTAATAAAAACAAAGAGAAAGAACAGATTATAGCTGCATTGAAAGAAGCTCGAGGAAATAAGACAGTTGCAGCAAAACTTCTCCAAATTGATAGAAAAACTTTATATAATAAGATGCATTTGTATGGAATAGAGTTATGATTTATTCAATTTCATATTTTTCGTATAAATAAGAAATAAAATTATCGACATCGTTCATGAATTTTATTGAACATTCTTTCCATTCCGGGAATGAATTTTCATCTTTTCCTCTTAGTTTATCCATTTTATATAAAAATTCCGCCGATTCTTTTTGATTCAATTGAACAAACATAGGACACATTTTATGACATAAGTTAACAGCTTCGTTAAAGTTGTTGTTATTGATTGTTTTGTTGAAAATCAATAAATTGTCGGATGTGGTCTCTATGAATGTTTTTATGATGTTTATAATTGAATCTTCGTCGTTGTCGAACATAGAACATAATTCAGGAAAATCAGCTATAAATTTAGATTCTTTGTTTTTTACTTCTTTTATAACGATTTCTGAATTAAATAAATCAGCCAAGTTTTTGATTGAGAAAGGCTTTCTTATATAATTGTCAAAACCTTTTTGGATTACTATCTCTTTGTTATATTCAGATCTTGCTGTCATTAGAATGACTTTCTTCTCTTTATTTATTTCCTTAATTTTTTTTAACACATCAAGACCGCTGAAAGCGCCCATTTCTCTATCTGTTAAAATCATGTCGTATTTGTTAATGTTTTTACAAGATTCTTCAAATTCTACAGAAGAATGGCAGATGTCGCAATTTATTTCCAGTTTTTTTAGCATGGAATTTATTACAGCCAAAAGTGTATTGTCGTCATCTATTACTAAAATATTTTTATTATAATTAGATTTTAACCGTTGAATATCAATTGTTTCTATTTTTTCTTCATTTGCTGAAACATATTCTACAGGAATTTTTACAATAAAATGGCTTCCTTTTCCTAACTCAGATTTGACTTCTATTTTGCCATTTAACAAATCTATTAAGCCTTTCACGACGAAAAGCCCGAATCCATTGCCTTCAATTAAACTTTCGTTATTATCAATACGGCTGAAAGGCTTGAATATTTCTTCCAATTTATCTTGCGGAATTCCGATTCCTTCGTCAATTATATTGAAAATCACTTCATTATTGTTGTTGCTTGCTTTGAAAATGATGTTGCCATCGATTGTATATTTTATAGCATTAGATAATAAATTACTTAAAATTTGTTTGATTTTAAGAGCGTCGGAGTTGATGGATTTTTTTGTGTTGAAATTTTTTTCATAAACAAAAGAAAGGTGTTTGCTTTCTGCCAATGGCATAAACATATCATTTAAATCGTCACAAAGAGTTTCAATATTGAATTTTGATAATATTGCGGTTTCTTTGCCTTGGTCTAAGCGAGAGAAATTCAATAAGTTAGTAAGTAGCGATAGTATATGTTCTGCAGAATTTTTCATTGAAGAAATCTTTTGTTTATCTTCATTTTTATCCGAATCAATTTGCATAAGTTCAAGATAACCGAGGATTGATGATAGTGGCGCTTTAACGTCATGAGAGACAGAAAGAAGGAGTTTATGTCGGCTTTCCATAATTTCCTCAGTAAGTTTTTTTGCTTCTTCGGTAGCTTTTCTTGCAGCTGTTACTTTCTTTATGTCATGGAAAATCAAGAAAATAAAAGTAAGTATTATCAAAAGAGCTATTATTGCGATCAGAATAGATAGATTTATGTTTTTATTTATTAGAAATTCACTTTTTTCTATTTCGTTTATTACCGAATCTAATGTCTGTTTGTGTAAAATTATTAACAAATCAGAAATTTCCTTTGTGATTTCTTGGTCAGAGAGGAGAAGATTGTTGAATTTACTTTCGATAATTTCAATTTGTTTTATGTATTTTCTTTTACCGTTTTCTGTATATAATTGTATGTTGTTCAATAGATTCTGTGCGTCCTCGTTGGTTTTGTTTATTGTATCTATAGTAGTTGTTGATACTAAAACAATGCTATCCAATGATTTGTCGGGAGAGAATACGGCACCAAGACGTTTTATGAAACTTTTCTTTTCGGTTTTATAAATTATTGTGTCTTGAATTGTTTTGCTTACAGATGTTTTTTGATGTTTAGGTTGATAATTTTCAATTATTGTATAAAGTTCCTGGTATGGATTAAAATATTTGTACTGATGATTTATCTCTTTGATAATCTTTTTTTTCTTGTTGAGAAGTTCTGTAATCTGATTTAAAGTTAGATTGTTGAGATTATCATTACACAAGATATAAATAGAATCGTTGATATTATTTATTTTAGAGACAGAAATGTTAAAATTTTCGAGATGAATATTATTTCCGGAGAATATGTAAAGATTTGAATATGACTGGGCTTTATTGATATTTTGTATAAGGTTGTTTGTAAGGTTTAATATTTTTTCGTTTTTTTCGATATTAACCTTTTGGAGATTGATTGAATTTTTGAGGTTGGCGATATAGTAAATCATTCCAATACAGAGCAATGATGCCAATATATAAATTATGATGGCATTATGTTTTACTCTACTTTCGTATTGACGTTTTGTTCTCATATATGCAAAGATATAATTTTTTAAACAAATTTTTGTCAAAAAATAACTATATTGAAATAAATAATTATATTTGCATCTAATAATTAGGAAACAATATTGTATAATTTAAAAATTTAAAGTCATGAAAAAGTTATTTAAAATGATGCTCGCAGCATCTTTAATGGTAGTTATGGTAAGTTGTGGTTCAACAAAAAATGTTACCAAGAAAAATGGAAATATGACGTCAGGTGTTGAAATGGTTGAAGATCTTTCAGCTGATGGAACAAGAATTGAACAAGTGGCATACCGTTGGTGGTTAGGCATGGGTGAAGCAAATGTTGAGAAAGTTGCAATTAGAAATGCAGAGTCTGATGCAAGAAGAAGAGTATCAGAAACAATAAACAGTCTTGTTACCCAAGAAACAAAAGGCGGTGAAGTTCAAGTGAATGGTAATGTTGAAGAAGCTATTAAAACATACTGGGAACAAAAATCAGCTGCACTTACAAGAGGATGTGCTCCTTTCGGTGAATATGAATCAGAATTTGATGAAAAAACTGGAAAATACAAAGTAAAAGCAAAAGTTGGTATTAGAGGTGATAAATATGTTTCTATACTTGACGGTACAAAAGACGCATAACCAGAAGGTTTGACAAATGAAGAACTTCAACAATTTCTTGACATAAATCAATCTATAATTGATGCAGCTAAGAATTAATAAATGAATATAAAAGTAAAAAAGCCGTGAATTTTCACGGCTTTTTTGTTATATAGATTTGTCTATTTTCCAGCTGAAGGCTCTTAGTCCGAGTTCTTCAGTTTTTGTATCTAATTGATGGAGATCGTTTAAGATATTGTCAACGAATTCATCTTCTACGAAAGTGAGTATTGCATCGTTGAAAGTAGGCCATGTGTGAGAACCCAAATGAGGCTCACCGCCACGGCTGCCTCTGCCGTTAATTTCATTCCAGCGAGTGAAACCTTTGCTGTAGTTTTTCTCTAACAACTCAATCACTTCTTCGTAATATGCTTGATTATAAGCTATGAATATTCCTGTCATAATAATTAGTTTATCTATTTAAGTTTGTTAATAGAGACGTGTCAAAGTTTTATGTTATAATGACACGTCTCTGTAATTATGAATTATGCATTCTGAATTTTCTTCATTGCTTTCTTAGCTTGGCGTTTTTCTCTTCTTGAAACGAATGCGGCATAGAGGGTAGGGATGAGTACGAGTGTAATCAATGTTGAAACGGAGAGACCCCAAGCCACAGTGATACCGAGACCGTTCCACATTTCTGCTCCTTCGCCAGTGCCGAGTGCCATAGGAACCATGCCGAGAACTGTTGTCAATGTTGTCATCAAGATAGGACGCAAACGTTGTCTTGAAGCTGTAATAACAGCAGTGTTAATGTCCATACCTCTGTCGTGACATAAGATAGCGTAGTCGATGAGAACGATACCGTTCTTAACAACGATACCGACGAGAATCAAGATACCAATCAAAGCCATGACACCTAAAGCCATATCAGTGACTGCCAAACCGATGAGAACGCCGGTGATAGCGAATGGTACTGAGAACATGATTACAAATGGGTCGAGCAATGACTCGAATTGTGATGCCATAACGACATAAACCAAGATGACGATAAGTATTAACAAGAGGAACAAACCGGAGAATGACTCTTGTTGGTTTTCGTAGTCACCGGCAATCTTGACCATGAATTCTGTTGGTATGTCTGCTTTTTCGATGAAGTGTTGAGCTACTTCAACACCTTCGCTCAAAGCGTATCCTGTTGAAATGATACCAGTGATTGTTACAACACGTTCACGGTCTTTACGTTCGATTTTTGGAGGTGTCATGCCTTCAACGACTTTAGCAACGTCTTGTAATTTTATTGCTTGTCCTTGTGAGCCGTAAAGTACAATGTTTTCAATGTCATCAATGCTTTGACGGAATTCAGGAGCGTAGCGGACGCGGATATTATATTCGTCGCCGTCTTCACGGAAGAATGTCATCACAGAACCATTGATGCGGTTTCTAACCATTGTTGAAGCTGTTGTGATGTCGATGCCGTTGAGTTTAAGTTTTTCACGGTCGAAATCGACGTAATATTCTGGAGTGTATTCGTCGCGGCTGACAAGTACTTGAGAGAATTGAGGAGTGTTGATGAGGCTGTCCTTCAATGCGTTGGCAATCTTATCAGAGTTGTTGAAGTCGTAACCGTATAATTCAAGTTTTACTGTAGCGGCTCCGCCCATACCCATGCCGGTTCCTACATTGTATTTCTTGATGATAGGGTTGGATTTAAGGTCTTCACGTATGTATTCAGCTATTTCTTGTGTGCTTCTGCTACGTTCTGTCTTTCTTCCTAAGTCGGCATTCATTGAGATGATGTGAGTACCGTTGTTATTCATAGATGCGAAGGCATTGTCTTCATCAGCTACACCATAGTTATAGTTAAGCATTTTGATTTCAGGAATCTCAGCTTTATATTTGTCGTATAATTCTTTGGCAAGTTGTCCAGTAATATTTTCACCTGTACCAACTGGGAGTTCGATGCTGATAGAGAGACGTCCTTGGTCCATTGAAGGAAGGAACTCTGTCTTCATGTTAGGTGCTGTTAATATTATGGTAGCGATGAATATTACCAAGGAGATAAACACAACAGATTTGCGATGTGTTACAGCCCAAGCGATGAGACGTCCATAGCCGCGGCTGAGAGCATCGAGAGCTTTATTAATAGGTGTGAATAATATTGCATGCCATCTGTGAGTTCTTGGGTTTTGTTTCAACATTCTTGAACACATCATAGGTACGAGTGTCAAAGCAGCTGATGTTGAAACGATCATGATGATACTTACAATCCAGCCTAATTGTTTGAAGAAGATGCCGATGATACCGTCAACCATTGTAAGAGGCAAGAACACAGCGAGCATTGTCAATGTTGAAGCGATAACAGAGATAGAGACTTCTTGAGTTGCGTGAACAGCGGCTTCTTTTGGTTTAGCGCCACGGTCGATGTGTGAAGTGATGTTTTCCAAAACAACGATAGCGTCGTCAACAACCATACCGATGGCGATTGTCAAAGCACTCATTGAGATGATGTTGAGTGTGTTGCCTGTTGCGAAAAGATAGATGACAGAAGCGACCAATGAGATAGGAATAGAGAGAACGATGATGACAGTAGCTCTCCATCTTCCCAAGAAGATAAATACGACAGCCATAACGACCAAGAAGGTAATCATGATAGTATCTTTCAATGAGTTGATAGTGTCGATGATGTTTGTTGAACCATCGATGATGATGTTGAGCTTGATGTCAGAAGGAAGGTCTTTTTCGATTTTCTTGAGTTCTTTCTTTATACCTTTGATGACTTGTACTGTGTTAGCATCTGTTTGTTTTTGGATTGTCAACATGGCACCTTGTTTGCCGTTGCTGAAAACTTTTTGCAGACGTTCTTGTTCGCCATCGTTAATAGTAGCTACATCTTTTAAATATATAGGAGCGCCTGTTGCAGATGTGCCAACGATGACGTTAAGCATTTCTTCTGCTGACTTGAATTCTTTTTCAACACGGACAGAGTAGGTGTTAGAACCGATGTCGATTGTACCAGCTGGAGTATTACGGTTTTCGCATGCGAGGGTAGAAGATATAGACTCTACTGTTATGCCGTATGCAGCCAATTTATCAGGATCGACATAAACTTGTATCTCACGTTTTGGAGCGCCAGATACAGAGATTGTACCAACGCCGTTGACACGTGCCAAAGGAGTAGCTACTTTGTCGTCCAATATCTTGTCGAGACCGCTCAAACTCTCATCAGCAGTAGCCGACATTAACATGATAGGCATGTCTTCCATGCTGAACTTGAATATTGTTGGGATGCTGACAGCGTCAGGAAGAGCCTGCGTCACCATGTCTAATTTATCTCTGACGTCGTTGGTAGCTTCGTTGATGTCGATGCCATATTCAAATTCCAATGAGATGACAGAAATGTTTTCTTTCGATGTTGAAGAAAGGTGTTTTAAGTTACTAACGCTATTGAGTGCGTTTTCCAAAGGTTTTGTGACGTTGGTCTCGATGTCGGCAGCACTGGCGCCAGAATATGAAGTCACAACTAAAATGGTATTTTCTCCCATGTCAGGGAAGAGGTTGGTAGATAATCTCGTGAGAGAAAATACACCCAAAATAGCTACCGTAATGAATATGAGAGCTATTGTGACGGGTTTATTTACTGATGTTCTATATAAACTCATTTCTTAATTTATTTTACGATGTCAACTTTAATGTTGTTTTTAAGTCTTGTTTGTCCTGATGTTACGATGCTTGCGCCGTCGTCAATACCGCTGATGATTTCGTATTTGTCGCCCATTCTAACGCCGAGTTTAACAGGAGTGTATGTAACGGTGTTGTCTTCATTCACGACATAAACATATTTGTCGTCAGCTCCGACTTGTTTAAGAACTGCATTGTCAGGAACGACAACGCGATAGTTTGTTCCGTAATTTACTGTAACTCTGGCGAACATGCCTGGACGCAATTTTTCATCTTTATTGTCAACGATGATTTCAACAGGGAAAGTGTGTGAACGAGCGTCGATAGTTGGATAAACCAAATTGACTTTACCTTTGAAAGTCTCGCCTGGGAAAGCGTCAGCTACGATGTCAACTTCCATTCCTTTCTTGACTTTTGAATAATTGTTTTCGCTGATGTTGACTAACATCTTGACAGGAGTGATGTTTTGAACAACGAAAAGAGGCTGTGCCATTGCGTACATATCACCTTCATCGTAGTTGCGTGCTGTGACAATGCCAGATATTGGGCTTGTTAAGATTGTGTTTTCCAATAAGTTGGAATATGTCTTTTTTGATACTTCGTAAGCGAGTGTCATAGCTTCGAAGTTAGCTTGTGATACCGCACCTATTTCATATAATTCTTTTGTACGACCATATTCGATAGAGTCGTTTTGTATTTGAAGTTTTAATTTCTCTAAATTGATAGCGTCCATTGTGGCAAGTGTTTGTCCTGCTTTAACATGATCGCCGATTTCAACAAAGATTTGGTTAATACGTGATGCTGACTGAGGTGTAATGTTGTTGATGATTTCTGCTTCAACAGTTGTTGGATATGTACTTAATTGAGGTACATTCTCAGCATAAACCTTTGTTACTGTTACTTTAGGAGCTTCATCTACAACAACTACAGTTCGTTGGTTGCTTGATTTTTGTCCGCATGAAGCCATTATTAAAGCTGATGAAAGAAGTAAAATTGAATTAAAACGTTTCATTTCTTATTGTTGTATTTTATTGATTATCATTATTTGTTTCTTTTACATATTCAACACCCATGAGTTCATCGATGGCTGCTTTGTTTGTCATATATTGGTATATGGCTTGACTCATAGTGAGTTGTGCCTGTGTTAATGCCAATTGAGCGTCATTGAGCTCTACCAATGTAGCTTTACCTACTTCATACATTTTTTGAGAGATGTCGTAACTTTTTTGTGCCATTTCTAATGTTGTTTCGGCTGCTGTGTATCTCTTGACACTGGTGTTCATCTCGTTGCGGTAATTTTCCATAGCGATGTTCAAATTACGTTCTACGTCTTCGATGTTGAGTCTTAAAATATCTTGAGTCTTTTGATATTGTCTTATGTTGTTGCGTTTTAAGAAACCATCGAAGATTGGGATATTAAGACTTAATGCAACCATAGAATATGGATTCCAGTTCATATCGAAAGTGTTACCTAAAGCCATGTAGTTGTAAGAGAACTGTGCTGAAAGAGTAGGGATGTATTGGAATTTGGTCATCTTGATAGTTCTGCTCAACATCTCATCCTGCAATTGAAGTTGCAATAAGTTGGTGTTGTTTTCGAAGCTTATGCTTTCGTTTGATGCTAAAGAAGCGACCATCTCGTTTGCATAGTCAGATAAAGAACCTTCAACGTCAAGTTCTGTTGCAAGGTCGATGCCCATGATAGCTTTGAGCTGCCATATTGTTAATGTCACTGCGTTTTCTGCACTGAACACTTCTGGCTCAGCATTGTTGACGTTAACCTTAGCTCTTAAATATTCAAATTCGGAAGCTTTTCCGACATTATATTTTTTCTCGATATCTTCGAAATTATTTTGAGCGTTGTCATAAACTTCTTTGTAAACATTATAAGCTTCTTTTGCTAAAAGAACGGAATAGAAAGCTTGTTTTACTTGAGAGACCATTGAAATTCTTGAAGAGCGAGCTTGTTCGACGGCCAACTCAACGTCTAAAGCAGAGAGTTTCAAACTTTGCCAAAGTTGTGCGTTGATGAGAGGCATAGCTGCTGTTATGCCAGCAGATACGTTGTTGCTCATACCGACTTCGATTTCCATAGCTTGTCCAGCCATCTCCATCGCCATGACTTGTTTCTTCAATGTTCTTTGATAACTGCCGCTTGCATTGATGTTTGGATACAATGCAGAGTAGGCTCCCTTCTTTGCATAGCCTGTTTTTTCGATTGTCATGTCGGCAATTTTAATTGTGTTACTTTCTGATAACGCAATCTCTATCGCCTCATCTAATGTTATTTTGCTTTGAGCGTGAGAAATTATGCTCAGGCCGCAAAAAACGATAAGAAATAATAAACGGTTGATTTTTAACATTTTATAAAAATTATTTTGTTTGTTGTTGATAAAAATTTTGAGATAATTTTCAAATTGCAAAAAAACGAAATATTATTGAATTAATAGCAATAAAATTAACGTATTTCAATAAAAAATATAGCCATTTCAATGTATTTTTTTACTGCTTCAATGAACTCGGTAAAATCTTAAAAAAAATAGCTGTTTTACTTATTGAAATAATGTTTCCTTTGCTAATAATGTTCAAAATTTTCACAAAAAAATATTATTGTTTTTCTTTAAAAAAATTAACCTTAAAAAAGTGAATCGAACATCCTTTCAATACGAAAAAAGTCGTACTTTTACCGCCGAAAATAATGTATGGTGATTTTATATGAAGGCAAGGATTTTAGGCTTTTTTTTATTGTTTGAAGCTGCATTTATGTTGTTGACTTCTTTGGTCGCTTTATATTATTTCTATAAATGTGGTGATGGCGATGTTTTGGCTCTTACCGTTTCCACAATCATAACTTCAATATCAGGTTTTATTTTAATTTCAGCAGGAAGAAATAAAGTCCCATCAAAGTCAAAACAAAATATAGAGAATTTTGAGACTAAAGATTCTTTTTTCATTGTTACAGCCACTTGGATTTTGTTTGCCCTGTTTGGAATGTTGCCCTTCCTTTTGAACGGAACTGTAAAAACTGTTGCAGATGCTTTTTTTGAGGCAATGTCAGGTTTTACAACTACAGGTTCTACAGTTTTGAATGATATTGATAGTCAGCCTCATGGAATATTGTTTTGGAGAAGTATAATGCAGTGGTTAGGTGGTTTGGGTATTATCGTTTTGTTCCTTGCCATTATGCCTGCTTTGAATCGTTCTTCAAATAAAGTCATGATGTTCTCTGCTGAAATGTCGGGAATCGGTGTTAAAAAACTGCACCCTAAGATGATGATGACTGCTCGTAAACTTCTTGGTATTTATTTTATCTTGACGGTTTTGTGTAGTTTTATGTATTGGCTTGGCCCAATGACAACATTTGATGCTATTTGTCACGGACTTACCACAATGTCGAGTGGTGGATTCAGCACACATCAAGCAAGTATCGGATTTTACAACTCTTCATATATAGAATATGTGGCATCTGTTTTTATGTTGGCATCAGGTGTTAATTTCTCTTTGTATTACTTCTTGTTTACTGGTCAAGGTAAATTGTTCCGTGAGAATGAAGAATTGAGATGGTATTTGGGCGCAGTTGCATTGATGACAATATCTATAGTGCTTTTGTTTTATTATGCTCCTGAAATAGGAACTGTTGCATCAAATGCAGAATCTTATCCACAAGGATTTGAAAACAAATTCAGAACCGCATTATTCCATGTTGCATCAATAACAACATCAACTTGTTATCAGGCAGCCAATTTTGACTATGATGTTTGGGGCAGTCTTTTCCTTATTCCGACATTTATTATGATGGCGAGTGGTGCTTGTGCTGGTTCGACAAGCGGTGGAATAAAAATAATTAGACAAGTAATATCAATAAAATCTATTAACAATATTTTCCGTCACTTGCTTCACCCAAATGCTTTGTTTACAGTGAAAGTTTCTAATGAAGTTATTAGTGAAGATAAAACACGAAGAGTTATCAACTTCTTGATTATATTCTTGTTGCTTTTCGTCTTGGGAGTTCTTATGCTTATAGTAAGTGGTTGTACATTGCAAGAAAGTATGTTCAACTGTATTTCTGCACTTGGAAATAGTGGACCAGGAATGGGAAGCACAGGCCCGTCTCTTTCATTCTCAGAAGTTTCTAATATGGGAAAATGGGTGATGTCGATACTTATGTTGGTCGGACGTCTCGAAATCTATACCGTAATGGTAACATTCCTGCGTTTGTTCATAGGAAAGAAATATTAAACTTTGTTGAAAATTGTTTGTTTTTGATTGATTTTTTTTCACGAACTCTATAAGTTATTTTATTTTTGTCGAAAATCTTCGTGATGGAAAAAGAGAAAATAATAGGAATACTGAAGAAAAATATAAGACCAATAGTTGCTTGGATTACTGTTTTCTTGTTTTTCTTTCTGTCTTTTTGGGCAAATTGGGTGTTGTCATTTGCTCATGCGCTTCTGGTTACCGTTTGTCTTATGTTTGCCAGTGATATCGAATCAAGATATATTGTAAAATTTCTTCAAAAAGGCAATGTCTTCTTATTTTATCTTATAAATGTCTTTTTAGTTATAATGATGTCAATGTTAACAACTTACATGGAGTCGTTTATGTTGACCATTATGAGTAAGCATATTTCGTTAGCAGAAATTCCACAACTCGATGGAGTCAAAGCTTTCTTTATTCCAACATTGATTAGAATTGTTATTTATACAGCGACAGTTGCCATTACTGTGATTTCAGTTTTGCAGAATACAGAAAAAGAAAACCAAAGGATAAAGAATGAACTTAAAAGTGAGAAACTTGATATGGAACTGCGTTTCCTTAAATCTCAAATGACTCCTCATTTTTTGTTTAATGCATTGAATAACATATATTCGTTGGTTTATATCAAAGACGAAAAAGCTCCACAAAGCGTCTTGAAACTGTCTGATATGCTTCGTTATGTCATGGTCGATTGTCAAGTTGACCTTATTTCTCTTGAAAAAGAAATAAAATATATTGACGCATATATTGACTTCCATCAAATGAGTATGGAAAATAAATCGAATGTTATTTTTGATAAAACAATTGATAACAAGGATTTTAAAATTCCGCCAATGATTCTTCAGCCTTTAGTGGAAAATAGTTTTAAACATAGTAGATTGGTAAATGACCCTAATGGTTATGTTCATTTCTATATCATTCAGGAGAAAAACAGTTTGATGTTTATAGCTCGTAATTCTATAAATGGTTTATCATCTTCATTGGTTGATTCAAATAAAAGACAACAAGCAGGTTTAGGTTTGAAAAATGTTAAAAAAAGATTGGAATTGTATTATGGAAAAAATTATTCCTTTGAAGTAAAACAAGAGGATAATTCGTACGTGGTAACAATTAAAATAGGAGATAAGCATGATGAAAAAAAAGTATAATGTCCTTATCGTTGATGATGAGTTCCTTGCAAGAAAATTATTGTCAGAGTATGTTTCAAAAGTAGAAATTCTGAACTTGGTTGATACTTGTCCTGATGCTACAAGTGCAATGCAAGTGCTTAATAAAGAGAATATTGACATTTTATTTTTGGATATACAGATGCCTGATATTTCAGGTATGGAAATGTTAAAATTACTTAATAACCGACCATCTGTTGTTCTAACGACTGCTTATTCAGAATATGCAGTTGATGCCTTCGCTTTAGGCGTTGTTGATTACCTTTTGAAACCATTTGATTATGCAAGATTTATGCAGGCCATAAATAAAATAGTTAATAAAAACGTTATAGAGTCTCAAACCGAAACTAATTCATTGAACGATTATATCTTGGTTAAGGCTGATTATAAATTATATAAGGTTAACTATGAAGATTTGCTTTATATCGAAGGTCAGCATGAATACGTTACTTTTCACACTACGACAAAACGTATTACAGCTTTGTATTCATTGAGAAGTCTTGAAGAAACATTGCCAAAGGATAAATTCGTAAGAACGCATAAATCATTTATCGTTTCAATAAAAAATATTGAAGATATTGATAAACTTAATGTTACAGTAGCTGGAAATAAAATACCAATAGGAGCAAGTTATCGTGAAGCTCTGATAGAAAGACTTTCGTAGTAATGTGGTAATGTAGTAATATGGTAATGTAGTAATGTAATTGCAGTTTATAACTCCATTACTTCATCACTCCATCACTCCATTACTTCATTACTCCATCACTCCAATACTCGACATTAAGCTATTGCTTGATGGCTTTTGATATATCTTCAAGTCGAACATTGTGACAACAGCGAAAACATGGTCGAAAATATCGCTTTGAATGTTTTCGTACGAAATCCATGCTTTGTTTGAACTGAATGCGTAAATTTGAATCGGGACACCGTTTTCGGTTGGTGATAACTGTCTGACCATGAACGTCATATCTTTATTGATATAAGGACAGTTGGCTAAGTATGCGTTTAGATATGCTCTGAATATACCAATGTTAGTTTGTCTTCTTCCGTTGACAAGGTTGCTGTCGTCGATGTTATTCGATTTATTGTATTCTTCAATTTCTTTTTCTTTGTCAATAATATATTGGCTGACTAATTGGAATTTTTTGAAACGTTCTAACATTTCCGGAGTACAAAACTTAATTGTATCAATATCAATTACAAAAGAACGAGCAATACGTCTTCCGCCAGAGTTTTCCATGCCTCTCCAGTTTGTAAATGAATCTGATATCAATGAATATGTAGGAATTGTTGTGATAGTCTTGTCCCAGTTTTGGACTTTTACAGTTGTTAAACCGATTTCTAATACTTCGCCGTCAGCTTTGCTTTTTTCCATTACAATCCAATCTCCAATGCGAAGCATGTCGTTTATTGTTAACTGAATGCCACCGACAAATCCGAGAATCGGATCTTTGAAAACTAACATCAATACTGCGGAAAGAGTTCCTAAACCTATTAATATATTTGATAGTTGTTTCTGTGTAAGTATCGCAATTACAAGCAATAAGCAAATTATGTAAATAATGGTTTTTAATACTTGGATAAATCCTTTGATAGGCTTGCTTTTAGATATTTCATATGTGTCGTATATTTCATTTAAAGTCGTTAGTATTGCATCTAAAACACGACTGTAAATAAATACTTCATATATTTTTGTTACGACGATAATTGTTGCAGCTAATGTAGGATAGGAGGGAAGAGCCGTGGTTATAAAATTTCTAATGATATAAGCTGGAACGATTAGGCATAAGCGCTTGAAAACCTTGTTCTTGATTAAGATGTCATCCCTTTCTGACTGACTTTTTTCTATAAATACATATATGACTTTTTTAACTGCCAAGTGGACTATGTAATAAGCTATAAATGCCAATAAAATTAATGATATAAAACTAATGATCTCAGCGATAAAGCTTGACAAATTTTCAGATAATCCAATTTTATGAAATAAATTATTTAATAATGTAATATATTTTTCGAACATATTTATATATTTAATAAAATGTTAAGACTCAAGTGGTTAATTTCAACATTAATATCTTTTCCCATTGTAATGGCTTCTCCGTCGATGTTCACGACATCGTCTATTTCTCTTTTTACAGTGATTTTCTTAGCTTTATATATGTCAATGAAATTGCTTTTGTCAATCTGTTTTGCCAAGAAATATGTTGCAACTATAGGGACTTCAATAATGTTAGGCTTTTTAAAAACACATACATCAAGCAATCCGTCCTGTACGCTTGCTTTAGGAGATATTTCAGCGTTGT
The DNA here is from genome assembly GCA_017630195.1 of Bacteroidales bacterium. Classification (GTDB taxonomy): domain Bacteria; phylum Bacteroidota; class Bacteroidia; order Bacteroidales; family F082; genus Limimorpha. Next base: position 2,607 of record JAGBVS010000056.1, on the reverse strand, counting down.
AGCCGAATTGGCTTGAATTGGCGAATGTTACAAAAAACGGTTTGCATTGGACAGTCTTTTCATCGTCCAAAATCAATGTGTATTCTTTTGGCTTGAAATTAGGATATTTTTCTGTGATTAATTTTGCATAAGTCTTCCAGCCACGATTGCCGTCTTTTGCAAAATAATCAGCAATTAAAGCATCAAAACCAATTCCGGCAATGCTGATAAATGGAGTGCCATTCATCGATGCTGTGTCGATTTTATAAACCTTACCATTGTTAATTACTTCATTTATAAGACGTTCTGTTTTGAATGGAAGTCCAAGGTGACGAGCTAATCCATTTCCTGAACCTAATGGAACAATGATGAGAATCTGCTCCTTGCCAATTAAACATTTGGCAACTTCGTTGATTGTTCCATCGCCTCCGACGGCAGCAATATATTCATATCCTTCTTCTATGGCTTGCATCGTTAATTCAGTCGCATGGTTTGCACGTTCTGTATAAACGATTTTATATTCAAATTGGTTTTTGTCAATATAATTATTTACAAGATTAGGAAAATTATTCTTGTTATGATGTCCCGAAATGGGATTAACAATAAAAATTATTTTCTTCTTCATTTTTTATGATATAATTTGTTATTAATCATTCTGTTATTATATTGTTGAAGCCTTGACTTGAATTGCTTGTCGAGTTCTTCCCATTTTTCAAAATCAGATTTATATATATTCTTCTTTAAATTGTTATCTGTTTTTATATCAAAAAATTTCTTGATTTCATTTCCGTCAGATTGCAAGAAATATTCTCCATCAGAAAAATTGTAAATACTATTTGAATAGCTGATAAATGATGGCTTTTGTATGCTGTCGAATAAATTTCTGCCAAAACTAAAAACTGTATCATTAATATTTAAAGCGCTTAATACAGAAACACCGATGTCTAAATGTTGTGCTATTTCATTAACTTGTTTATTCTCAATTATTTTAGGCGCATAGAATGCGATTGGGACTTGGTGTGCAGCTTTTGTATTTTTGTAATTGTTGAATTTATGTTCAGGATTTACATGGTCGGCTGTAATGATGAAAATGGTGTTTTCAAACCATTCTTCTTTTGAAATTGTACGGAAAAATTCATTTAATGCGTCGTCAACAAAACTGACGGTTTTTTCAAATGGTGTTGATGCAATAGTGTCTTTGAGTATGTAATTGTCTGGTAGTGAATAAGGATGATGAGATGAAAGTGTAAATATTACAGCTGCAAAAGGATTTTTAAATTCATTTATCTTTTCTGCTGAGAATTGTAAAAACGCATTGTCGTAAATTCCCCAGCTTCCGTCAAAATCAGTGTCGTCGTTGTATTCGTTTCTTCCGTAATAATTGTCGAAACCACTTGATTTTGAAGTTGAATTGAAACTCATAGTTCCATTGTTGCCACCGTGGAAAAAAGCTGTCGTATATCCGTTTTTCTTTAAAGAACTTCCGAAACCATCAAGTCTGTTGATGGCGTATCTTGATGAAGGATAATCGGTTGCCATTAGAGAAGGAAGTCCGCAAAGTATTGATGGCAGCGCTTCTATTGAACGACGGCCGTTTGCCATTCCGTCAAAAACAAGGCTTTCTTTCAATAATGAGTCTAAAAACGGAGTAAGACTTTTTTCCCAGCTTTTGTTATAGAAACCGATCATTTCTTGCCCAAAACTTTCAAGAATGATTAAAACAACATTATGTTGTTCTGAGGTGTTTGATTTTATGAACCTGTTGTTGTTCAGTTCCTTGTGGATAGGATTGTATAATGAGTCAATTTCGTCGTCTTCAAAATATTCTATTTTGTTTAAAGCTGTAGAGGCAGAACTCATGCACATGCAAAATGGCGTATTGATTACTAATGGTATGTTTTGAGCAGAAGTGTAATTAGTTGCTGTTGATAAGTTAATAGGTTTTAACTGAAAACCACCTCTGATACCTAATACAGACAATCCTAAAATTATCAAAAAAAACAGCGATTGATTAAGATACCATAAATTTCTTTTGATATAAAATGATTCCTTTAGTTTTGTTTTCTTTGTTAATATAATGATAATGAATAAGAAAATAAAAAAAATCAAAAACATATACCAGAAATCGCAAATGAAGTTTAAGATTAGGTTACCTTGATTTTCGTCACTGCCTTTTATAAATGTAAAAAATTCAGAACTCATTCTTTTGTCGAGGTATCTGTAGTATATTACATCAATAAGATTCAATGCGATGGCAATGGAATTTGTTATAATAAATACAATATCAGTGATTTTACTATATATATTGTTGTGTTTTATCTTTGAGGGTATCCCGTATGCTATTATAAGAGGAATGTTAAAGATTATTAATGTATGTATGTCGAATCTGAATCCGATGAAATATAATCTAACAAGTTCTTTTGTATTTAAATCAACGAAGTTATCTGCATTGAAAATATACAGAAGCCATCTGCTAAATGATAGTAGCAGAAGAATGATACTCAATCTGATAAGTATCAAATTCCATAAAGTGACTTCCTTGTTTTTAATCATTTTTAATGTAAAAAAATAACAACGTTTTATATGCAAAGATAGTAAATTAAGTCTGATAATTATTGAATGATGACT